>NZ_CP031467.1:3020666-3322733 GCF_003368325.1 Paraburkholderia caffeinilytica | reverse complement strand
CAAACGAGCCAATCAAAATGATAATAGTTCGCATTAACGTTAGCTATCACGCCCTACCATGATTGTCTGTGTCTGCAAGTCTGTTTCTGACCGAAAGATCCGTGCCTCGATCGCGGAAGGCGTCGATTCGTTCGACGAACTCCAGTTCGAACTCGGCGTCGCGTCCTGCTGCGGCAAGTGCGCGGATTCCGTGCGCGGCGTCATGATGGAAAGCGGCGTGTGCGCGAGCCGTTGCGGCTTCGATCATCACTCGCAGGCCATGCCGCTGACGTTTTACGAACGCAAGGCCGCCTGAAGCGGAGATTGAGGGCGCTACCCACGCTGCGCCCCGGGTGCTCACCGCGCCACTGCTTCATGCTCAGATTTACACGCCGTTTCAGGCGCTGCTTCACGCGCTGATTTGCGTGCTGTTTCACGCTTTATCCCACTGCCGTCAGCAAGCCAGTATCCGTACCAGCCAGCTACCCGCTCACCCGTTAAAAGGAGTTTGAGATGGAATTGCTGATTGGTTTCGTGACTACTTTGCTCATTTCGCTGCTGATCTTCCGAACATGACGACGTCTTGTCTGACGTGCCGTATCGACGGCACGCTGCCACGCTAACATGCAGGCCTCGTATACCGTTTCAGCCGGCGCCACGTCGGCTTCGTCTCCCCGAATGAATTCCCGCGCGTTGACCGCGACTGCCGCGGTCGCGGCGATTCACATCGCTTTGCTTGCGGTGATCCTGACGCTGCGTCATGAACCCGTGCAACCGGTGCTCGAATCGCGCGTCATGACCGCGCAGTTGCTGGCGCCGGCGCCCGTGGCCGCGCCCGTCGCACTGCAGTCGATCGCGCCGCCGCCCAAGCCGACTCCACCGGTTCACACCAAGCCCAAAGTCCAGCCGACGCCGACGCTCAAGCCGACGCCTACGCCGCTGCCGGTGGCCGCCGCGCCGTCGCCTACCCCCGTCGCAGCGGCCGATCCGACGCCGCCCGCGCCGGCTGCACCGCCCGCTCAGGCTGCGCCGGCAGTGGGCCGGCCGACAATGGAAATCACCGCTCCGAAAAATGTTTCGCACATCGACTGCAACATGGTCACGCCGGAGTACCCATCGCTGTCCAGGCGACGCGGTGAAGCGGGCACCGCCTACGTGAAGTTCGTGGTCGGACTGACGGGCAAGCTCGAGAACATCGAACTGAAGAAGAGCAGCGGTTTCAACCGCCTGGACGATGCCGCGGTTGCCGCAGCGCATGCGAGCGCCTGCAAGCCCTATCTCGAGAACGGCCAGCCGATTCGGGTCGCGTACACCCAGCCTTACAACTTCAATCTGAACGATTGAGGCAGATTTTAAAAACAAGGAATTGCAATGCAAAACTACGGATTGGCGCACGTGTGGGCGCAAGGGGATGTCGTGACGCGCGGTATCGCGCTCGCGCTGTTGATCATGTCGGTCATGTCGTGGAGCGTGATCGTCATCAAAGGCTGGAATGTGATGCGCCTCAAGCGTCTCACGAAGAATGCCGAACAGCAGTTCTGGCATTCGGACGATCTCGCCGACGGCGTGAAGAAGCTCGGCGCGGAATCGTCGACGCCGCAGGACAATCCGTTCCTGGCACTCGCGCTGTCAGGCCAGGAAGCCGCCGATCACCACCATCAGACGCAGCCGCATCTGCACGATCGCATGGACGTCTCGGACTGGGTGACGCGCTGCCTGAAGGACACGATGGACGAAAGCGTCGCGCGCATGCAAAGCGGCCTGGCGATTCTCGCCTCGATCGGCAGCACGGCGCCGTTCGTCGGCCTGTTCGGCACGGTATGGGGCATCTATCACGCACTGCTGGCGATCGGCGCGAGCGGCCAGTCGTCGATCGATCAGGTCGCGGGACCGGTCGGCGAAGCGCTGATCATGACCGCGTTCGGCCTGTTCGTCGCGATTCCGGCCGTGCTCGGCTACAACGCACTGACGCGCGCCAACAAGGCGATCGTCGCCAAGCTGAGCCGCTTTGCACATGGTCTGCATGCGTTCTTCGTGACGGGCGCCCGTCTGTCGTCGTCCAGGCGCGGCGACGGTTTGCGCCTCGCGCGCGCCAACTGACCGACGAGGCATCCGATGGCAATGAGCCCCTTCGCCGGCGACGATGACGACGGCCTGATGAACGAAATCAACATGACGCCGCTCGTCGACGTGATGTTGGTTCTCCTGATCGTCTTCATGGTGACGATCCCGGTGATTCGTCACGCGGTCAAAATCGATCTGCCGCATGCGAGCAGTCAGAAGGAAGACACCAAGCCCGCGCAAGTCACGGTCGCCGTCGATGCGGACGGCAACGTGTTGTGGGACAACAAAAAGGTCGACGACGCGGCACTGCGCGCGAAGATTGCAGAAGCTGCGCAAGCGAATCCGCAGCCGGAACTGCATCTGGACGCGGACCGCAAGGTTGCGTACGAGAAAGTGGCGGAAGTGATGTCAGCCGCGCAAGCCGGCGGTCTCACCAAGATCGGCTTCGTCACGCAGCCCAAAGGAAAATGACGGGAGAGTAACGGCACGCGACGCATCAGTTGTTAAGCAGCGCCTGCCGAAAAAGCGGAAAAGCCCTTGAAACAAGGGCTAAAAGTAAAAGGCCTTCATCGCCAGATGAAGGCCTTTTTTTGTGCGCACTCGGCGCCTTCGGGCGGCGGGATCATTTGCCATCGTTCGAAGAAGACTGATAGCTCGAGTCACCGCATGCGACAGCCGTGATCGACACGGACAGCGCGGTCAGCCCTATCAGGCCCACTATCATAGAGGCCATGAGTTTTCGCATAAGAGACTCCTTAGCGAAGGGATTCCACTATAGGCCCGCGAGCGCGCGCATTCAAGCAAACTGCCATTGAAAGTACTCATGACAGGCGGCGCTTAAATGCTAAAAGCGATGTTGCCGCCCGCAATAAGTGCTATGACGCGATTGCAAGCGCGGATTGCGCGGCTTCTTTCGCTGCGTCTTTCGCGGCCCGAGTCGGACATTCGCCCATGATGTGCTTGCCTTCGTCCGGATCGAGCATTTCGACCAGATAGTCGACGAACGCGCGCACGGCCGGCACCATTCCCTGCCGCGACACGAATACCGCGTACAACTGCGGCGTCGGAAAGGTCCAGCCGGGCATCACCGGCGACAACTGCCCCGCGCGCAGCGCGCTGCCATACATCATCTCCGGCAACGCGGCGATACCCACGCCGGACAGCACCGCTTCACGAATCGTCATCAGATCGGCGGTGACGAGGCGCGGCTCGTGTTCGTGCGCGTGGCGCGTGCCGTCGGGGGCGATCAGATCGAAGACGTGACGTCCGTCGCCCGTCGGCACGTCGAGGGTTTCGAAACGGCTCAGATCGGCGGGCAGCAGCGGCGGCGCATTCTGCTGCAACAGGCTCGGCGCGCCGACCAGCATCTGCCGCGTGCGCCACAACGGACGCACGACGATGTTGGCGTTTTCCGGCGGATCGGAGCGCACGCGCAACGCAATGTCGATCGAATCCTCGAACAGATCGATCACGCGGTTCGTCACGCGCATCACCACCCGCACTTCCGGATAGCGATGCATGAATTCCGGCAGGATCTGCGACAGGATGGTCTGCGAGACGGTGACCGGTACGCTTACGCGCACCGTGCCGCGCGGCGACGAGCGCAGTTGCTGCACGACGTTGACGGCGGCCTGTGCTTCGCCCAGCATCGCCTGACAGTGCTGATAGAAGAGCTGCCCCGCTTCAGTGAGCGCCAGCTTGCGGGTGGAGCGCTGCAGCAAACGCACGCCCAGCGATGCCTCCAGCTCGGTTAGCCGGCGCGACAGGCGCGACTTGGAAATGCCCAGCACGCGCTCGGCGGCGGAAAAACCGCCATGTTCGACGACCTGCGAAAAGTACATCAGGTCATTCAGATTGTGTGAATCGATCTTCATCTCATCGTTCCATTAATAGAACAATCCATTGCGTGACGGCGGCTGGCACCTAGGAAAACGGTCACTATAATAGCGCTATGTTTCAAAAATAACGCTATTCCCCATTTTTCAAGGTGACTTTTGATGAGCACGACACGCACGATCGAACGCACGATTCCTGCCGTTCGCACGACCGAAGGCGGCGGCTTCATCGTCCACCGCCCGTTTCCGACCCGCTTGCTGATGGATTTCGATCCGTTCCTGCTGCTCGACGAAATGGGTCCGATCGACTACGCACCGGGCGAAGCCAAAGGCGCACCTGATCATCCGCATCGCGGCTTCGAAACCGTCACGTACGCGCTCGAAGGCCAGTTCGGCCACAAGGATTCGGCGGGCCATTCGGGCACGCTGCGTGCCGGCGACGTGCAATGGATGACTGCGGGCGCAGGCGTCGTGCACAGCGAGATGCCGGACCCGTCGTTCGTGCGCGCCGGTGGGCGCGTGCATGGCGTGCAACTGTGGGTCAATCTGCCGCGCCGCGACAAGATGATCGAGCCGCGCTATCAGGAGATACCGGCGGCCAGTATTCCGGTCGCGACGTCCGCGGACGGCAAGGTGCGCGTCAAGGTGATCGCGGGCGAAGCGCTCGGTGTGAAGGCGGCGATCGAAACACGCACGCCGATCCTGTATCAGCATTTTTCGCTGCAGCCGGGCGCGACGATTCAACAACCGGTGCCGGCCGACTATCGCGTATTCGCTTACAGCCTGTCGGGCAAGGGCTTCTACGGCGAAGGGGAAGCGCGCCAGGAAATCGACGCGCAGAAGATGGTGGTGTTTCAGAACGACGGCGACTCGGTCACATTGACGGCCGGCGCCGAGCCGCTCGACGTGCTGCTGCTCGGCGGCGTGCCGTTGAAAGAACCGGTGGTGCGCTATGGCCCGTTCGTGATGAACACCGAAGACGAAATCCGTCAGGCCGTGGTCGACTATCAGGCCGGCCGCATGGGCGCGATCACGCACTGATTGGCTATGCCAGCCAGCGTGCGTTGCCGCTCACGATGGCGGCGGGTGGCACTGACTGCGCCGCCTACGCCGCCACGCCGTCCACGCCGTCCACGCATCGGCGCGAAGGCCGGTAAATTCGTTCACAATAGCAATGCATGCCGTGCTCCATTCCGTCCAATCGTGACGGCCCCTGGCGCACGGCGATTTCCGTCCCTGTTCAGGAGCGCGCATGGCAGAGTCCACCGTCACCGCCCACATCGGCTCGACGAATTTCCAGGTCGTTTTCGACGACGGCAAGCACACGTGGCTCGCCGACGAACCCGAGTCGCTTGGCGGCGGTGATCGCGGGCCGGCACCTGTCGCGCTGTTGCTGTCGAGCCTCGGTGCCTGTACGTCGATCACGCTGAAGATGTACGCTCAGCGTAAGGGCTGGCCGCTCGCCGACGTGCGCGTGGCGCTGTCGCTCGACACCGGCGACGCGGGCACGACCATCGACCGCAAGATCATGCTGGAAGGCAATCTGTCCGACGAGCAGCGGGAACGGCTCTTGCAAATTGCCAATGCGTGCCCGGTTCACAAGATCCTGACGCATTCGATCACGATCCGTTCCGGTCTTGCCGTCGCCTGAAGCCTTGCGAGCCTCGCGCGCCGGCACATTGGCGCGATTGCTCGCTGAGCGCGACAATGCTGTCATTGGCTCAGCCGGGCTGAACGTTATGCAACGCTTTCATAGGAAGCCGTCGTCTTGAATTTCGAACACCTTATCCAGATCAACGATCCGTTGAATCCGTTTGTCGATTCGATGACCCGCGAGCAGTTGTGGGAGGGGCTCGTGCTGCGCGCCGAGCAACCGCAACTGTTCGTGATCGGGCTCGACAGCTGCACCATCCTCTCGCGCGAAGGCGACACGCTCGAACGGGAATTGCACTACGGCCAGGCCACCGTGCGCGACCGTGTCACGCTGCAGGATCGCCAGAGCGTGCGCTACGACATTCTGCCGACCGCGGACTATGTCGGTGGCTCGCTGACGATGACGATCGAGCAGCCTGACGAACTACAGTTGTTCCTCCGCTTCGAATACGCGACCACCCTGCCCGTGTCCGACGACCAGGACGCCGTGCAGACGCAGGAAATCGTGAAGTCGGCGTATCGCGAGAACGATATCGACACCGTGCGGCTGATCCGCCAGTACGTGCAGACCCGGCAGGAACCCGGTTCGTTGCATTGAATCGCGAGCGGGCGGCTCCGCCCGCACCGCACCACTCAACTATCGAAAGTTAAATCCGATGAATTTCTCTTTCTTGTAAATGGGAATAGTTATCATTTAGAATTAACCCATCGAATCGACCAACAGCTAAAACGAATGACCGATCTCACGCGCTCTTCCACGCTCAGCCTGCGCCGCCCGGCGGCCGCGCTGACCAGCCGTCCGAAACCATCGGCGGCGACGGCAACCGCCGCGAAGCCTGCAGCGGATCACGCCGGCGGTACGAGCGAGAAGTCGGATCGGGTCGTGCGCAGCGACGCGCTGCTGCAGGGACATAGCCACGTCAGCATCCTGCACAACGGCGAGACCTACCAGCTGCGTGCAACGCGCTTAGGCAAGCTGATCCTGACGAAGTAACAGGCAACACCGAATAGCAGTACGTACCGGGTATTGTGGGGACCACCTCCTCGAGAGGTGTTGGGCATTAGCCAGCCACGACGGCTTGCACGCGAGAACTAGACCCCTTCGTGCAGACACCAAGCCAGCCGTCGCAGCAAGCCAGGCCGCTTTTTTGGTTCTCATTCTGGTTCTCACCCAATGCGGATGCACGAAACGACGTGTGTCGCAAATGCAGGAAATGAAAAAGCCGTGGGATCGCGTCATCTCCACGGCTTTTGTTTTGCAAGGCGCCGATCGGGTTCCGGCAGCACATTGAAGCGTTAAGCTTTACTTCGAGGCCCAGCCCCAGAACATGAGCCACCACGCGCTATCGACCACTGCCAGCGCCGCGGCGAACCACACCATCGCGAGTCCGCGTTGGACGAAGCGCTCGCTGTAGCGGCGTGTGACGAGCCAGGCGAGCCACGCGCTCCACAGGTTGGCAATCGCCAGAATCGCGATACGCATATCCGACGCCCACCACAACGACAGATGTTCCGCACGCAGCAGCGACAACGTGGTTGCCGACAAGCCGAGGAACACACCTGCGCCGGCAATCGGAATCAGGCCTTGCGTCAAATGATGCAGACGCACGGCGCTGAAGCGCCCCAGCATGCGCGTTGCGCCCATCAGCAGCACCAGCAACGCGGTGCCGTATACGAGCGCCGTGGCGAGGATGTAGCCAATCACCATCGTGCCGTCGAGCCACGAGAACACGTCGTTCTGCTCGGGGTAATGCGTGAACAGGAACCACGGCGCGTTGGTGTCGAGCGGCCAGGTGATGTCGTGATCGACAAGCCAGGTGGCGAAGAACATCTTCAGGTCGACGAACCAGCGCGAAGCGGTCCAGTGGAATGCGCCGATCGCGATGCCGAGCAGGCCATACAGGATCAACGCGGTGTCCCACGGGTTCGCCTGCCTGTCGCCAAGCTGCACGACCTCCGACGACGGCGCACGCCACGTCAGCGCGATCGCATCGCGATGTCCGCTGCAACGGCCGCACATATGGCAGTCCGACGCGCCCTTCATGTTGCGCAGCGGCACCAGCGGGGCGCAATTGATCGGAATCACGCGATGCCCATGCTCGCCGTTCTTGTACGAAAGGCGCCACGCGTCTTCGTCGACTTTGTAGTGGAACGGCGCGAGACGCGCCAGGAGCGAAAAGACCCCGTTGACGGGGCACAGATACTTGCACCAGACGCGCTTTTCGCGTCCGTAAAGCAAGCCGATGACCATCGCCGCGAAAGTCGAGCCGCCTAGCACCAGCAGCACGGCTTTCGGGTACTGGTAGACGCTGACCATCTGACCGTAGATGGTGGTGATGCCGAACGCGACGAACGGCCAGCCGCCCCAGCGCATCCAGCGCGGAATCGCCCAGCCGCGGCCGTACTTGCTGGCGAATTCAGCGAGCGCGCCTTCCGGACACAGCACGCCGCACCAGACGCGGCCGAGCATCACCATCGACAGCAGCACGAACGGCCACCAGATGCCCCAGAACACGAACTGCGCGGCCAGCGTCAGGTTGGTCCACAGATGCGCGGTGTCGTCCGGCAGCGGCGTCACCGCCGGCACGAGAATCAGGAACGCGTACACCGCCACGACGACCCATTGAATGCCGCGGATCAAACCGCCATGCCGCTGCATCCACTGCCCGGCCGCGGCGAGGCGGCCCGGGCGGGTCATGACGGTACTCATGCCGCGCGCCCTGCGGCCTGCTGCGCCGGCTTGCGATTCGCGCGACGCACCAGCAGATAGACGACCGCCCAATACACCGCGTAGGCAACCAGATTCATCAGCGCCGGGTGGGCGCGATAACCGGTGAGCGTCGCGACCAGCGAACCGAAGGTGCTCGAATCGTCGAGGACGGCCGACGAGTTCCACATCTGGTCGATGATCGTGGGCAGAACTTCCTTGTCGATCAGCTTGTCGACACCGGTCTGAAACAGGCCTGCGCCGAGGAACAGCAGCATGATTTCAGTGATACGGAAGAAGAGCCGCCACGAGAAAATCTTGCCGCCCAACTGAAGCACGTAGAAGGTCAGCAATGCAAGACCGAGGCCGATGATCACAGCAAGCATCTGGCTGCCATCCACGTGACCTGATTGGCCAAAGCCGAGACCGTACAGGAAGATCACCGTTTCGCTGCCTTCGCGGGCGATGGCCAATGCGACCAGCAATGCCACACCCCACCAGTTCGAATCGCGCTGACTCTTTTGCAGCGACTGTTCCATGTCGCGCTTGAGCGACCGGCCGTGCTGCTTCATCCACAGCACCATCTGCACGATCAGCACGCAGGCGACCAGCACCATTGCGGTCTGGAAATAATCCTGCGCGTCACCGGAGAGCACTTCGGTGAAACCGACCAGCGCCGCGCCGAGCGCGACCGCCGCGATCACACCGACCGCGACGCCGCCCCACAGGTACGGCAAACCGCGGCGCGCATCGTCGTCGCCATTCTTCAACCACGCGTACAGGATGCCGACGACCAGCAAGGCCTCAACGCTTTCCCGCCACACGATGAACAGAATCTGACCCATCCAAGCTCTCCCTCTACCCTTCCACTGCTTTGGCGAACGCTTAACCCGGCTGCTCGAGGCATGCGCTCGCACCCCAAGCCACTACTTTTACTTTGCGACGATCACGCCCTGCGCCTGCTGATGGAAATCGTCGAAGAACTTGTATTCGCCCGGCTCGAGCGGGGCAATCACGACGAACGAATCGCCGCCCGGCGCCAACACTTTTTCTTTGCGCAATTGCACGCTTTCGAATTCGGCCGCACCCTTGCCGGTGTTGTGTATCGCGATCTTGATGCGCTGCCCTGCCGGCACTTCGATGCGCGCCGGATTGAGCTTGCCGTCGTTCATTTCAAGCTTGAAGGTCGGCAGATCCGCTGCGTGCGCGGCCCCCACCGTCAAAACGGTCATGGCGAGGATCGCGATCTTTCGGTTAATTCTCATTAGCCTTTCCGGAAAACGCGGCGCGGCGGATTTCATCGTCCGCGCGCCGCCTGCTGCATTCACCCATTCACGCACGCGCGGCCTCAGGCGACGCGCGACGAGCCGCGATGATCCGCGTCTGCGGCGATCAGTAACCGCCCTTCTTGCCAATGCCCGCGTACGTGAAGTCGTATTCGAGCGTGATCGGCTTGAACCACGCGCCCACGCCGGTTTCCTTGTCGACGTGACGGCCAAACGCCATGTGACCGGTTTGCATCGGCGCTTCGACCACCAGCTTCAGGTGGTATTTGCCGGGGCCCTGCAGCTTGACGTTGTCGCCGTAGTGCGGACCGTCGTTGGCGACCATCGCCATCATGTCGCCCTTCTGGGTCTGATTCGAACCGGCTTTCGTCAATTCATAACGGACTTGCAGATATGGCATCCAGTCGCCTTCGGCGAAACCGGTCGGATTGTTCTTGACCGCGTGAATGTCGGCCTCGAGGTGGACGTCCGAATCCGACGCCTTGCGCATCATGCCTTCGGGTTCCATCGTGATCGGCTGCAGATAGACCGCGCCGATTTCCATGCCGCCCTGAATCTGGTGCTTGCCGATCGGGTATTCCGCTGCCGTTGCGGAAAGAGCCGCGACTGCGGCCACCGCTGCTGCGCCACCACGCACAAATGAAGAAATCCGCATTGAAACTCCTTGTTTTTATCAGACTGGAATCGAACCCATTGGAACAGTGCAGTGCGTGTGCGCTTTGAGCCGCCGCATTACTGACCGCATTACTAACGCTAATGCGAACCATTCTCAATATTGCGCGAGTTTATCATTGATCGGCGGCGAGAACAAACGAGGACGCTCGCAAAGCCTTACGGCAGCAGGGACTTAAGGCGGTGTTAAGGAAAGCGCAGGCGAAGGTGTTGGCAGGATGTAATGCGCAGGAAACACAAGGCGCGGCACATCGCCGCGCCTTTTATCGCTCCTTCCTTGCCAGGCAGGGAGAATTTATTCGACGCCGGGCACGTGGTCGCCGACGTTCGCGCCAAATACGCGCTGCCGCAACAGCGCCAGCTGGTCGCGGGTCTGTGCGGCTTTTTCGAACTCGAGATTCTTGGCGTGCTCCATCATCTGTTTTTCGAGACGCTTGAGTTCCTTGGCAAGCTGCTTCTCGGACATGTCCTCGAATTTCGCCCGGGTCTGCTGTTCCTTCAGCTCGGCGCGGGCGTCGTCGACGTTGTACACCCCGTCGATGATGTCGCGAATCCGTTTGACCACACCGCGCGGCGTAATGCCGTGCTCCACGTTGTACGCGATCTGCTTGGCGCGTCGCCGTTCGGTTTCGCCGATGGCGCGGCGCATCGAGTCGGTCACTCTGTCCGCATAGAGGATCGCCTTGCCGTTCACGTTACGCGCCGCCCGCCCGATGGTCTGGATCAGCGAGCGCTCGGCACGCAGGAAGCCTTCCTTGTCCGCGTCGAGAATCGCAACCAGCGAAACTTCCGGAATATCCAGCCCCTCGCGCAACAGGTTGATCCCGACCAGCACGTCGAACGTGCCCAGCCGCAGATCGCGGATGATTTCCACCCGCTCCACCGTATCGATGTCGCTGTGCAGGTAGCGCACCTTGACGCCGTGGTCGGCCAGAAACTCGGTCAGTTGCTCGGCCATCCGCTTGGTCAGCACGGTGACCAGCACACGGTCGCCCACCTTGACGCGCTCGTTGATCTCGGCCAGCACATCGTCGACCTGGGTACGCGCCGGGCGCACCTCGATTTCCGGATCGACGAGGCCGGTGGGGCGCACCAGCTGCTCGGCCACCTGGCCTGCCGTTTTCTGCTCGTAATCGGCCGGCGTGGCCGACACGAACACCACCTGGCGCATCTTGCGCTCGAACTCGTTGAACTTGAGCGGGCGATTGTCGAGCGCCGACGGCAAGCGAAAACCGTAGTCGACCAGATTCTCTTTACGTGCGCGGTCGCCGTTATACATGCCGTTCAGCTGGCCGATCAACACGTGCGACTCGTCGAGCAGCATCAACGCGTCGGGCGGCAGATAGTCGACCAGTGTGGGCGGCGGTTCGCCGGGCGCGGCGCCCGAAAAGTGCCGCGAGTAGTTCTCGATGCCCTTGCAGAAGCCCAACTCCTGCAACATTTCCAGATCGAAGCGGGTGCGCTGCTCGAGCCGCTGCGCTTCGACGAGCTTGCCGTTGCTGTAGAAGAACTCGAGCCGGTCGCGCAGCTCGGTCTTGATCGTTTCGACCGCGCGCACCACGGTGTCGCGCGGCGTGACATAGTGCGACGACGGATAAACGGTGAAGCGCGAAATCTTCTGCCGCACGCGGCCGGTGAGCGGATCGAACAGTTGCAGCGTTTCGACCTCGTCGTCGAACAACTCGATGCGCACCGCCATTTCGGCGTGCTCCGCCGGGAAAATATCGATCGTGTCGCCGCGCACGCGGAACGAACCGCGCTGGAAGTCGGCTTCATTGCGGTTGTACTGCATCGCGATCAGCCGGGCGATGATGTCGCGCTGACCGAGCTTGTCGCCCGTGCGCAACGTCAGAATCATCTTGTGATATTCCGACGGGTTGCCGATACCGTAAATCGCCGACACCGTGCCGACAATGATCACATCGCGCCGCTCCATCAGGCTCTTGGTGGCCGACAGGCGCATCTGCTCGATGTGCTCGTTAATCGAGGAATCCTTTTCGATGAAGAGGTCGCGCTGCGGCACGTACGCTTCCGGCTGGTAGTAATCGTAGTACGAGACGAAGTACTCGACCGCATTGCGCGGAAAGAACTCGCGAAACTCCGAATAGAGCTGCGCGGCGAGCGTCTTGTTCGGCGCGAACACGATCGCCGGCCGGCCAAGCCGCGCGATGGTGTTGGCCATCGTGAAGGTTTTGCCGGAGCCGGTCACGCCGAGCAGCGTCTGGAACGACAAGCCGTCCTCGACGCCTTCGACGAGCGTGTCGATCGCCGTCGGCTGGTCGCCGGCGGGCGGATACGGCTGGTAAAGCCGGAACGGCGAGCCTTCGAACGTGATGAATTTGGATTCGTCGAGCGTCTCGTCGACTTCAGTCAGATGGTGTTCGGACATGGGGCGGCACCGGGCCTTGGGCAAAGAACTATTCTAACGGGTTGCGGGAACCCGGGCCGAGCGGGTCCGCGTAGGGTTGCGGGGGTGGCGGGACGCACGCCGCAGGGGGCCGATGCAGAGGCATTTTCCCGTCGGATTGCAGCAGCTGTTCGGCCTTCGCCGGCTTCGTCCGAGCCAGATTCGGCACGGCTGCATCGCCTGAGTGCCTGTTTTTCAAGCAAATAATTCAGCCCAACAGGCTTTGTCGGCCGAAAAATGCCTGCGGATTCGCTACAATGCCAAGTTGCGCTCGCTCGCCGATGCCCGCCCTGCGTCTGAATTGTCCGTCAGTCAGACACCGTTGGCCGGCCGCCCGAGCTTGAAGCCGCCCTCTTTTCACTACTGCTGCTCACCCATCATGTCTCTGTTCTCCGCCGTCGAACTTGCTCCCCGCGACCCGATTCTGGGCCTGAACGAAGCCTTCAACGCCGATGCGCGCGCCACCAAGGTCAACCTTGGCGTTGGTGTGTACTTCAATGAAGAAGGCAAGATTCCGCTGCTGCGCG
Source organism: Paraburkholderia caffeinilytica (assembly GCF_003368325.1). NCBI lineage: Bacteria > Pseudomonadati > Pseudomonadota > Betaproteobacteria > Burkholderiales > Burkholderiaceae > Paraburkholderia > Paraburkholderia caffeinilytica. The sequence continues at coordinate 3,309,603 of NZ_CP031467.1, read as the reverse complement.
CCGTGCGCGACGCGGAAAAGGCACGCGTCGAAGCCGCGCTGCCGCGTGGCTATCTGCCGATCGAAGGCATCGCTGCCTACGACGCTGCCGTGCAGAAGCTGCTGCTCGGCAACGACTCGCCGCTGATCGCCGCAGGTCGCGTCGTGACGGCGCAAGCACTGGGCGGCACGGGCGCACTGAAAATCGGCGCCGACTTCCTGAAGCGCCTGAACCCGAACGCCAAGGTCGCGATCAGCGATCCGAGCTGGGAAAACCACCGCGCGCTGTTCGAAAGCGCCGGCTTCGAGGTCGTGAACTATCCGTACTACGACGCGCACACGCACGGCGTGAACTTCGAAGGCATGCTGAGCGCGCTGAACGGCTATGCCGCAGGCACGGTTGTCGTGCTGCACGCATGCTGCCACAACCCGACCGGTGTCGACCTGACTGTCGACCAATGGAAGCAGATCGTCGAAGTCGTCAAGGCACGCGATCTGGTGCCGTTCCTCGACATCGCTTATCAGGGTTTCGGCGACAACATCGAATCCGACGCTGCAGCAGTCCGTCTGTTCGCGGCATCGGAACTGAACGTGTTCGTGTCGTCGTCGTTCTCGAAGTCGTTCTCGCTGTACGGCGAACGTATCGGCGCACTGTCGATCATCACGGCAAGCAAGGAAGAGTCGGCGCGCGTGCTGTCGCAACTGAAGCGCGTGATCCGCACGAACTACTCGAACCCGCCGACGCACGGTGGCTCGGTGGTCGCAGCGGTGCTCGCTTCACCCGAATTGCGCGCCACGTGGGAAACGGAACTCGCTGAAATGCGCGACCGTATCCGTGCCATGCGCAACGGTCTGGTCGAACGTCTGAAGGCAAGCGGCGTGGATCGCGACTTCAGCTTCGTGAACGCACAACGCGGCATGTTCTCGTACTCGGGGCTGACGTCGCCGCAAGTGGACCGTCTGCGTGAAGAGTTCGGCATCTATGCCGTGGGTACGGGCCGCATCTGCGTGGCCGCGCTGAATACGCGCAACCTCGACGTGGTGGCTAACGCGATCGCTCACGTGTTGAAATAAGGCATTTCGGAAGCGCGAGCGCGCGTTCATTGCACGCGCTTTGTTTTGCTGAGGCTGCTTGAATTACTTGTTTGAACCGCTTGTAGAAACGGCGCCCTTTCAGGCGCCGTTTTTTATTGGCCGACAGTGGCCTAGTGTGATTGTCGCCTACCGATACGGTCTGATACGGTCTGCTGTCGCGACTCACTGCTCGCGACCCGCCACCGTCAATTGCTGACGTAACCTGCTGCACTCACCCTACGGCAGTTTCAGCGCGAATCCCGATGGATATCGTGCGTGACAAAACCTGCGTCGTTATCCGGCATGTCGAGCCAGTCCGGTTGCGCAAGCGATTGACGGATATCTTCCAGACCACTTCTCCAGTGTTCACGCATAGTGGAAAGGCCGAACTGGAAGTCCTTGAAGTGCCCTTCGTATTCCTTCTGCCGATAGATAAGGTGGAACACGTTGTAGCGCTTCGAACACGATAGTTCATCCGCCAGCTTGCACCACGGATCGTCGCGCTGGTCAGACGGCACGCGGTCGAGCACCTCGCGCAGCACATGCCGGAACCGCTGCGAACGTTGCAGCATATCGGTCACGAGGCGCGTGCGGCTCGAGTACTGGATGTCTTTCATGCGCCCTTGAACGTCGGTGATATTGTCCGGCACCGGCCCGATCGCGCTCCACAGATCAACCTGAAACGCGAGCGTATCGCGACGCGGCGTGGTCTGAATCACCTCATAGAGCGGCGTGTTCGACATCAGGCCGCCGTCCCAGTAGTACTGGCCGTCGATTTCGACTGCCGCGAAACCCGGTGGCAACGCACCTGACGCCATGAAATGCTCAGGCCTCAGTTTCGTATGCGTGTTGTCGAAGTAGGCGAAATTACCCGTACCGCAATTCACCGCACCCACCGACACACGCGTCTCACCGGAATTGATCCGATCGAAATCACAAAGCGCTTCCAGCGTGGCCTTAAGCGGCGTGGTGTCATAGTAGCTCGCCAGTTGCGGCGGCCCGGAGACCGTTGGCAACGGCGGCGGGAAACGCGGCACGAAAAAGCCCTTTTGCCCTTCCACGATCGCGCCCATCGCCTGGGTCGCCGTGAAAGCCTTGCGAACGGCTTCACTGGAATTGAACAGCGCGTGCTCGATAAAGGCCGGCAATGGCGGCCCGAACGCCGGTTGGCAGATCGTCTCCCAGAATTGCATCAGCCGCTCGACGCGTTTCTCCGGCGGATTGCCCGCAATGATGGCCGTATTGAGCGCGCCGATCGAAATGCCGGCGAGCCAGTTCGGCTCGATACCGGCTTCGTAAAGCCCCTGAAAGACGCCGGCCTGATAGGCGCCCAACGCACCGCCGCCCTGCAGCATCAACGCGACGGTTTCGTACTTGGGCAAATCGAGCTGCCGGCCGGGATGCACGGCGGGCGCCGGACCTGCGCCCTCGCCTTCCCCGCCGCCGGGCGCGCCGATGCGCGCCCGCTTGAGATTGCGTTGCGCCATGGGCGCCTCCTTATTGCATGTACCAGCCGTGGCTCACAATAAAGGACTGGCCGGTCAGCGCCGCGCTCGGGAAAGTGGACAGGAACAACACCGTCTGCGCGACGTCTTCCACGGTGGTGAAGATGCCGTCGACCGTGCCGCCCAGCATCACGCGCTTGATCACGTCTTCTTCGCTGATGCCGAGCTCCTTGGCCTGCTCGGGAATCTGCTTGTCGACCAGCGGCGTGCGCACGAAACCCGGACACACCACGTGCGAGCGTACATTGTGTTTCGCGCCTTCCTTGGCCAGCACGCGCGAGAGCCCCAGCAGCGCATGTTTGGCCGTCACATAGGCGGACTTCAGCGGCGACGCTTCGTGCGAATGGACCGAGCCCATGTAGATCACGATGCCGCCGCGATCGTCTTTGTACATGTGCTTGAGCGCGGCCTTGGTGGTGAGGAAAGCGCCGTCCACGTGGATCGCCTGCATCTTCTTCCAGTCGGAAAACGAGTAGTTTTCAATCGGATTGACGATCTGGATGCCGGCGTTTGAAATCAGAATGTCGATCGAGCCGAACTCAGCCGCGACTTTGTCGATGCCCTGGTTGACGGCGTCTTCGTTCGTGACGTCCATTGCCACACCGATTGCCTTGCCGCCGCCCTGTTTGATTTCCTCAGCGACGGCGTTCGCGCCGTCCTGGTTCAGGTCGGCAATCGCGACCGCCGCGCCCGCTGCGGAGAGCGTGAGCGCAATCTGCTTGCCGATGCCGCTCGCGGCGCCGGTAACTACCGCAACCTTGCCATTCAGATTCGTGTTCAGTGACGACATCCAGAACCTCCATGCAGTTGATGAACAATGAGACCACGGGCTACGGGCAGCGTGAAGTCAGCCAAACGGCATAGGCCGTCTGGCTGAATGCTGCACTGCGGCCAACGCTGCTATTGTGCATGAACCTTGTGAACTCCATCCGTAAACCGCACATCGAGCTTTATCTCTTTAAACTAGACGTTTCAGCGGGATTCCGGCGGCATCACCACCAAGGAGGAATGCATGAATTATCGACGTCTGGGCCGTTCCGGCCTGCAAGTCAGCGAACTGTCCATCGGCTCATGGGTCACCTACGGCAATCAGGTGGATCATCGTGCGGCGCGCGAGTCGCTTGCGGCCGCGCGCGATGCGGGAGTCAACTTCTTCGACAACGCCGAGGTGTATGCCGCCGGCCAATCCGAAGAAATCATGGGCCAGGCGCTCAAGGAACTGGCATGGCCGCGCGTGAGCTACGTGGTATCGACGAAATTCTTCTGGGGACTCAACGAAGCGCCGAACCAGTATCACACGCTGAACCGCAAATACTTGCTGAGCGCGATCGACACGTCGCTCAAGCGCCTGCAGCTCGATTATGTCGATCTGGTGTTCTGTCATCGTCCTGACCCGAACACGCCGGTCGAGGAAACCGTCTGGGCCATGAGCGACATGATCACGCGCGGCAAGGCGCTGTACTGGGGCACCTCGGAATGGAGCGCCGACGAAATCCGCGCGGCATACGAGATCGCTGAACGGCATCATCTGCACAAACCCGTCATGGAGCAGCCGCAGTACAACCTGTTCCACCGTAAGCGCGTCGAGCAGGAATACAAGCGGCTTTACGAAGACATTGGCCTTGGGCTGACCACCTGGAGCCCGCTCGCGTCCGGCCTGCTCACGGGCAAGTACCGCGACGGCGTACCTGCCGATAGCCGCGCGCAGTTGCAAGGCTACGACTGGCTGCGCAAGCAGCTCACCGATGTCGGCAAGAACAATGTGGTCGGCAAGCTGGGGGAAGTAGCCGACGAGCTGGGTTGCACGGTCGGCCAGTTGGCGATCGCGTGGATTCTGAAGAATCCGAATGTAAGCACCGTGATCACCGGCGCGTCGCGCGTCGAGCAGATCGGTGAGAACATGAAATCCGCCGAGGTGGCCGAGCGAATGACGCCGGAGATCAAGCAGCAGATCGAGGAGATCGTCGGCGACGCCAGCGACTGAGCGGTGGCGCCAGACCCGGCCGGACCGGCTCGGACCAGACCGCGGAGCATGGCCCGTGCACCATCGGGGCCGTGTCACGCGCAACGCACTACGGAGTGCAACGCGGCGTCGCGTACAATACGCGACCGCGCTGCACTTCAGTTGTGCTGCCGCTTTGCACTCGCATCGCCGAATCCGCCCTGGACCGGCACGCCCTCTTTCAGCGTCTCCTCATCATGCTCAGCTACCGCCACGCCTTTCATGCAGGCAATCACGCCGACGTTCTGAAACACGCCGTCGTGTTGCAGTTACTGCGCTACCTCAGCCTGAAGGACAAGGCCTACTGGTATATCGACACGCACGCGGGCGCCGGCGTCTATTCGCTGAAGGAAGGCTACGCGACGAAAACCGGCGAGTTCCAGACCGGCATCGCCAAACTCTGGGAGCGTAACGACCTGCCGTCGATCTTCGCCGACTACGTCGACGAAGTGAGCGCGCTGAACCCGGATGGTCAGTTGCGCTTCTACCCAGGCTCGCCGTATATCGCGTGGCGGCAGATGCGGGAACAGGACCGCATGCGCCTGTTCGAACTGCACACCACTGAAATCGACGTGCTGCGCCATAACTTCCGCGACGCAGGCCGCCGCGCGATGCTTTATGCGGGCGACGGCTTCGACGGCATCCTCGCGTTGCTGCCGCCAGCGCCGCGCCGCGCGCTGGTGCTGCTCGATCCGTCGTACGAAGACAAGCGCGACTACACGCGGACGTTGCGCTGCGTCGAAGAAAGCCTGAAGCGCTTTCCAACCGGCACGTACGCGGTCTGGTATCCGCAGGTAAAACGCCTTGAATCGCAGCGCTTCCCCGATCAGCTGAAAAAGTTGCAGGAGCGCAACTGGCTGCATGTGAGCCTGACAGTCAGCAATCCGCCGACCGACGGCTTCGGGTTGTTCGGCAGCGGCATGTTCATCCTGAATCCGCCCTATACGCTGGCAAAAACGCTGAAAGACGAGATGCCCTGGCTGGTCCAGACACTCGGCGAGGACAAGGCCGCGCAGTTCAAGGTCGAATATCGCGGCGATTGAGTCTGGTTGCCGGCTTCGCGCGCACGTATCGTGGCGCTCAGGCACCGGCCGCGGTTTGGTCAAGCACCCGTCGCGGCACACGGCCGGCATCGCTGATTTGAGCACGCACGTATCGTGGCGGTTGGGCAGCGTCCCGGGCCGCACATGCGCGCATTACTCTGCGGTACGACACGTGCGCGACCGCTCGCATCACCCACCGCCCAACCGCTTACTTGAGTTGCGCCGCTGCCTTGCGTGCGAAATCGTTAGTATAGGTTGTGCTCAGATCGATCTTTTTCGGATCGAGACGGTTATCGAACGACGACAAGGCGCGCAGTGAAGTCGCCGGACCATCCGCGGGCATCAAGCCATCCGGTGAATACGCGTCGCGCACGTTGTGGAACGCCTCTACATAGAGCGCCGGATCGTTGAGCAAATAGGCCGGCGGCACCATCTTCAGCAGGTCGGCATCGCTGGCGGTCTGCAACCAGTGGTCCGCGCGCACGATCGCATTGGCAAGCGCCTGTGTCGTCTTCGGATACTTCTGGATGAAAGTCTCGGATGCGTAAAGCGTCGCTGCCGGCATCGTCCCGCCGAACACCTCCTGCGTGCCCTTGACGGTACGCGTATCGACCAGCACTTTGATCGCGCCGCTACGCGTCAGCTTGGTCATCATCGGATCGACATTCGACAGCGCGTCGATCTGACCGTTGCTCACCGCGGCAAGCACCGTGGCGCCGCTGCCCACGCCGATCGCCGAAATCTCACTGCGCTGTACGCCGGCCTTGCGCAAAGCCACGGTGAGCACCAGATCCGTTGACGAACCCGGCGCGCTCACGCCGACTTTTGCTCCCTTGAAGTCCGACAATGTCTTGATCTGATCGGCCTTCGACTTCAGCACCGCGACGACGATCTGCGGCGCGCGGCCCATCAGCACGAATGCCCGGTAGTGTTGTCCCTTTGCCTGCATGAACAGCGTGTGTTCGAACGCGCCGGCTCCCACGTCGGCACTGCCTCCCACGACCGCTTCCAACGCCTTCGACCCGCCCGCAAAATCTTCGAGCGTGACATCGAGCCCTTCGTCCTTGAAGTAGCCCAGCTGCTGCGCGGCGAGTACCGGCAAATAGTAGAGGCCCGGCAAGCCGCCAACGGCCATCGTCAACGTGGGCTTTTCCGGGGTGTCTTTGGCGAGCGCGGTGCCGGGTAGCGTCGCCGGTACGATCAGCGCGACCAGCGTGACGCAGGTGCTGGCGGCACGCCGCATCCAGTGAGTGGGCATGTGGTGTCTCCTTGTTCTGTTTTCATTCGATGCGATGGCGCTGCGCACGACGCATGGTCTGCATCGTTGGCGAGGGCGCGCGCAACGATTGTCGTCGGACGATGCCGCGCACGCCATGCATCGAAACCCGAATGGCGTATGTCGCGCCTCGCGCATTAACCGAAAGCACGCGTGCACAGATGCTGAACGACAGAGGGTCCGCCACTCGAGGCGTCGATGGTTGAAAAAGGGGAGATATCGCGCCGGGGACGCTTAGTGCGGCTTATTGCGGCTTATTGTGCACGGGGCACGGAGCGAGGCTGCGACTGCGGTTGTGATGACTGCGTCCCACCGCCGACAGGCACCGGGATATAGGGCGCCACAACGTACGGTACCGATGAATTCGGCGCCAACTCCGTTGGCGTTGCGATAGGCTGCGCCCCTACGATCGGCTGCCGCGAGAGCGGCGCAGTCTGCAGCACGGTACCGCTCTGGCCGTCGCTGATGCCGCTCTGCGAGTCGAGTATCACGGGCTTGCGGGCGCTACTGCTCGACGCAGCGAACGTCGTCGATACGGCAAAAACCGTTGTCAGCGTGGCTGCGACGGCGATGGCCAGGACAGATTTGAGCGAGCGGGCAGGAAGCATGGGCGGACCGGTTGAGGTTGGGAATGCCGGATTGCACAGAAAGCGCTTTACCTTACCGCGACGGCAATCGTCAGGCTAGTCGTTATTGCTCATGAGTCGCCTTGACGCGCTACTTGCCGTGAAATTCTCATGGTCCAGATGTGACAAAGCCCCGTCTATACGGGGCTCAACACCTTACTGCAATGGCGACGCACGAGCGCTGCCGGGTCAAACCTGATGCAGTTGAAACTTACAGCGAGTAGCCGTTGGTTTCGAGCGAGCGGATGCGCTGTTCGAGCTGAACGATATCCGACGACGACGCCAGATAGTCTTCACGACGGCTGCGTTCTGCAGTTTCAAACCAGGTGCTCAGCTTTTCAAGTACGTATGCAAACATGATGTTCTCCAAGGATCAGATTGAATCCCCGGTGAGTTCTGCATCAGGGATTTCCCGCAAAAGGGTTAACCCGGATTATATCCCTATGGTGCAACCTTGCTAGTGAAATGCCCGCATGACGTGCATTCCGTTTTGGAATGGTGCACGCCCTTGGTGCACATAAGTCATTGATTTAACTAAATTCAAGATGGTTTTTTTGCGACTCACGATATTACCCCATTTTAATTTGCACCATTTATGTGCATTTTGTACCCAGTTGCGACAAATCCCCGAGCAGGTTCCATTCCGTGCCTTCAAATCGGATGACAACTCTTCCCCGACACCAGATCGGGATCGGCGAGCCGCTCGATAATCGGGCAATCCGGGCGCTCGTCGCCGTGGCAATGGTCAGCCAGGTGCGCCAATGTGTCGCGCATGTCGGTCAGCTCGGCAATGCGGCGATCGAGCTCCGCGACGTGCTCCAGCGCAATCGCCTTCACTTCGGCGCTGGCGCGCGACCGGTCGTGCCACAGCGCCAGCAGGCGGCGAATGTCGTCCACCAGAAACCCGAGACGGCGCGCCTGCCGGATGAAACGCAGCGAATGGACCTCTTGCGGCCCGTATACACGATAGCCGGCGCTCGTGCGCGCCTTCGCCGCCAGCAGACCCACGCTTTCGTAGTAGCGAATCATCTTCGCCGTGACGCCCGAGGCGCGGGCCGCTTCACCGATATTCATGACTGTTTCCCCAATGTGTGCGTCGATCGTACACCTTCCCATTGTGGGAAGGTCAGCGACTTAATTGCGCGTCGGCAGGCATAATTCAATCATCGCGACATTCATTTTTTCGAGGCAATCCCGATGACGATCGAATTCCAGGTAGAAGGCATGAGCTGCCAGCATTGTGTGGCTGCAGTCACGAACGCGATCCACGAACACGATGGCGCAGCTCACGTCCAGGTCGATCTGGCATCCGGCCGCGTGGCGGTCGAATCGGCGCAACCGGCTGACACGCTCAAAGCCGCAATCGACGAGGCCGGTTACACCGTGACCAGTATGACCAGCGGCCCGGCCCGCTAAGCGAGCGACCGTCATGTTCAAGGTTGCCGTCATTGGGGCTTCCGGGCTGCTCGGCCGAGCCCTCGTCAACGAACTGGCACAGCAGGCCGGTTGGCAAGTCGTCGCCACGGCGTTCAGCCGGCCGGGGCCGAACACGGTCGCGCTGGATATTCGCGATGCGCGGGCGGTCGAGCAATTTGTCGAGCGCGAAGCGCCGGACGCGCTCGTGATTGCCGCCGCGGAACGTCGGCCAGATGTGTGCGAGCACGATCCGGCGCTCGCCCAGGCGTTGAACGTCGATGCGGTGCGCACCCTGGCCGCGGCGGCAAAGCGGCGCGGCGCATGGACGCTCTCGATCTCAACCGATTACGTGTTCGACGGCACTCACCCGCCCTATCGGCACGATTCCGCGCCCGCGCCGCTCAATGCCTATGGGCGCAGCAAACTCGAAGGCGAGCGGGCGCTGACGGAATCCACCGATCTCGGCTGCGTGCTGCGTTTGCCGCTGCTGTATGGACCGATCGTCGATTGGGCAGAATCGGCGGTGACGAGTCTCGTGCCGGCGATTGCCGCGTCTGCTTCACGCGAGGGCAAGGCTGCCGTCATGGATGCATGGGCGATTCGCTATCCGACCTTTACACCGGACGTCGCGTTCGTGATCCGGCAAATGCTCGAACGGCATGCGCGTGGCGATGCGATTCGCGGCGTCGTGCAATGGTCGGGCGATGAGCCGATGAACAAGTATGAAATCGCGGTGCGGCTGGCCGTTGCACTGCAACTCGATGCCCGACTGACGCCACAGCACACGCCCACCGACGCAACGCCGCGTCCGCATAACTGTCACCTGGCTTCGGACCGGCTCGAGACGCTCGGCATCGGCCGCCGCACGCCGTTCGACGTTGCGATCCGGCAAGTGCTGGCCGGGTTCCCGTGGCGGGGCGAAACGGCGGCGTAGTTTCGCGGCAACGAACTCAACCTCAGCAGATCGGCATCAATGAAAATCACGGCTCGCCGTGGCCAGTTCGCCGAGCCAGTCGCTGTGATCCTCGAGACGATGCGCGACGAGATGGATCACCTCGCCCTTCTGTTTCCGTTTCGCCTTGCCGGTTTTGTTTGCGTTCACCACATTGCCGGCGCTGTCACTGCCGGTAGAGACACCATCGTCACGCTGCAAGACGCCATACACCGCCAGCAACGATGACCCCAGCAGCACCTTGCGCTGCTTTTCCACCAGCGCTGGCCAGACGATCACATTGATCGAACCGGTTTCGTCTTCGATGGAAACGAACACGGTGCCGTTTGCCGTGCCCGGCCGCTGCCGCACGGTGACGATGCCGCAAGCGCGCGCCAGCGTGCCGTGCTGACACGCAGCGAGTTCGGCCGCTGTGCGAAAACGTTGCCTGGCAAGACGCTCGCGCAATAGCGCGAGCGGATGACGATTGAGCGTGAGGCCAATGCTCGCGTAATCGTCGACGATCTCACGGCTCTCGGCTGCCTGCGGTAATGCCAGCGGTGCTTCGGCGATCGGCGCATCGCGCAGCAGTTTGGGCACCGTGTGCTGCGCGGTCACCGCCCACCACGCCTCGCGCCGATGGCCTGCGATGCTGACCAGCGCGTTCGCCGCGGCAAGCGCTTCGAGATCGCGCCGAGTCAATGCCGCGCGACGCGCCAGATCGTCGACATCGGTAAACTGCGCGTCGCTGCGAGCCGCCATGATGCGTTCGGCCGCCACCTGCGAAAGACCTTTGATCAGATGCATGCCGATACGCACTGCCGGACCGCGCGCACCATAGGTTTTCGACGATTGGAATACGCGTGCGGTCAGCTGTTTTGCCGCACGCCGGATCGTCCGGGCCACCGTGAAGCGCCGCAGCGACAGATCGCGTAATTGCTGCGCGGACAATACGCCCTGCTGACGATGCAAACAGGTCTCGCTCGATGAAATCCGCTGCCCTTCACGACCGCGTCTTTCGAAGGTCGAATCCCAATCGCTCAAGGTCACGTCGGGCGGCAATACCTGGACGCCATGGCGCCGGGCATCCTGCACGAGTTGCGACGGCGAATAAAACCCCAATGGCTGACTGTTCAGCAGACCCGCCAGAAAAGCGGCCGGCTCATAACGTTTCAACCACGCGCTGAGATAAACGAGCAAGGCAAAGCTCGCCGCGTGGCTTTCAGGAAAGCCATATTCGCCGAAGCCCTCGATCTGTTTGCAGATACGCTCGATAAACTCCTTTTCATAGCCACGCGCTAACATGCGATCGGTCAGATCCTGCTGATACTTCGCCAGATTGCCGCTACGCCGCCATGCGGCCATTGCGCGACGTAACTGGTCGGCCTGCTCACCGGTGTATTTGGCCGCAACCATCGCGAGGTGCATCACCTGCTCCTGGAAAATCGGCACGCCGAGCGTGCGTTCAAGCACCGGCCGCAACTCATCTTTAGCGTAGTCCTCTGCCTCGAGGCCCTGCTTACGACGCAAATACGGATGCACCATGCCGCCCTGGATCGGCCCAGGCCGCACGATCGCGACTTCGATCACGAGATCGTAGTACTTGTTCGGCTTCAGTCGCGGCAACATGCTTTGCTGCGCACGCGATTCGATCTGGAATACACCGATCGTATCGGCATGACCGCACATTTCGTAGACGGCTCGATCCTCGCGCGGAATATCCTGCACCCTGAATTTCGGAAAGCCGCGCCGCAATGCGACGAACTCCAGCGCGCGCCGGATAGCAGACAACATGCCGAGCGCCAGCACGTCGACTTTCAACAGCCGGAGCGCATCGATATCGTCCTTGTCCCATTCGATCACGCTACGGTCTTTCATCGTCGCGTTCTCGATCGGCACGAGCCGCGACAGCTTGTCTTTCGCGATCACAAAGCCACCGACGTGTTGCGACAGATGGCGCGGGAAGTTGCGCAATTCCTTGGTGAGGCGAATCAGATTCTGCGTGATGTGCGAGTTGGCATCGAAGCCTGCTTCAGCCAGATATTTGGCGACTGCATCCGTGCCGTCCCACCATTGCTGCGATTTGCTGATCCGCTCGATCAGCGACGCTTCGAGTCCCAATGCCTTGCCGACGTCTTTCAGCGCACTGCGCGCGTGATACGTAATCAGCGACGCAGTCAACGCCGCGCGATGACGGCCGTACTTACCGTAGATATATTGGATCACCTCTTCCCGGCGCTGATGCTCGAAATCGACGTCGATATCAGGGGGTTCACTACGCGCGCGCGAGATGAACCGTTCGATCAGCATGTTCATGTGTACCGGATCGATTTCCGTCACATGCAGGCAATAGCAAATGATCGAATTCGCCGCCGAGCCTCGCCCCTGACACAGTATGTTTCTGGAGCGCGCGAAGCTCACGATATCGTGCACCGTCAGGAAATACTTCTCGTATTTCAGTTCGGCGACCAGCCTCAGTTCTCTCTCGATCTGATCGATCCGCTTGAGATCCATCCCTTTCGGCCAGCGCTCCGTCGCGCCGGCCATGACCAGTTTGCGTAGATAGCTCGATGGCGACTCACCCGCGGGCACCAATTCTTCCGGATACTCGTACTTGAGTTCGTCGAGCGAGAAGCGACACAGGGCGGCGATACGCAGCGTTTCTTCAAGCGTGTCGCGCGGATACAGTTTGCCGAGCCGCACGCGAGTGCGCATATGCCGCTCGGCATTGGCCTCGAGCGCGTGACCACACGCCGATAGCGGTGTGACGAGGCCGATCGCGGTCAGGGTGTCCTGCAACGGCTTGCGCGATCGCGCATGCATCAGGACGCCACCAGCTGCTACCAAGGGCAAACCACTCGCTTTTGCAATCATTCGCAATGCGTCGATCTGCAGATCGTCACTGCCGGTTTGCCAGAGTTCGAGTGCGATCCATGAACGTTGTGGAGCGAACGATGCCAGCCAATGTGCACAACGCAATGTGTGCGAGAGCGTCGCCGTGCGCTGCGGCACGAGAATCAGGACGCAATCGGGCAATGCTTTGAGATGCCCGAGATGCGGTAGCGAGTCGGTGAAGTCGGACGGATTGAGGCGATAGCTGCCTTTGTCCGCACGCGAACGGGCCAACGTGATCAGTTCGGAAAGATTGCCGTAGCCATTGCGGTTGGTTGCGAGCGCAACCAGTGTGCAGAACGGTTCGCCGGCATCGTCCGTCAAATTGAGTTCGCTGCCGATGATGAGGTGAGGGATTGGTTTTAGCGCCTCTTGCTCAGTGGTTGCTGGTTTTGGGGTTTGTGGTTCGGTGGTTTGTGGTTCGGTGGTTTGTGGTTCGGTGGTTTGTGGTTCGGTGGTTTGTGGTTCGGTGGTTTCTGGTTCGGTGGTTTCTGGTTCTGCGGTTTCTGGTTCTGCGGTTTCTGGTTCTGCGGTTTCTGGTTCTGCGGTTTCTGGTTCTGCGGTTTCTGGTTCTGCGGTTTCTGGTTCTGCGGTTTCTGGTTCTGCGGTTTCTGGTTCTGCGGTTTCTGGTTCTGCGGTTTCTGGTTCTGCGGTTTCTGGTTCTGCGGTTTCTGGTTCTGCGGTTTCTGGTTCTGCGGTTTCTGGTTCTGCGATCTGTGGTTTTGGGGTCTGTGGTTCTGCGGATTCTTGCTGGGGCTCCGCTGGCTTTGTAACCGACGGTTCCGCTGCTTCTTCTAAAGACGCCCCTGCCTGCGCGGCATTTGCCTTGTCCTCGCGCTCCTTCTGTTGGCGGTCCCGCTCCTGTCTGATTTCCCTCACCGCCGTGTGCGCGCGTACGACGCCCGCGAGCGAGCATTCATCGGTGATCGCGAGTGCGCTATAGCCGCGCGACATCGCCTGCTCGACCAGTTCATGCGGGTGCGACGCACCGCGCAAAAACGAGAAATTAGTCAGACAATGCAGTTCCGCATACGGCGGCAATTGAGCCGCAAGCGCCTGCTCCAACAAGAATGGGGACCGGGAATTTGCCATGATGCTCAGCCGAACAAACCCTGCAAATACCATTCGCCGCCAAGACGTTCTCGGTACACCCAGAACATTTGGCCACGATCGTCTGCCGCAACGTAGTAATCCCGTTCGACGAGGTTACCGTCCCACCACCCTGCTTCAATCCGTTCGGTACGCGTGAGCATTTTCAGCGGCCGACGATAGATCGGCCGCTGGTCACGCACCATCAGGCGTAGCGGTTTGTCAAGCATCCAGACCGGGCGAGGCTGCGATGGCAACGCACTCTCGGGCAGATCGAGTGAGGCTTGGGCCGGTTGTGTTATGAATAGGCAGTTGCTTTTAGCGCCACTCTCTTTTTCAGGCCGTCGGGATAAGCGCTCTGGGTGTGCTGTGCGTTCTGCCTGTTCTGCCTGTGTCGCCGCATCGTCGTCTGCGTGCACGCGTTCCAGTGCAGCATGCCGCAACTCATCGGTCAGCCAGGTTTTGTCAGCTTTGATTTTTGCCTTGGCTTTCGCAGACGAGCGCTTCTTGCGCGAAAACGCTTGTGCCTGATAGGCCTCGACGCGCATTGCCCGCTCAGGCCGATGATCGTTCTGCACCGACATCTGCAGCACATTCTCCGCCCCCAAGCGCGCGCTCAGGCGTTCGAGCAGACGTGCGATCGAATCACCGTCTGACCCGGGCATTGGAAACAAGGTATCCGAGCACCCTGCATACTCGCCGATCTGATCCGCCACGAGTTTCAACTCGATCACCGGCGCCACCAAAACCGTCTGGTTCAACTTCTCGCGCAACAGCCAGATCAGATGCTCGGCATCGCGCGACGGTATGGCCCATGCGACCTTCAGACTCGACGTCTTCGGCGCATGACGGGCTGCCAATTCATGTTCGAGCAACAACGTATAACCACTAAGCGCCGCATGATGTGCGCTCAACCAGCCCGCCAGCTGCACAATCAGCCGACGCGCGGCGAACAGTAGCGCATCGGCGTTATCGACCCGCGACGGCAACTCCAGCTGCGCGTGAAACGATGCTGGCGCGCGGAACGATTCGCGCGGATCCGGACGCGCACCGTACGCCTGCGCCAGCAGATCCAGAATGTCGCTGCCGAAACGTCTCACGACGCCCGACCTTGGAAATTGCCTCAAGTCGGCCAGCGTTGCGCAACCGACATGCGTCAACGCATCGCGATGCGCCTGCGAAACCGGCAACAACAACACGGATAAGCGGTCAAGGACCCGCGCAAGCGACGTTTCCTTTACTACATGCCAACGATGCCCCTGCCGATCGGCGTGCGCCTGAGCCAACAACCACGCGCCCCAAGGTGTCGGTGCACATGCTATGCGCGCCGTATAACCGAATTCAGCCACCGTCCTGGACACCCGCGACAACAACGCGCGCAAGCCGCCGAACAACCGCAAGCCGGAGCCCACTTCCAGCAACAAGGTATGCGCGTGCCCTAGCGACACCTTCGGCGTGTACGTCAACAAAGCGAGCGCCATCGCTTCGAACGCCTGCGTTTCGCGGCCTGTGTCTGCGGCAAGCATCTTAAGACCGGGCGCCAGAGCCAATGCGTACGAGCGCGACTGACCTGCATGCACCCCGGCACGCAATGCGTAGAAATCCGGCATCAGAATGTGCGCGTGATCTGCCAGCGCATAGCAGCGCACCTCAGTGTCGCTGTTGGCACCGGGAGGTTGGCTTATTTCGCCTGACTCACACCGATTCGGCTTCGCGGGCGAACCATCCGGGAGCGGCTCGAGAGGCTTCACCGCTTCCAGCGACAAGAGTGGCAATGTGACTGCGATCCACAACATGTTTGATCTCTCGTCCTTGATTGCTGCCGACACCGCTTCCCGGCAACAAGACGCTTTGTAACGGCAAAATGAGATGCAGAGGTTCCGCTAGCGGCGGGCCACGGCGCTTGAAGATGTCGATCGAGATACCAATCTCCTGCAGCCATTGACGACGGTTGATCGTCTGCGCATTGGCCGGCAAAAGCGGCTCGCAGATCATTCGCAATGGCGCTGGCGAAGATTGCGCGGCTGCCTCGACTGGTCGGATCAAAAATGCCAGAGATGCCGACTCCTGAGCCGCCACCTGCAGACGCCGAACCTTATCGGCGCGCGCATTCGGCAGCCATACCAGCACTGCGCCAATGCCATCCTGCTTCAGTGCCTGAGCGGCGGCCCACAGGGACTGGTCTTCACTCGAGCGCACCCATAAGACGCGCTCGACATCGATACCCCAAGCCCTCAATGCCGAAGCGCAGGGCTGGTAAGGAGGCGCCACGAGCATGACGTGTCGTTTGGCTTGGGCCGTAAGATGCCGGAGCGCACGGGCCAGCAGGCGCAGTTCGCCGACTCCTCCGTGTTCGATCAATAGCTCCGTCAGGCCGCCGGCCGACCAACCTTGTCCGGGAAGCAGTTGATCCAGCGCGGCATAGCCGCTGGAAATCACCCGCGAGTCCGCCTCGGCAAGTTCATTGCCCTGCCACATCTGTCGCCGCAATTGCGACGACAACGCCGTCGTCGCCAGACGAATCGCTGCTGCCATAGACACGCTCGTTCAATAGGGAATGCTCCGCCCTGCCCGGCATCGAGCACACATGGGCGACGAGTTTTCACTGTATATTTATACAGTATTTCAAGAGGGATGTTAAGACAAGCTGATGCGACGAAACGCGCGCAGGAAGGAAGTAAAAAAGATGGTGAAGCCGTTTTGTTGCAGGGTTTCGCCTGCCGGAGAGCTGTCCTTTGACGCTACCGCTAAACAAGACTCGAGCGCTTGCGTACCGTGGGAGGGATGAGAAAAGCAGAGAGTCCGCACATGGACACTGCGGATATGGGCAAGCGCTGACGGGTTACACGAACGCGCTGCGGATCGGGAAGGAGTGGCGGTGGGAGAGCGGGCGCGTATCGGGCAGGGACACGCGGGGCGATGTGCCATCTCGGGTCATCCGGACGAAGTGCCGGTGTGAGCGTGCGATCGCAGTCGTGATGGCATGGCCGGGGGGCAGCGCCCCGTGCTGCGTGCGCTTCCTGCGGGCTGTGTTTGTCCCGCTGTTTGCCGCGCCGTGTTTCTGCCGGGCTGTTTCTGCCGCACTATGTGTTTACCGCACTGTTTCTGTCGCGTAAACGCAGAAACCCCACCGTTTCGGGGTGGGGTTTCTGCTGCTGGGGAGCCTGACGATTACCTACTTTCACACGGGAATCCGCACTATCATCGGCGTGGAGTCGTTTCACGGTCCTGTTCGGGATGGGAAGGGGTGGGACCGACTCGCTATGGTCATCAGGCATGACTTGTTGCCGTACTGCCTTTGGGCAATACAGCCAATCTGGAAGAAGTAGTTTCTGGTGATGCTCACCAGAGGGAGTTGTGTTGTTCGAGGCACAACATCGATCTCTCAACCGTGTGTGGTCTGCATAAGACCCTGCGCGTGGCGCAGGGTGGGGCATCCATAAGTGCTGAAGCACTAACGGCTGCCGACACACACCTGTTATAGGATCAAGCCTTACGGGCAATTAGTATCAGTTAGCTTAACGCATTACTGCGCTTCCACACCTGACCTATCAACGTCCTGGTCTTGAACGACCCTTCAAGGGGCTCGAAGCCCCGGGGATATCTCATCTTAAGGCGAGTTTCCCGCTTAGATGCTTTCAGCGGTTATCTCTTCCGAACATAGCTACCCGGCGATGCCACTGGCGTGACAACCGGTACACCAGAGGTTCGTCCACTCCGGTCCTCTCGTACTAGGAGCAGCCCCCTTCAAATATCCAGCGCCCACGGCAGATAGGGACCAAACTGTCTCACGACGTTTTAAACCCAGCTCACGTACCTCTTTAAATGGCGAACAGCCATACCCTTGGGACCGGCTACAGCCCCAGGATGAGATGAGCCGACATCGAGGTGCCAAACACCGCCGTCGATATGAACTCTTGGGCGGTATCAGCCTGTTATCCCCAGAGTACCTTTTATCCGTTGAGCGATGGCCCTTCCATACAGAACCACCGGATCACTATGACCTGCTTTCGCACCTGCTCGACTTGTCGGTCTCGCAGTTAAGCACGCTTATGCCATTGCACTATCAGCACGATTTCCGACCGTACCTAGCGTACCTTCGTACTCCTCCGTTACACTTTGGGAGGAGACCGCCCCAGTCAAACTGCCTACCATGCACTGTCCCCGACCCGGATCACGGGCCAAGGTTAGAACCTCAAACAAACCAGGGTGGTATTTCAAGGACGGCTCCACGCAGACTGGCGTCCACGCTTCATAGCCTCCCACCTATCCTACACAGATCGGTTCAAAGTCCAATGCAAAGCTACAGTAAAGGTTCATGGGGTCTTTCCGTCTAGCCGCGGGGAGATTGCATCATCACAAACACTTCAACTTCGCTGAGTCTCGGGAGGAGACAGTGTGGCCATCGTTACGCCATTCGTGCAGGTCGGAACTTACCCGACAAGGAATTTCGCTACCTTAGGACCGTTATAGTTACGGCCGCCGTTTACCGGGACTTCAATCAAGAGCTTGCACCCCATCATTTAATCTTCCGGCACCGGGCAGGCGTCACACCCTATACGTCCACTTTCGTGTTTGCAGAGTGCTGTGTTTTTATTAAACAGTCGCAGCCACCAGTTTATTGCAACCCCTTCACCCTCCTGGCGCAGGCCAGTCAGGCTACAGGGGCGTACCTTATCCCGAAGTTACGGTACCAATTTGCCGAGTTCCTTCTCCCGAGTTCTCTCAAGCGCCTTAGAATACTCATCTCGCCCACCTGTGTCGGTTTGCGGTACGGTCCTGTTAAACTGAAGCTTAGAGGCTTTTCTTGGAACCACTTCCGATTGCTTCGTCGCCTAAGCGACTGGCCTCGCACCCTTGAATTCCGCGCCCGGATTTGCCTGAGCGCCTTCTCCAATGCAAGGACCGGGACTTCCAACACCCGGACAACCTTCCGCGATCCGTCCCCCCATCGCATTTAACAATGGTGCAGGAATATTAACCTGCTTCCCATCAGCTACGCATTTCTGCCTCGCCTTAGGGGCCGACTCACCCTACGCCGATGAACGTTGCGTAGGAAACCTTGGGCTTACGGCGAGGGGGCCTTTCACCCCCTTTATCGCTACTCATGTCAGCATTCGCACTTCCGATACCTCCAGCACACTTTCCAGTGCACCTTCGCAGGCTTACGGAACGCTCTCCTACCATGCACATTACTGTGCATCCGCAGCTTCGGTATATGGCTTAGCCCCGTTACATCTTCCGCGCAGGACGACTCGATCAGTGAGCTATTACGCTTTCTTTAAAGGATGGCTGCTTCTAAGCCAACCTCCTGACTGTTTTAGCCTTCCCACTTCGTTTCCCACTTAGCCATATTTGGGGACCTTAGCTGGCGGTCTGGGTTGTTTCCCTCTTGACACCGGACGTTAGCACCCGATGTCTGTCTCCCGTGATTGCACTCTTCGGTATTCGGAGTTTGCTATGGCGTAGTAATCCGCAATGGACCCCACAACCATGACAGTGCTCTACCCCCGAAGGTGATACACGAGGCACTACCTAAATAGTTTTCGGAGAGAACCAGCTATTTCCAGGTTTGTTTAGCCTTTCACCCCTATCCACAGCTCATCCCCTAACTTTTCAACGTTAGTGGGTTCGGACCTCCAGTACGTGTTACCGCACCTTCATCCTGGCCATGGATAGATCACCTGGTTTCGGGTCTACACCCAGCGACTGAACGCCCTGTTCGGACTCGCTTTCGCTACGCCTGCCCTAATCGGTTAAGCTTGCCACTGAATGTAAGTCGCTGACCCATTATACAAAAGGTACGCCGTCACCCCTTGCGAGGCTCCGACTGTTTGTATGCATGCGGTTTCAGGATCTGTTTCACTCCCCTCCCGGGGTTCTTTTCGCCTTTCCCTCACGGTACTGGTTCACTATCGGTCGATCACGAGTATTTAGCCTTGGAGGATGGTCCCCCCATCTTCAGACAGGATTTCACGTGTCCCGCCCTACTTGTCGTACACCCAGTTCTTTCATAATGTTTTCGCCTACAGGGCTATCACCTGCTATGGCCGCACTTTCCAGAGCGTTCGGCTAACACTACAAATAAAGAGTACAGGCTGGTCCCATTTCGCTCGCCACTACTCTGGGAATCTCGGTTGATTTCTTTTCCTGCGGTTACTTAGATGTTTCAGTTCACCGCGTTCGCTTCACGTAGCCTATGTATTCAGCTACGGATGACCCATACGGGCCGGGTTTCCCCATTCGGATATCGGTGGATCAAAGCTCGTTTGCCAGCTCCCCACCGCTTTTCGCAGGCTACCGCGTCCTTCATCGCCTGTGATCGCCAAGGCATCCACCACATGCACTTGTTCGCTTGACCCTATAACGGGTGTGTCTCTGCATCATTCTCTGGGAATGATGCGTTCGCCACCACCGCTACAGGTTGAGTATTCGTGTTGCGCCGTATTCCAAAGCAATCTTTCGATCACCTTTTCATACATTGATACAATCACAACCCTGATTCACCTACTCGAATACCCATCTCTAAGTATCCTTTCGTGAATCTCTTTACTACTTCTTCCTGATTGTTAAAGAACGACAGCCGATATCGCAGTTGCTATAACCGCGTATCACTCTGACTGGCTCAATCGCCAATGCAAAACCCTCTGCTTTTTTACTTCAGCAGAACGCTGCGCATTGAAGATTGGTGGAGGATGACGGGATCGAACCGACGACCCCCTGCTTGCAAAGCAGGTGCTCTCCCAGCTGAGCTAATCCCCCAGTCATGCACAGACCATCATCACACTTCGGGGTTCATCGACCAGCGCAGCCATCGCAGACAAGACAATGGTGGGTCTGGATGGATTCGAACCATCGACCCCCGCCTTATCAAGACGGTGCTCTAACCGACTGAGCTACAGACCCCTCAGTCTGTCTGACTTACTGTCTGATTTCACAGCCGATAAGCGTGAGCGCTCAACGCATTGACACGTTAGCTCGAGAAAGGAGGTGATCCAGCCGCACCTTCCGATACGGCTACCTTGTTACGACTTCACCCCAGTCATGAATCCTACCGTGGTGACCGTCCTCCTTGCGGTTAGACTAGCCACTTCTGGTAAAACCCACTCCCATGGTGTGACGGGCGGTGTGTACAAGACCCGGGAACGTATTCACCGCGGCATGCTGATCCGCGATTACTAGCGATTCCAGCTTCACGCACCCGAGTTGCAGAGTGCGATCCGGACTACGATCGGTTTTCTGGGATTGGCTCCACCTCGCGGCTTGGCGACCCTCTGTTCCGACCATTGTATGACGTGTGAAGCCCTACCCATAAGGGCCATGAGGACTTGACGTCATCCCCACCTTCCTCCGGTTTGTCACCGGCAGTCTCCCTAGAGTGCTCTTGCGTAGCAACTAGGGACAAGGGTTGCGCTCGTTGCGGGACTTAACCCAACATCTCACGACACGAGCTGACGACAGCCATGCAGCACCTGTGTTATGGCTCCCTTTCGGGCACTCCCACCTCTCAGCAGGATTCCATACATGTCAAGGGTAGGTAAGGTTTTTCGCGTTGCATCGAATTAATCCACATCATCCACCGCTTGTGCGGGTCCCCGTCAATTCCTTTGAGTTTTAATCTTGCGACCGTACTCCCCAGGCGGTCAACTTCACGCGTTAGCTACGTTACCAAGCCAATGAAGGCCCGACAACTAGTTGACATCGTTTAGGGCGTGGACTACCAGGGTATCTAATCCTGTTTGCTCCCCACGCTTTCGTGCATGAGCGTCAGTATTGGCCCAGGGGGCTGCCTTCGCCATCGGTATTCCTCCACATCTCTACGCATTTCACTGCTACACGTGGAATTCTACCCCCCTCTGCCATACTCTAGCCCGCCAGTCACAAATGCAGTTCCCAGGTTAAGCCCGGGGATTTCACATCTGTCTTAGCGGACCGCCTGCGCACGCTTTACGCCCAGTAATTCCGATTAACGCTTGCACCCTACGTATTACCGCGGCTGCTGGCACGTAGTTAGCCGGTGCTTATTCTTCCGGTACCGTCATCCCCCCACCATATTAGGGCGGAGGTTTTCTTTCCGGACAAAAGTGCTTTACAACCCGAAGGCCTTCTTCACACACGCGGCATTGCTGGATCAGGGTTGCCCCCATTGTCCAAAATTCCCCACTGCTGCCTCCCGTAGGAGTCTGGGCCGTGTCTCAGTCCCAGTGTGGCTGGTCGTCCTCTCAGACCAGCTACAGATCGTCGCCTTGGTAGGCCTTTACCCCACCAACTAGCTAATCTGCCATCGGCCGCCCCTGTAGCGGGAGGTCCTAAGATCCCCCCCTTTCCTCCGTAGAGCGTATGCGGTATTAATCCGGCTTTCGCCGGGCTATCCCCCACTACAGGACACGTTCCGATGTATTACTCACCCGTTCGCCACTCGCCACCAGACCGAAGTCCGTGCTGCCGTTCGACTTGCATGTGTAAGGCATGCCGCCAGCGTTCAATCTGAGCCAGGATCAAACTCTTCAGTTCAAACCTGTTACTGTTTTTCGGTCTCTTCCGAGACCGGTCGCTCACTCAACGTACTGACGAATGATTAATCTGTCTCTCGACAGAAAAACCTTCCTTTCATTACTGTGTGAGACTTGATACTTTCGCTTTGCGCCAGACCCCGAAGGGCCCGGCTCGCGTCGCGCATCAAGCGCCCACACTTATCGGCTGTTAGTTTTTAAAGATCAATTACGCATCCACCACCAAAACCGCACCGGGTCGCATCCTTCACCTCCCGGCACCGCTTCGTTCTGCGTCGCTGCATCAGCAGCAGAGAAACGAGATTATGGAGAACTTTCACTACGCCGTCAACAGGTTTTTCCAACTTCCCCAACCCGTTCACTTCGCGCAAAGCCTTGCCACTGCTGGCTCTCCCGCTTCCCGTGCCCCGCTGTCCGGAGCACGAAAGAGCGAGATTCTAGCGAGCCGCACGGCCCCTTGCAAGCGTTATCTGAAATTTATTTCAGGGCGCTTTTTTAACGCGCCGCGAGTCATCGACAACCGGCGCTTCCACGTCGTGCGTCAGATCGTGTGCAGCCGGAGCGCCGATCGTCCAGTCGTGCAGCACGGTATAGGCAACCGCCAGCAACGTTGGGCCGATGAAAACACCAAGGAAGCCGAACGCAAACGCACCGCCCAGAATACCCAGCATCACCAGGATCAGCGGCATGTCACTACTCTTGCCGATCAGGATCGGCTTGATGACATTGTCGGACATGCCGACAACCAACACGCCCCACACCACCAGAAAGATTGCCCAACCCGTTGCGCCGCCGTGATACAGCCAGATCGCCGCAGGCAGCCAGACGACAACCGGGCCGCCCGGTATAACTGACAGGAAGAACGTCGCCAGCCCAAGCAGCGCCGGCGCCGGGACGCCGGCAATCCAGCAACCAAAGCCAGCAAGAATGCCTTGCACAAGCGCCGTGCCGAGAATTCCGTAGACGACGCCCTTCACCGTGCTGCCCGCCAGCGTCAGCAAGTAATCCGCGCGGTCGCCGGCGATGCGCCGCATGCCCGCCCTCAGCCAGGCCGCCGCACCCTCCCCTCCCGTATAAAAGAAAAACGCGAGCACAATACTGAGCGCCAACAATCCCAGACCGTGCGTAACGGCTATCGCAGCCGCAAGAATCCACTTGCCGGCAGGCGCCGCAAGCGCACGCATTTGCGCAATCAGTTCAGAGTTGCTACTCGTTACATTCGCCCAAAACGTCTCGATGTTCGAGCCAATCAACGGGATTCGTCCCACCCAAGGCGGCAAATCCGGCAAGCCAGCCTCGAAGAGCCTCTGCACCAACGCGACGATATCGTGAACGTGCGCACCGAAAGCAAAACCCGCGTAGACGAACGGGCCAAGCACCACGACCAGAATGATGAGCACAATCAACGTTGCGGCCAGCTTCCGCCGGTCCCCGACTGCCGCAGTAAGCCGCCGGTACAAGCCCCATGAGCTATAACTGAGGATGGCGCCCCACAATAGCGCGGTCGTAAAAGGCGCAAGCACCAGCAGGGAGCCGCCCACCAATATGATCAACGCGAACACCGCGGCGAGCCGTTCAATCAGTTGGTCCGATTTCACTATGAATCTCCTGTTGCGCCAGACCGCAGCGGCAAATAGACAAACGCATGCGGGGTGCCGACTGAAGACAGTCAGTATAGAAGCGAGCCACGCCCGTGGGCATGTCTTATATCACCCGGCCAAGACGCCACGCAACGTATGTGGCGGCGCTCGCAACGGGCTTATTTTTAATGCGGAAACGTCCCAATCCAACCGGCATAGTCAACCAAATAATATGGCGGCATAGAAAAGACTAGAATATAAGGTTCTGTGCCTCCCAATTTCCGGATTTATGCGCTCGCGAATCGCCAAACGTCTCCCCCCCGATGCCGACAAGCTTGTCGGTCTCTCGCTCGCGCTTTTCGCGTCGGGCAGCCGCACCGAAGACCGCTTCTGGGAAGCGAAGCTCGATGTGCTGCTGGCCAAGATCGTCCGTAACGCCAACCAGACTACGCTGGACGCCGCGCTCGATCATCTGCAGCAGAATCATCCCGATGCTTACGGCGCACTCGCCGACATGGCGGAAACGCACAGCGAGTCGTTCATCGTCGACCATGAAGGTACGCCTTATGAAGCGCTGCTGATCGCCGCGCCCGTGCTGGCCTGGACTCGGTACATGATTCCTTCCGGCCCGCTCAAGACGGACGCAGCCGACGCGCTGCGCGCCCACCTGCAAGCGCACGTGCTCGCGGCCAACACGCGTGTCGCCATGGCGCCGTTCCTGTACAGCATCGACCAGCTGCCGCGTCACCACGTCGAGACCTGGCGTATCGCCCAGCAACTCGCTCAGGCAGCGATGGCGGGTGGCAACGTCAAACTCAATTTTGGCGAGCTACCGGAAACTTCACCCATCCTGGCCGACCCGCGCTTTCTGCTGGCTGTAGTCGCAGCGCCGGTGGGCGAGCCGGCGTTCCGCTGGCAAGAAGAAGAAAACGGTAGCCGGATCGAGCGTGGTCAATGCCTCGAACAATGGGCAACGCAAGGCGGCGCCAATCTGTCGCTGGTGCTACCCGGATGCGAGTTCGAGTGTCTGCTGCCGGATGCCTATTATTCAGCCTGCCGCGACGCCGACGAACAGGTGCGCCCTCACACGGTACGTACCGCCGTACGCTATCTGTTCGACACGATCGGCGCGGCGCCACAGGAATTGCGCGCGGTTGTCGCCGGCTTCGGCGAGCGCCGTATCGACGAATACCGCGTCGGCTTCACGCGCCGGGGCAGCAATGACGTGATCTACGGCGTCGTGTGGCCACTCTACGGCCGTGAGAACGGCGAACCCGGCATCGACGAAGAACCGCAAGAAACCGCTGCGTCAGACGACCCGCTCGAAGAAATCGTCGCGTTGCTCAAGGAAACCGGCGTGACGGACGTGCGCCGCCACGCGGGCCGCTTCGAGCCGGAATATTGCGATGACTGCGGTGTCCCGCTCTATGCGGATCCGCTCGGCGAAATCGTCCACGCCGAAATGCCGGAAGACGCGGAGCCTGCGCAACCGCATTTCCATTGACCCACCGGCGCTGGCCTCATGGCGCCGCCGTCAACACCAGGAAGCCCCGCCGCGCGCGGGGTTTTTTTATGTCATTCCTCCTATGCCTTTTGGACAGGCCGTCAAAACGAAGGGAATTTGTCATCATAGGGCCGGTGGCGCATCATAATGCGCCCGGCACCCTCGCCGGCCCGCACGCATCGCGCCACCTCGCCCGATTCATCTGGAGACATGGCATGCGATTCTCAATACTCAACTCAGACGCGGAACGACGCGATGGACTCAAAGCACTGCTGCGGCAAATCGACCGTCTGGCGCGCTTTAACGAAGCACAGGATTGGCGTCAGGTTGAGCGTACGCTCAAGCGCCTGCGGCCCGACCTGCTCGTGATCGATTGGCAGGACTGGATGTCCGTTGACGACACCCGTCATCTGCTCAGCCACTACCCGGACCTGCGCATTGCGGTGCTGACCGACGAGGTCTCTCCAACCGCCGTGCGGAACCTCATGGACGAAGGTGTGCTCGGCGTGGTTCCGCGCGAAACCGACCCGTGCCTGATCGTGCGCGCTTTTGAGATGGTTCTGCTGGGCGGTCACTATGTGCCGCCGGGCGCGTTGGCGCTCGATCCTCCGCTACCGCCGGATGCCGCCATCCGGCCGTTCGATGAAAAGAACCCACCACCGCGCCGGGCCAAACTTTCCAACGGTCTGTCGCCACGCCAAGAGCAGATCATGCGCTGCGTCCATATGGGCAGCACCAACAAGATGATCGCGCGCACGCTCGGCATCAGTGAAGGCACCGTCAAGATCCATCTGACCAGCATATTTCAGCAACTCGGCGCGCCTAATCGTGCCGCTGCGGTCGCGCTCTACAACGGCTGGTTGTCGGCTCATTTGCAAGTACTGCGCAACGATGGCGACGGTCAGGTTCGTCCGGCAATGGGGCAAGCCGGCGTGGTGCCGTTGCGGCGCCGCACACTGCGCCGCTTCCAGTACCCGTTGCCGGCGAACGACACGGCCGACCCGCTGCCAATGGCGGCCGAACCCAGCACGCCTTACGGCGACGCGCCCGCCGGGCCGGCAGCGGAACAGGTGACTCAAGGTTCGGCATAGCATCGGCCGGCGCGCTGCCAGAATCGGAACGCCCACGTTCTGGCAGCGTTCGCGCCGGCTGGCATGGAATCCGCTCACACCTTTTCTCGTCCAACGAGTAATATGAGATACATGGGTTTCCTCTACACACCGCTTCCGTTCTGGGTCGCTGTCGGTGGCTGGGTCGCCACTGCGATAGTGGTCGCGCTCGCGCTGTGGAAAAATCCTTTCAAACGACTTCAGGACGGCACACTCCAGCACGTCTGGCTCGCGATCATCGTCGCGGTGTCCGTGCTGTGGGCAAGCAACGCGTGGCTCGACGACGGTACTGTCATGCATCTGCTCGGCGCCACGCTGGTCGTCACATTATTCGATTGGGCGCTGGCGCTGATGGCCATGGCGATCGTCACCGGTCTGGCCGCTGTCGTCTTCGACGCCCCCTGGCAGGGCATCGCGCTGACCTTCCTCGTGTTCGGTGCGCTGCCTGTCGGTATCTCGACCTTGATCCAGCGCGCCAGCATTGCCTGGCTGCCGCGCAACCTCTTCATGTTTATCTTTGGCCAGGGTTTTGTCTCACCCGCCATTGCCGTGTCGCTCACGGCGGCTACGGCGCTCGGCGTTCACATCACGCTCGCAGACGGTTCCATGACCGTCGTGCCGGTCGGCTACGCCTTCAGCGTGCTTCTGCTCGCCACCGGGGAAGCCTGGTTCACGGGCATGTCGACGGCATTGATCGCGGTCTACCGCCCGGCGTGGGTTACCACCTATGATGTGCGTCGATATCGACTGGGCGGGCCACGCACCTGACACGGGCGCGGCACCGAGCACGTATCGACGGCAATCCGCCATCCCGGCACATAAAGCGCCTGAGTCCTTGCACCACGACAGGACAAAATATTTGTGTCAGGATTGAACTCATCCCTCTCGCCGGGCATCTTACGTGCCTCATGTCTCATTAGCGTCTAACGAACTAGATGGATCGCACCAACGTACCGCGCCGATTGCTGCGGTTGGTCGGCCGGTTAGCAACATTTGCAGCGAGTCTCTCGCTCATTTGCGTTGCTCCCGCGTACGCCGATCAACTCGAACAGCACAACGATCTCGTCAACAAATTTGTCAATGACATGCATGCAGACCCGCTAGTCGCGGACTGCGCTGCTCATGGCAATTTTGTTGCAAGCACATCGACTGCCTTCGACCATGTCGAATTTCCACCCAGCTCATTTGATAGCGCGCATGCGTCGGTCACGCCCTGGAACGATTCGTTCGACGAGGGCAAGCAACGCGTCAAGGTGGACAACATCGTTACCGTCGAGGGCCTCGGTATCCGTCCGAGCGGCGGTGGAGAGCCAGCCGATCTCAAGTTCCGCTGCGGCTACGTAGGCGCCCAGATGCTGGCGTTCAGCTGGAACGATCCGGTGCCGCCGGCCCGTGCGCACAGCGCCGGGTCTACGGGATCGCGAGCGTCCTCGGGCAAGCATAAGAGTGTTAAGGGCAAGCACTCCGCCAGCGGAAAAACTACGAAGAAAGCGACCGGCAATTCCTCAAAGGCAAGCTCGGGTCAATCTTCGCGAGCGACCTCCAGCAAGTCGTCGAGCAAATCGACCGCGAAGAAGTCGTCGTCGAAAAAGACTCAATAACGGGCAAGGCCCAAGGCCGCGTCAACCGGCCCGCCCCACGGCCCAGCCCGCACTAAAAAAAACGGGGCACACACTTCCACAGTGTGTGCCCCGTTTTTTCATGCAGCGTACGGTTAGGCGAACGTCTCCACGTGTCGCAAAATTGCCTGTAGCATGGCCGCGCCCAGCGACGCGCTACGTTCACCGTTCCAACCTACCCGCTCGTCCGGCAGATTGGCGTTGTCCTTGAACGGCATCTCCAGCGTCAACGACAGACAGCCGAATTCGTTGCCGATGTACTTCGAAGCCAGCTTGAGCGCGTCCTCACGATACTTGCTCGCGGCGTAGCCGTACGTGTCCTGGAAATCCGGACTCGCATGCTTGAACGCTTCGATGAACGCCTTCTGCTCCTCTGCCTGCCGCTCGGTAAAACCCGGCAGCATTTCGGAGCCGGCCACGAACACGTATGGCAGCGCCTCATCGCCGTGGATATCGAAAAAGAGGTCGCAACCGGTCGCGTGAATCGCATCACGCACCACCAGCACCTCGGGACTGCGCACGGCGTCCGGCTCCATCCATTCGCGGTTCAGGTTCGCACCCGTCGCGTTGGTGCGCAGATTGCCGTGCACGCTGCC
This sequence comes from Paraburkholderia caffeinilytica, assembly GCF_003368325.1. Lineage (NCBI taxonomy): Bacteria > Pseudomonadati > Pseudomonadota > Betaproteobacteria > Burkholderiales > Burkholderiaceae > Paraburkholderia > Paraburkholderia caffeinilytica. The sequence continues at coordinate 3,280,850 of NZ_CP031467.1, read as the reverse complement.
GTCCGGATTCATGTTCGGCACGATGTGGAACACCGCGTGATCGTAAAGCTTGCGCGCCACCGGGTCGCCCGCCCAATCGCCCCAACCCACGAGACGCTTGACGAGACCTTCGATAAACCATTCAGCCATCGTCTCACCAGGATGCTGACGCGCGATCAGCCAGATCTTCTTCTTGGGCGCGTCGCCGGTTTGCGGTGTGCCAAGCGTCAACAGCGACATCGGCCGGCCTTCGACGGTCTTGCCCAACTCCGTGAGCGTGGCCTGCGGCATCTGCTGGATCGCACCGAGAAACTCCGAGTGACGTTCCTCGCTATACGGCTCGAAATAAGCGTAGTAAATGCGGTCGAAATCCGGCGTGTGGTCGATCGTCAACACGCGACCGTCGTAGGAAGTCGGCACGCGGAACCAGTTCACACGGTCATAGCTTGCCACTGCCTGGTAGTCGCGCCAGCCTTCGGCGAAAGCGCACGCCGCAGCATTTTCGAAGGTCATCACGCAGCGCTCGCCGGCCGCGCCGGACAAACGGAAGTAAAACCACTGCGCGAATTCGGCGTGACTGTCCGGTCGCACGCGCAAACGGATGTTGCCGGCGTCTTCGCAGGCCAGCACTTCGATCGCGCCCGCGTCGAAGTTGCTCGTAATCGATAGCGTCATGATGTTCTTCCCTGCTTGTGTGCGCGGCAATCGCTTAGTCAGCGATGCGGCGGCGGAATACGTAGGTGGAATCGTTCGAGGCTTCGGCGTCGAACGCGTAGCCTTCGGCGTTGAAGCCCTTCAGTTGCTCGGGCTTGTCGAGACGGTTTTCGACCGCGTAGCGCGCCATCAGGCCGCGTGCGCGCTTTGCGTGGAAGCTGATGATCTTGTAGCGCCCGCCCTTCCAGTCTTCGAACACCGGCGTGACGATCGGCGCTTCGAGCACCTTGGGCTTGACCGACTTGAAGTACTCACCCGACGCGCAGTTGACCAGCACGCGCGAGGCGGCAGCGCGCTTCTTCAATTGCGCGTTCAAGGCCTGCGTGATCCGCTCGCCCCAGAACGCGTACAGATCCTTGCCGCGCGTGTTGGCAAAGCGCGTGCCCATTTCGAGGCGGTACGGTTGCAGCAGATCGAGCGGGCGCAGCAATCCGTACAGGCCTGAAAGCACGCGCACGTGATTCTGCGCGTAATCCAGATCGGCCGACGACAACGTTCTCGCATCGAAGCCTTCGTACACATCTCCGTTGAACGCGAGCACAGCCTGCTTGGCGTTGTGCGTGCCGAAGCTGGGCGACCATTCCGCGTAACGCTGGAAATTGAGGTGCGCGAGCTGATCGGAAATGCTCATCAACGAGCCGATCTGCTGCGGCGACAAAAGGCGCAATCCGCCGATCAATTCGGCCGCATCGTCGACGAAATCGGGGATTGTGTGCTTTTTGACATGCGGAGGGGTTTCGTAGTCGAGCGATTTCGCCGGCGACAGAACGATTATCATAGAGGCTTGCAGGCACGCCGTGCCTGGCGGTCAAAGACGAAAGCCAGATTGTAACGAATGCCCGGTTCCCATGCCTCACACGGCGCTTTGCGCGTCGTCCTCGATTCCAATGTGTGGATCGATATTCTCGTGTTCGACGATCCGCACACGCGGCCGATCCGCGCCGCGCTCGAAAGTGGCGCGCTGGCCGCGCTGATCGACGCGCGCTGCCTCGCCGAACTCACCTACGTGCTCGACTATCCGCAATTCGTCCATCGCAATGTGGACAAGGCGGCGGCGCTTGCCGTCGTTGCCCGCCTTGCGCAGCTGGTCGAGCCCGCCGCACCCGCGGAAGATGCCAGGCCGCTGCCCAAGTGCAAAGACCGCGACGATCAGAAGTTCCTCGAACTCGCGCACGCCGCACAGGCCGACTGGCTGGTGTCGAAAGACCGCGCGGTGTTGAAGCTTGCCAGGCGGATTGCGCGTGACTTCGGTTTTCAGATTGCACAGCCGGCGCCGTTCGTCATCGCCTGTATGACCGCGGTAGACGAACCCGCGCCCGTATGACCCCTGGCCAGATGGCCAATGCCGGGCCGGCCGCGCGCACACAGCGCCGCGATTCCCTACAATCAGGCTTCGTCCTTTTCGAACGACGTCTTTCGCCAACTCACTCGACCACGCTCCGGACAGCGCCATGAATGCACCGCACGACACGCCCATGAGTCCCTCGTTTCCGTCTCGCCTGCCGGACGTCGGCACGACGATTTTCACTGTGATGAGCGCGCTCGCCACCGAGAAAGGCGCGGTGAACCTCGGCCAGGGCTTTCCCGACTTCGGTTGCGACCCCCGTATCGTCGACGCGGTCGCGAACGCCATGCGCGACGGCCACAATCAATACCCGCCGATGGCCGGCGCCGCGCCGCTGCGTCAGGCGATTTCGGACAAGATCGCCAACCTGTACGGCCGCCGCTACGACGCCACGAGCGAGATCACCGTGACGGCGGGCGCCACGCAGGCACTGCTGACAGCGATTCTCTGCACCGTGCATCCGGGCGACGAAGTGATCGTGGTCGAGCCGACCTACGACAGCTACCTGCCGTCGATCGAACTGGCCGGCGGCAAGCCGGTATTCGTCACGCTCGACGCGCCCGACTACACGATTCCGTTCGACAGGCTCGCCGCCGCGATCACGCCGAAAACGCGACTCCTGCTGATCAATACGCCGCACAATCCGACCGGTACGGTCTGGCGCGCGGAAGACATGCGCAAGCTCGAAGAAATCGTCCGTGGCACCAACGTGCTGATTCTGTCCGACGAAGTCTATGAACACATGGTGTATGACGGCGCGCCGCACGAAAGCGTCGCGCGCTATCCGGAACTGGCGCAGCGCAGTTTCGTGGTGTCGAGCTTCGGCAAGACCTACCACGTTACCGGCTGGAAGATCGGCTACGTGGCCGCGCCCGCCGCGCTCACGGCTGAATTCCGCAAGGTGCACCAGTTCAACGTGTTCACGGTCAACACGCCGATGCAAGTCGGCCTCGCCGAATACATGAAGGATCCTGCACCGTATCTGGATCTCCCCACGTTTTATCAGAAGAAACGCGATTTCTTCCGCGCCGGTCTCGCGAATTCACGCTTCAGGCTGCTGCCTTGCACGGGCACCTACTTTCAGTGCGTCGATTATTCGGCGATCAGCGATTTGCCCGAAGCCGAATTTGCGCAGTGGCTGACCGGCGAGATCGGCGTCGCGGCAATCCCGGTGTCGGCGTTCTATCACGAGGCGCATGAATCAGGCGTGGTGCGCTTCTGCTTTGCCAAGCAGGAGGCCACCCTCGCCACCGCGCTCGACCGGCTGGCGCGGCTCTAGGATGCCCCGCGCGATGGTGCGAACGAACCCACGTTCCTCGCCATCGCGCGCAGCGGTCCACGCATGCATTGCACGCCCGCTTTCATGCCACGCTCAACACCGCCGGCACCGCCGCACGTCAGGCCGGGCGCGAGGCCGCGATATACGCCTTGCGATCGTCAGTTACACGTTGCGCGGCCGGCCGGACGTTGATCGCCTTCACATAGCTTTTCCAGTCCACGCCGGCGTCGAGCAGAAAATCGCGGCCGTAGATGGTCTGCGTCGCCATGCCCACCAGCGGCAAGCTCACAAAACCCGCGGCGTCGGCGACACTAAAACGCTCGCCGCGCAAATACGGCCCGAACTTCGCGATCCGCTTGAAACCGGCAATGTGGTGCGCGAGCAGCTTCTCGACGCGGCCCTTGGTCGCGTCGGTCACGGTGCCACCGAAGAATGCTTCCTTGTAAAGATTGCGCGCGGTCAGTTCGAGATGCACATCCACGAACGTAATCAACTCGCGCTCCTTGGCCGCTTCCCACGGGTCAGCGGAGAAAATCGCCTTGTCGGGAAAACGCGCGGCCAGATACTCGACGATGCATTGCGACTCGCACAGATCACCGTGTTCGGTCTGGATATAGGGCACCTTGCCGAGCGGAGAATGCTCGAGCACCGCCTCTTCCTGGCTCGGCAGCACCAACATTTCCTCAAACGGAATGCCGTGTTCGAGCAGCACGAACTTGACCTTGTTGTAATAGTTCGAGAGCGCGAAACCGCACAGCTTGATCATCGGGTGTCTCCTTCCTTCGGGTTATTTGAGGCCGCACGTCAAAATCAAAGCGGCGGCCTTCGATCAATCATCCAGTAAATTGCACGATCGTGCTATTCTAAAACAACCATGGAGTCGAGCAACACAATGACCTCTCGCAATTTCAGCATCGAGACTATCGGCATTGTCGGAACCGGTGCAATGGGCCGCGGCATCGCCCAGATTGCCGCGCTGGCGGGCCTCACCGTGCGTCTTTACGACACGAATCCCGCTGCGATCGGCGCCGCGCGCGACTACCTTGCCGAGACTTTCGCCAAATTGACCGCCAAAGGCAAGCTCGACCAGGCCCGCTCGCTAGCCGCGCTGGCGAATGTGAGCGGCGCGCAGGTCGTCGGCGATCTGGCCGATTGCGATCTGGTCGTCGAGGCGATCGTCGAAAAGCTCGATGTGAAGCAAGCGCTCTTTCGCGAACTCGAAACGGTGGTGAGCGGGCGCTGCGTGCTGGCGTCGAACACGTCGTCGTTGTCGATTACCGCGATTGCGGCGGGCTGCACGAATCCATCGCGGGTCGCCGGTTTTCACTTCTTCAATCCGGTTCCCCTGATGAAGGTCGTCGAAGTGATCGACGGTCTGCGCAGCGATCCCGCCGCCGGCGACGCGCTGATGGAACTCGCGCGCCGCATGGGCCACACGCCGGTGCGCGCGAAAGACATGCCCGGCTTCATCGTCAATCATGCCGGCCGCGGCATGAATACAGAGGGCTTGCGCGTGGCGGGCGAAGGCGTTGCGAGCTTCGCCGACATCGACCGCATCATGCGCGAGCAGGCCGGCTTTCGCCTCGGGCCGTTCGAACTGCTCGATCTGACCGCGCTCGACGTATCGCATCCGGTGATGGAATCGATCTATCACCAGTTCTATGAAGAACCGCGCTTCACGCCCTCGCCGATCACCGGCACGCGGCTCGCGGGCGGATTGATCGGCCGCAAGACGGGCGAGGGCTTCTACCGCTATGACGACGGCAAGCAGCAAGTGCCGGCAGAAGCGCCCGCGCCGACTGAGCTGCCCAACAGCGTGTGGGTCAGCAAGCGCTATCCGCAGGCGCATGAAGCCGTCGTGCAACTCATCGCCAAGGCCGGCGTAAAGCTCGACGAAGGCGCCACGCCCGCAGCCGACTCGCTGATCGTCGTGACACCGTTCGGTCATGACGCGACCACTGCCGCCGTCGACGAAGCACTCGACGCAACTCGCGTTGTCGCTATCGATACCCTATTCCCACTGGCCGCTGCGCAGCGCCGCACGCTGATGACGACACCTGCCACCAGTCGCGCCGCGTGCGAAACGGCGCACGCACTATTTGCCGCGGACGGCGTTCCCGTTACCGTGATTCGCGACTCGACGGGCTTCGTCGCGCAACGCGTGGTGGCCACCATCGTCAACATCGGCTGCGACATCGCACAAAAACAGATCGCGACGCCTGACGATATCGACCTCGCTGTCACGCTAGGCCTCGGCTACCCGCGCGGACCGCTCGCACTCGGCGATGCGCTCGGCGCGAAAACGGTCCTCACCATCTTGCGCAATATCTTCAGCGTGCTCGGCGATCCGCGCTATCGCCCGTCGCCCTGGCTTGCACGGCGCGCGCAACTTGGCCTGTCGCTCGCGCAACGCGACGCCGCCGACACTGAAACGGAGACGCAACAATGAGCGCCGAACTGCTGACCTCACGCCCGACCGAAAGCGAGTCGACGCTGGTCCTCACGCTGTCGAACCCCGGCGCACGCAATGCGCTGCATCCGGACATGTATGCCGCGGGCATCGAAGCGCTCGAATCCGTGGAGCGCGATCCGTCGATCCGCGCCGTCGTGATTACCGGCGCGGACAATTTCTTTTGTGCCGGGGGCAATCTGAACCGCCTGCTGGAAAACCGCGCGAAAGATCCGTCGGTGCAGGCGGAGAGCATCGATCTGCTCGGCGAATGGATTTCGGCGCTGCGTTTATCTTCGAAGCCGATAATCGCCGCCGTGGATGGCGCCGCTGCCGGCGCGGGATTTTCACTAGCACTTGCATGCGATCTGATCGTTGCCGCGGAAGACGCCAAGTTCGTGATGTCGTATGCGCGCGTCGGTCTCACACCCGACGGCGGCGGTTCGTGGTTTCTCGCCCAGGCCTTGCCACGGCAACTGGCGACCGAAGTGCTGATCGAAGGCAAACCGATCGGCGCCGCGCGCCTGCACGATCTCGGCGTCGTCAACAAACTCGCGAAGACCGGCGCCGTGCGCGACACGGCTGTCGCCTGGGCCGACGAGCTCGGCAAGATTTCGCCGAATTCTGTCGCGCGCATCAAGGGGCTTATCGGCGCAGCCGGCGCACAGCCGCTCGCGGAACATCTGGTCGCCGAACGCGACAGCTTTGTCGCCTCACTACATCATCGTGACGGGCTCGAAGGGATTTCCGCGTTCCTCGAAAAGCGCGCTCCGGTCTACAAGTGAACCTCAGTGAACGAAGGGACGATGCCTGAATATCAACTCCCCAAGCGCCGCCGCATCTTCCTGATGCGTCATGGCGACGTCACCTACTTCGACGACAGCGGCCGTGCGATCGACCCAGAGACCGTGCCGCTGAACGCGAACGGCCGCGAACAGGCAAGCGCGGCGGGCCGCGTGTTCGCCGGGCAGCAGGTACGGTTCGATCGGGTCATCGTGAGTGGCTTGCCGCGCACGGTCGAAACCGCACAGCGCGTATTGGCCGAAACCGGTCAGCAGATCGAGCTCGACATCGAGCCGGCATGGCAGGAAATTCGCGGCGGCAAGCTCAGCAACATTCCGCAGCAAGATATCGAAGCGGCATTTCTCGGCGTGTTCGACGGCATCGTGCCGGAAAACACACGCTTTCTCGACGGCGAAACCATCGGCGCATTGTTTAACCGCGTGTTGCCCGCGGTGACGGCGTTGCGCGAGGACACGTCGTGGGACACCGTGCTGCTGGTGCTCCACGGCGGCGTGAATCGCGCGATTCTCTCGCACGCGCTCACCGCCGGCGGGCGCACTTTCTTCGGCCATCTGGCGCAGGCCACCGGCTGCATCAACGCGCTCGACGTCGGCGCTGAGCCGCGCGACTGGGTGCTGCGCGCGATCAACTATTCACCGCCGTCGCCGCTCCATCGCGACGTTCGCAATACCACGATGGAAATGCTCTACGCACAATTCATTCAATACAAGCGTAGCTGAACCCGAACTGGAGGAGACATATGGTGCAAGCCACACAGACCGGCGAACCAGAACACAAGCCGGATTATTCGGCCTTCGAGGGCACGCGTCCGGTCAACGAGCGGCAACGCTTCGACGGTGACGCGCTCGCTGCGTGGCTAACCCAGCATGTCGACGGATTTGCAGGGCCGCTTACGTTGGAGCAATTCGCCGGCGGCCAGTCAAATCCCACCTTCAAACTCGTCACACCGTCGCGCTCGTACGTGATGCGCGCCAAGCCCGGGCCGGCCGCGAAGCTACTGCCCTCGGCGCACGCCGTCGAGCGCGAATACCGCGTGATGCATGCGCTCGCCGACACCGACGTGCCGGTCGCGAACATGCTCGCCTTGTGCGAAGACGAAAGTGTGATCGGCCGGGCGTTCTATGTGATGGAGTTCGTCGAAGGCCGCGTGCTGTGGGACCAGTCTCTACCCGGCATGACACCTGCGGAGCGCGCGACGATTTACGACGAAATGAATCGCGTGATCGCCGCACTGCATAGCGTCGACGTCGCAGCAGTCGGTCTTGCGGACTACGGTAAGCCAGGCAACTACTTCGCACGCCAGATCGGCCGCTGGAGCAAGCAGTACGTCGCGTCCGAAACCGAACCGATCGACGCGATGCAGCGCCTGATCGAATGGTTGCCGCAACATATGCCAGCGGAAACAAGCGAGCGCGCGTCGGTCGTGCATGGCGACTACCGGCTCGACAATCTGATCTTCCATCCTGACGAGCCGCGCGTACTTGCCGTTCTCGACTGGGAGTTGTCGACACTTGGCGACCCGCTCGCCGACTTCGCCTATCACTGCATGGCGTGGCACGTCGACCCGGCGCAATTCCGCGGCATCGCCGGTCTCGACTGGGCGGCCCTCGGCATTCCCGACGAAACGCAGTACGTCGAGCGCTATTGCAAGCGCACCGGCTTCGAGATCCATGGCGACTGGAATTTCTATCTCGCGTACAACATGTTCCGCATCGCCGCGATCCTGCAAGGGATCATGAAACGCGTGGTCGACGGCACGGCGGCCAGCGCTCAGGCGCTCGATGCCGGCCGTCGTGCGAAGCCGATGGCCGAACTCGCCTGGCGCTACGCACAGAAGGTGCGTTAAGCGAATCGAGGCACTGAGAGTTGGACTCCCGAACAAACGTCATTCGTCATCCGCGAGGTCATACATGAATTTCGATTACACCCCGAAAGTGCAGGCGCTGCGCGAAAAATTGCTCGCCTTCTTCGACGAGCACATCTATCCGAACGAGCAGGTGTTCTATGCGGAGATCGCGCGCAATCGTCAGAACGGCAACGCATGGCTGCCAACCGAACTGATCGAACAACTGAAACAGAAAGCGCGCGAGGCCGGTTTGTGGAATCTGTTCCTGCCTGAATCGGTACGCGGGGCCGGTCTCACGAATCTTGAATACGCGCCGCTGTGCGAAATCATGGGCCGCGTACCCTGGGCGCCGGAAGTGTTCAACTGCAGTGCGCCCGACACCGGCAACATGGAAACGATCGAGCGCTACGGCAGCGACGACAACAAGCGCGAATGGCTCGAACCACTGCTGCAAGGACACATCCGCTCGGCGTTTCTGATGACCGAGCCGGAAGTGGCGTCGTCGGACGCGACCAATATCCAGACGAGCATCGTGCGCGATGGCGACGCCTACGTGATCAACGGCCACAAGTGGTGGTCGTCCGGTGCTGGGGATCCGCGCTGCAAGGTCTACATCGTGATGGGCAAGACCGACTCCGAGGCGCCGCGCCATGCGCAACAGTCGATGATTCTGGTCCCCGCCGACGCGACTGGTATCACCGTGCACCGCCCTCTCACCGTATTCGGCTACGACGACGCGCCGCACGGCCACATGGAAATCACGCTCGAAAACGTGCGCGTGCCGGCGACCAACATGCTGCTCGGCGAAGGACGCGGCTTCGAAATCGCTCAAGGTCGCCTCGGACCGGGACGCATCCACCATTGCATGCGTTTGATCGGTCTCGCCGAGCGCGCGCTCGAACTCATGGCAAAACGTTCCATGCAACGTGTCGCTTTCGGCAAGCCGGTTTCCGCGCAAGGCGTCACGCAGGAACGCATGGCCGAAGCGCGTTGCATGATCGAACAGGCGCGTCTGCTGACGCTGAAAACCGCGTACATGATGGACACGGTCGGCAACAAGGGCGCGCGTGGCGAGATCGCCATGATCAAGGTGGTTGCGCCGAATATGGCATGTCAGGTGATCGACTGGGCGATCCAGGCGCACGGCGGCGGCGGTGTCAGCGACGATTTTCCGCTGGCGTATGCCTATGCATCCGCACGGACGTTGCGTTTCGCCGATGGCCCCGACGAAGTGCACCGCAATGCGATCGCAAAACTTGAACTGGCGCGCTACATGGACGCCGGTGCCGCAGCTCGCGTGGAAACGCCAATTACGCGCGTTTGAAGTCGGGGCTGAGGCGGTAGCCGGCAGCGCGGCCTCAGATCGCGCGGATCCACGGCCAGCAGCATCGTTCGATCTGTGCTCTAATTTTCGTCAACTGCGGCGCCCTTTGTGGCGCCGCTTTCATGAAATGAAGGAGCCAGAATGATCGACGTCTATAGCTGGGCCACCCCGAACGGCCACAAGGCTCATATCATGCTCGAGGAAACGGGCCTCGCGTACGCGGCGCACGGCGTCAATATCGGCGCCGGCGACCAGTTCAAACCCGAATTCCTCGCCATTAGCCCGAATAACAAGATTCCGGCGATCGTCGATTCCGAAGGTCCTAAAGGCGCCGACGGCAAGCCGTTCGCGCTGTTCGAATCGGGTGCGATTTTGATTTATCTCGCGGAAAAAACCGGCAAGTTCCTGCCGACCGATCCGGCCGCACGCTACGCCGCTCTGCAGTGGCTGATGTTCCAGATGGGCGGACTCGGCCCGATGCTCGGGCAAACGCATCATTTCCGTATCTACGCGCCGGAACCAATCGAATACGCGATCAATCGCTATACGAACGAAGCGCGGCGCCTTTATGGCGTGATGGATACGCAGCTCGGCAAAACACGGTACCTGGCTGGCAACGACTACACGATCGCCGACATCGCCGCATTTCCGTGGACACGCTCCTGGCAGAATCAGGGCATCGAACTGGACACGTTTCCGCATGTGAAGCGGTGGCACGAAGAAATCGCCGCGCGCCCGGCCGTGATACGCGGCGTCGACGTGCTGGCGTCGGCCCGCAAGCCGCTCATGGACGACAAGGCTAAAGAGATGCTGTTCGGCGCGACGCAATACGCGAAGCGGTAGTCGTGCTGCCGTTCCGTTGCATCGACGGTCGTTCGCATTGACAACGACCGCCGCATTGCCAGCCCTGGAGGCATCGACATAAAAAAGCGCGAAACGGCGTCACCGCCACTCGCGCTTTTTTGCCAACCAGTTGGCTATGAACGGTTAGAAATAGTGCCGTGTGATGAACTCCGCGACACAGACCGGCCGCTCACTGCCTTGCCGCTCCAGCGTCACACGCCACTCAACCTGCACACCGGCGTTGTCGATGTCGGCGACGGATCCCACCGCAAACCGGGCACGCAACTGCGAACCGACCAGCACCGGCGACGTGAACCGCACACGATTCAGTCCGTAATTGACGCCCATGCGCTGCTTAAGCGCGACCGTCTTGCCGAGCAGCGCCGGAATCAACGAGAGCGTCATGAACCCGTGCGCGACCGGACCACCGAACGGCGACTCACGCTTTGCCCGCTCGGGGTCGACGTGAATCCACTGGTGATCGCCGGTGGCTTCAGCGAAACGATCGACGCTCGCCTGATCGACCGTCAGCCAGTCGCTCACGAGCGGCTCGGCGCCAATCAGCGCACGCAACGCCGCTGCATCGCCAAACGTTACTGCAGGCACCACGTTGCTACCCGTCATGATGCGGTTCCCGGATTGCGCAGGCCGAACAGCCCCTTCGAGCGCACAGTGATCACGGTTTCGCCGTGCTGGTTGATGCCTTCCCACTGCGTTGAAACGATGCCGCGATCCGGCTTGCTCTGCGAAACGCGCTTGTCGAGCACGGCGTTCGTCATCGTGATCGTGTCGCCCACGCGCACCGGCTTCAACCAGCGGATCTCGTCCACACCGGGTGAGCCCATCGACGTGGAATCCGAAATCACGTTGCGCACCAGCATGCCCATCATGACCGAACAGGTGTGCCAGCCGCTTGCGACCAGTCCGCGAAACGGCGACGCTTCGCCCGCCGTCTCGTCCACGTGAAATGGCTGCGGATCGAACTTCTCCGCGAACTCGACGATCTCTTCACGCGTGAAAGTATGCTTGCCGACTTCCGTCGTCGTGCCGACTACCATGTCCTCGAAACTCAGACCCATCGTCACACCTCTTTCTTATCCGATTCGACCGGCTGATCAGGCTTCGGCAGTGACAAAACCGGGCAACGCGGCGAACCGCGCGAGATGGTGATCGACATCGCCCAATGTGGTTTCGATGATAGCCAGACGTTTGAACAGATGCGCCGCGGCGACTTCGTTCGTGACGCCCATGCCGCCGTGCAACTGCACCGCCTGCTGACCGACGAAACGGGCGGCCTGGCCGACTCGCACCTTCGCTGCTGAGACGGCACGTCGACGTTCGTCGGCGTCTTCGCAGGTGTAACGCACCGCCGCCAGGTAAGTGATCGAACGCGCCTGCTCGGCGTGAATCAGCATCTCTACCATGCGATGCTGTAGCGCCTGGAAACGCGCGATCGGCTGTCCGAACTGCTGGCGCGTTTTGGTGTACTCGACCGTTGCGTGGTTCAGTGCGTCGAGTGCGCCAACCGCCTCTGCACACAGCAATACCGTGCCGTAGTCCGCGATATGCTCGAGCGCCGCGGCGCCGGCGTGTTTGCCGGCAAGCCGGCGTGCAGGCGTGCTATCGAATGCGAGAGTCGCGGCGCGCTGGCCGTCGATTGTGCGGTAGTCGGTGACTTTGACGCCGGCCGCATCGCCGGCGACGACAAAGAGCGCGATCTCACCATTCAGCCGGGCCGGCACGATCCAGTAATCGGCTTGTGCGCCATGCAGCACAACCGATTTCGTGCCGGTCAACGTGTGCTGATCGCCCTGACTGTTCGCAACTGTCTCGACCTCGAACAGATCGTAGCGCGCGTGCGGTTCGTGAAAGGCGACCGCGAGCCTGATTTCGCCCTGGGCCGCGCGTTCGAGCAGCGACGCGTCTTCGCCTTGTCCGGTGCCCGCCAATCGCAGCGCCTCGACACTCACAGCGGTTGCCCAATATGGCTCGACCACCAAAGCACGTCCGAGCTCCTGCATGACCACCAGCATGTCGATCGGGCTGCCGTTGAAACCACCCTGCGCTTCCGGCACCGGCAAGGCAGTCAGGCCTAGTTCGGTAAAAGCGGTCCAGTGCGCATCCGACACGCCGGTCTCGGATTGCACGATCGCCTGGCGCGCTTCGAACCCGTAGCTCTTGTCCAGATAGCGGCGCAGCGCGTCAGCAAATTGCTGTTGTTCGTCGTTGAAAGTGAAGTCCATGCGCCGCTCCTCAAAGTCCCAGAATCATCTGCGCGATGATGTTCTTTTGAATTTCGTTCGAGCCGCCGTAAATCGACGTCTTGCGGAAGTTGAAGTAGTACGCGGCCAGCGGCGCGGCGTCATCGTCACCGGCGAGGCTATGCTCGCGTTCGCCTTCGAGGAATGGCACGTCGAACGGTGCGGCGAGCGGTCCGATTGCCTCGAACATCAGTTCGGTCAGCGCTTGCTGCACTTCCGTGCCCTTGATCTTGAGCATCGAGGCTTCCGGTCCCGGCCCCCGTCCACCCGCTTCATTGGCGACCACGCGTTGCACGGTGACTTCGAGCGCCATCAGTTCGATTTCGAGGCTCGCGACTTTCGCGGCGAACACAGGATCTTGCAGCAACGGTTTGCCGTTTTTCTTCTGCTCCAGCGCGAGGCGCTTCAGGAATACGAGCTCACGTTTCGATTGCCCGACGCGCGCAATACCGGTGCGTTCGTGCCCGAGCAGATACTTCGCATAGGTCCAGCCACGATTCTCTTCGCCGACCAGATTTTCGACCGGCACCTTCACGTCCTCGAAAAACACTTCGTTGACTTCATGGTCTTCGTCGAGCGTGATGATGGGACGCACGGTGATGCCCGGCGTTTTCATATCGATCAGCAGGAACGAAATGCCTTCCTGCTTTTTCGCGCCGCTATCTGTGCGCACGAGGCAGAACATCATGTCGGCGTACTGGCCGAGCGTGGTCCAGGTTTTCTGGCCGTTGACCACATAGTGATCGCCAACGCGCTCAGCACGCGTGCGCAGCGAAGCCAGGTCGGAACCGGAGCCCGGTTCGGAATAGCCCTGACACCACCAGTCCGTGCCGTCGAGAATGCGCGGCAGATAGTGGCGCTTCTGCGCCTCGTTGCCATACTTCATCAGCACGGGCGCCACCATCGAGACGCCGAACGGCAACACCGACGGCGCACCGATACGCGCACACTCCTCGTCCCAGATATGCCGTTGGGTCGCGTCCCAACCTGGGCCACCGTATTCCTTCGGCCAGGCGACGACAGACCAGCCGCGCGTGCCGAGCAGCTTGTGCCAGCTTGCGAAGTCTTCGCGGTTCAGACGCTTGTGGTTGAGTACTTTGTCGCTCAGTTCGCGAGGCAGATTCGCTTCGAGCCAAGCGCGGATGTCGGCGCGAAACGCGTCGTCAGCGGAGGAATAGTCCAGATTCATGCGTCGTGTCTCCTGGCCGCAACCGCCCGCCGCCAGTGAGCCACTGCGCTATTGCAGCGGTTCCTTCAAGGCAGCCGGGACCGGCAGCGGCATCACTTCGATGCCTTCCTCGACCAAGGCTTTCGCGTCTTCCGGTGTCGTGACACCGCGAATATTGCGCGCCGGCGCTTCGTTGTAGTGAATGCGTCGTGCTTCCTCGGCGAAGCGGTCACCCACGTTCTCCGTCTTCTCCAGTACCTCGCGCAAGGCACGCATGACGCGCGCCTGCATTTCTCCCGCATCCGCAGGAACTTTCGCTTCGGTCGCACCCGAAAGATTCAGGCGCGGCGCCGACGGCAAACGGCTTACTTCATTCGCACCGCAGATCGGACATTCAACGAGCTTGCGGGACTGCTGCGACTCGAAGTCATCTGCCGAAGCGAACCAGCCTTCGAACCGATGGCCATGCGGACACTGTAAATCGAGGACCTTCATGTGGAATCAGGGCTTGCGTGCCAGTTTAGCGCAAAATGGAAATTTGTGAACGGTCGTTCGTAAATTTTTACGGACGAGGCGTTGACGCCTGGCGTCGCTGATAAATCGAACGCGGTGGGCGATTTTAACGCTTTGCGCAACGGCCTGCCGAAGGTGGTTCAAGTGGCGAACGGCACACCAAACCTGTAGACGAAAGGATGCGCCGACTGTGCCGGGTTGATGGGTTGACGGGTTGGCACAACGCTCCACTATGCACCTTTTAAGCCACCAGGAATTCGAGCCGACGGTTGAGCCGCGGCTCAAGTTCGAGTGCCTCTTTGGCGAGATTGATCTGCTTGGCCGATTTCGCGACATCGAATACGTCCGCCTTGATGTCATACCCGCCACGCGCCGTCAACCAGTCAAGAATGTCCGACAGGTGCCACACTGACGCGCTACCCTCATGAACCGGCGGCGGAAAATCGATGGCGTGGCTCAGCATCAGCTTACGCATGTTTTGCCGTGACACGCCCGCGACCTCTGCGACATCCGTGAGGCCGACGAAATCCGGCCCCGCCTCGACAAGGCGCGCAGACGGCACTGCCTGCTTGATATCTTTGAGTGCGCTGACAAGTGCTTCGAACGCCGATACGCCTTCGCGAGCAAAAACCAGTGCAATGCGCCCCGGTTGCCCGACGCCGACCGTAGCGTCGTTGCATCCGGCCTCGCCCAGCCGCTCGACGATCTCGTCAAGATCGCAATCTTCAGCCGCGAGCCGGTACTTCAGGGTGAACACATATT
Organism: Paraburkholderia caffeinilytica; assembly: GCF_003368325.1. Lineage (NCBI taxonomy): Bacteria > Pseudomonadati > Pseudomonadota > Betaproteobacteria > Burkholderiales > Burkholderiaceae > Paraburkholderia > Paraburkholderia caffeinilytica. Next base: position 3,265,563 of record NZ_CP031467.1, on the reverse strand, counting down.
CCATAAGCTACTCCTGCTTTCATTCAACTGCGGGCTTTTGCCCCTCGAACACTTTTACTGCCGACGTGTCGTGCAGTTGTCGACAATGCGCCTGAGGTGCCTGGCATGATTGCCAGGATTCTTCGGCGTACTCCACACACTCGAGATGCAGAACTCGCCGCAACGACACTCCGAGTCATTGTAGGGACAGTAAATCTTGCCCCACGCATGACCTTTGCCACCGCCCTGCACACGCCAGCCGTTTCTTTCGGCGTACGCCAGCGCGGCCTCGACCTCTTTTTTGGAATGGACTCCACGAACCATCTATACCCTCCAATTTAGCCCGTGCGCCAAAGGTTGTCAAGTGACAACCTTTGGCGCACTCGACCGCAATCGAATCCGTCCCACACCTTTCGTTATCCAAAATAACTGCGATAACACACTCCGTTGTCAAACATCGATACTAGTGTGGCAACGGCCATGAGGCGAGACTGTCGGATGGCATAGGACTGGAGCCCGTTTTTCAGGCATAAAGAGAAGTGACGCCCACAATGACAAAGCCCCTGCCGGTCGTAGACCAACAGGGGCTTTTGGCAGATTTCTCAACCGGCGCGCAACTCGCGCCCGTTCCGCGCTCCGAACTGAGCGCGCTATTGCGGCTCGGCCATTGGCCAGGCGCCCGACAACACCTTCTCCAGCCAGAACGTACCAATGATGGTTTTCACGTCCGTCACCTTGCCCGTGCGCACCCATTCCACCATATCGGCGACGCTGGCCGTGAACAGTTCGAGGAATTCGCCGTCGTCGAGTTTGCGCTCGCCGGCAGTGAGCCCACGCGCAAGGTAAATATCGATGAATTCCGTCGAGTAGGAAATGATCGGATGAATGCGTGTCAGATAGACATACTCGCGTGCCGTATAGCCGGTCTCTTCCTGCAACTCGCGTTTCGCGCAGGCCAGCGCGCCTTCGTTCGGATCGAGTTTGCCCGCGGGATACTCGACCATCACCTTGCCCATCGGATAGCGGTACTGGCTTTCCAGCAGCACGCGGCCATCGTCGAATAGCGGAATCACCATCACGGCGCCCGGGTGCTGAACGTACTCGCGAGTGGCCTGCTTACCGTCGGGCAAGCGGACCGTGTCGCACTTGAGCGTCAGGAATGGCCCTTGATGGATCGTTTTGCTCTCGAGACAGATCTCGGTGAGCGCGGCGTCGTGATCGGGAAGTTCAGCCATATGCGACCTCAGGACAGCTTGGTGCGCGACGGCGAGACGCCGTCAGCGACGTTTGACGAGATACTGGAAAGTAAAGCCGGGAAATGCGAACACGACGAACAGCGCGAACGTGATCGCGTAGAACTGCCACCCCTGTTCGAAGCGGTTACCCGCGCGCGCTTCCAGCAGAAAGCCGAGCGCGCCGACCACGAAGTACAGCACGATCAGTTCGGCAATCCGGATCCAGGCGCTCTTCTTCGCCGCTTTCAGCGGCACGGCGGCGAAAAGGCGCTGATTCAGAAACGGCAGGTTGGCGCCAACCAGCGCCAACAACACGATAAACCAACCCGCAGCCGACATCAGAGCAGCAGCGTATGCTGGATCGCCTGCAAGCAGGCCTTCAGCAGCGGATCCGGCACGACGCCAAGCACCAGCACGGCAACACCGTTGAGCGCCAGCAATGCTCGCGTGCTGGTGTCCGCGACGATCGGCGACTTGTCCTGCGGCTCGTCGAAATACATCAGCTTGACGATACGCAGGTAGTAGAACGCACCAAACAGCGATGTGATCACAGCCAGCACCGTGAGCCAGGTCAAACCGGCATTCATGGTGGCCTGCAGCACCGCCAGCTTCGCGTAGAAACCGACCGCAGGCGGAATGCCGGCAAGCGAGAACATCATGATCATCATCACGAACGCGAACACCGGGCTGCGTTGATTCAGACCCTTGAAGTCTTCGAGCGTATCTGCCTCGAAATCGCGGCGCGCCAGCAGCATGACGACGCCGAAGGTGCCCAGCGTCGTAATCAGGTAGACGATGCTGTAGAACATCGCCGAGCCATACGCGTTTGCGGCGCCCGTGGTCTTCTGGTCGACCACGCCGGCCAGAAGACCCAGCAGCACGAAGCCCATGTTCGAGATTGCCGAATAGGCGAGCATGCGCTTGACGTTGCGCTGCACGATACCGGTAATGTTGCCGACGATCAGCGACAGCGCCGCCAGAATCACCAGCATCTGCTGCCATTCGACCGCGAGCGGCAGCAGACCCATCACGAGGAAGCGCAGACCCCATGCGAATGCCGCCACCTTCGGACCGCCGCCGACGATCAGTGTCATCGCCGTCGGCGCGCCCTGATAGACGTCAGGCACCCACATGTGGAACGGCACCGCACCCATCTTGAATGCCACGCCGGCCACGATGAAGATCACGCCGAACAGCAGCACGCTCGGATCGTAGTGGCTCGTGCCGATCGCCTTGAACACTTCATTCAGGTCGAGCGAACCGGTCGCACCGTACAGCATCGAGATGCCGTACAGCAGAAAACCGGAAGCCAGCGCGCCGAGCACGTAGTACTTCATCGCAGCTTCGTTCGACTGCGGCACTTCGCGGCGCAGCGCGATCACCGCGTACAGCGACAGCGACATCAGTTCCAGACCGAGATACAGCGTCAGGAAGTTGTTGCCGGAGATCATCACGAGCTGGCCGAGCAACGAGAACATACCCAACAGGAAGAAATCACCGCGGAACAGAGCGCGATCTTCCAGGTAGCGGCGCGAATAGACAATCGACACGGTGTAGCCGAGCGTCACCACCGCCTTCATCACGTTGGCGAACGAATCCACCACATACATGTGACCGAAGAAGTAGTGCACTTGCGGGTCGAACGCGTTCATCGCGAACCAGACGCCGGCAACCAGCGTCGAGACGACCGCGATGAAATACGTGGTACGGCGACCGGCCTGGCCGACGAACGTGTCGTTGAGCCACGCGACGACAACGGCGAGCATCACCAGTGCGTCGGGCAACAGAGCAGTCATAGGGGCGTTTTGCATGGTCTTTAATTCCTCCGCTCTGCGTTACTGTGGCAACGGCAGTTTCGACTGCGCAACGTGGGAGAGGAGGTTTTCCACGGATACGTGCATCACATCGGTAAAGGGCTTCGGATACAGGCCCATGAACAGCGTCAGTGCGGCGAGCACTGCCAGCATGAAAAATTCGCGACGGTTGATGTCGAGGAGGTCCTTCACGTGATCGTTGGCGACCGCGCCGAAGTACACGCGCTTGTACATCCACAGCGTGTAGGCCGCGCCGAGAATCAGCGTGACAGCCGCTCCGCCCGCGATCCAGAAGTTGTACTGGACAGCAGCCAGAATCACCATGAACTCGCCGACGAAACCGGACGTACCCGGCAAGCCGCAATTGGCCATCGAGAACAGCATCACGAGCGCCGCGAACTTCGGCATCACGTTGACGACACCGCCGTAATCGGCGATCTGACGCGAGTGCATACGGTCATACAACACGCCGATGCACAGGAACATCGCGCCCGACACGAAACCGTGCGAGATCATCTGCACGATCGCGCCTTCCACGCCGAGCTGATTGAAGATAAAGAAACCGAGTGTCACGAAACCCATGTGCGCGATCGACGAATACGCGACCAGTTTCTTCATGTCGGTCTGCACCATCGCGACCAGACCAATGTAAATCACCGCGATCAGTGACAGCGTGATCACGACCGGTGCGAGAAAGTGGCTTGCGTCCGGGGCGATCGGCAGCGAGAAGCGCACGAAACCGTAGGCGCCCAGCTTCAGCATGATCGCGGCCAGCACGACCGAGCCGCCGGTCGGCGCTTCCACGTGGGCGTCAGGCAACCACGTGTGAACCGGCCACATCGGCACCTTCACGGCAAAGGCCAGGAAGAACGCTATGAACAGCAATATCTGCGGCGTCATGCCGATCTGCGTGTTCTGCCACGTCGCCAGATCGAACGTGCCGGTCTGAATGTACAGGTACAGCAACGCAACCAGCATCAGCAGCGAGCCCATCAGCGTGTACAGGAAGAACTTGAACGCCGCATACACACGGTTCGCCCCGCCCCACACGCCGATGATGATGTACATCGGAATCAGCGTCGCCTCGAAGAACACATAGAACAGCATGCCGTCCGCTGCGCTGAACACGCCGACCATGATGCCGGACAGGATCAGGAACGAAGCGAGGTACTGGCCCACGTTCTTCGTGATGACTTCCCACGCGGCGATCACGACGATCACCGTAATCAATGCGGTCAACACCACAAACCACATCGAGATGCCGTCGACACCCAGGTGATACGTGATGTTGAAGCGCTCGATCCAGTTCGCCTTTTCGACGAACTGCAGATCGGCGGTGCTCGAATCAAAACCAGTAATCAACGGGATCGTCACGAGGAAGCTGACGACCGAGCCGATCAGCGCGATCCAGCGCGCCGGAGCCGGGTTCCGGTCGGAACCGATAGCCAGGACCAGGAGACCTACGAGGATCGGTAACCAGATCGCAATACTGAGAATCGGATAAGCGTGCATTAGTGTCCCTCGCCTTATTTGCCGCCGAGCGTTACAAACAGGGTCAGGAGCCCCAACATGCCGATAATCATGGCAAACGCGTAGTGGTAGATATAGCCGGATTGGAGGAAGCGGATCACGCCGGCAAACCAGCCGATAAAGCGCGCGCTGCCGTTGACGATACCGTCGATAACCACGACGTCGCCTTCCTTCCAGAGACCACGGCCAATTGCCACGGCGCCCCGCGCGAACACGACTTCGTTGATCTTGTCCATGTAGTACTTGTTGTCGAGCAGCGTGTAGATCGGACCGAACGCGCGCTTGATGACAGCCGGCAGATCAGGACGAACCAGATACAGGAACCACGCGACCACGACGCCGGAGAGCGCCAGCCACACCGGCAAGCCGGCAACGGAATGGAAACCCATCGACGCCCAGCCCTGGAATTCTTCCGCCATCTCATGCAGCGCCGGATGGTTTTCGCCAATGAAGATCACCTTGTCGAACGCCACACCGTGCTGGAAGAAGTCGCCGAACAGCATCGGAGCGACACCGATCGCACCGATCACAATCGACGGAATCGCCAGCAGCACCAACGGCAGCCATACCACCCACGGGGTTTCATGCGGCTCGTGCGCGTGGTCGTCGTGACCATGGCCGTGGCCGTGCGCGTCGTGACCATGTGCGGCGTGTCCGTGAGCTGCGGCTTCAGCGCCCATCGGCGATTCCGGATGCTTCGCATCGCGGAAGCGCTCCTTGCCGTGGAACACCATGAAGTACATACGGAACGAGTACAACGCAGTAACGAACACGCTCGCCACCACCGCGAAGTAGGCGAAACCCGAACCCGGCAGATGCGACAGCTTCACTGCGTCGATGATCGAGTCTTTCGAGTAGAAGCCCGAGAAGAACGGCGTACCGATCAGCGCCAGCGAACCGACCAGCGACGTAATCCACGTAATCGGCATGTACTTGCGCAGACCGCCCATGTTGCGCATGTCCTGATCATGGTGCATGCCGATGATCACCGAACCCGCGCCGAGGAACAGCAGCGCCTTGAAGAACGCGTGCGTCATCAGGTGGAAAATCGCGACAGGATAGGCCGACACGCCGAGCGCGACCGTCATGTAGCCGAGCTGCGACAACGTCGAGTACGCAACCACACGCTTGATGTCGTTCTGGACAATCCCGAGGAAGCCCATGAAGAGCGCCGTAATCGCACCGATCACCGTAATGAACGACAACGCGCTTTCCGACAGTTCGAACAGCGGCGACATGCGCGCGACCATGAAGATACCGGCTGTCACCATGGTTGCCGCGTGAATCAGCGCGGAAATCGGCGTCGGGCCTTCCATCGAATCCGGCAGCCAGACGTGCAGCGGGAACTGCGCCGACTTACCCATCGCGCCGATGAAGAGGCAAATGCAGGCGACCGTCAGCAGACCCCAGTCCGTGCCCGGAAAGCTCAATGCCGCGAGTTCGGTGCGCTTCGCAAAGACGTCGCCGTAGTTCATCGAACCGGCGAAGGCGAACAGCAGGCCGATACCGAGCAGGAACCCGAAATCGCCGACGCGGTTCACGAGGAACGCCTTCATGTTCGCGTAGATCGCGCTCTCACGGGTGAAGTAGAAGCCGATCAGCAGGTACGACACCAGACCCACCGCTTCCCAGCCGAAGAACAGCTGCAGGAAGTTGTTGCTCATCACGAGCATCAGCATCGAGAACGTGAACAGCGCGATGTACGAGAAGAAGCGCTGGTAGCCGTCGTCGTCGGCCATATAGCCGATCGTGTAGATGTGCACCATGAGCGACACGAAGGTCACCACGCACATCATCATCGCCGTCAGCGAATCGACCAGGAAGCCGATCTCGAACTTCGTCTTGCCGATCGTCATCCATTCATAAACGGTCGCGTTGAAGCTCGCGCCGTCCATCACCTGGAAGAAGACGATGGCCGAGAGGATGAAGGAAACTGCGACGCCGAGGATCGTGACCGAGTGCGCGCCGGCGCGCCCTACCGCTTTCCCGAACAGCCCCGCAATCAGGGAGCCGGCCAGCGGTGCCAGCGGGATCGCCAGCAGCAGGTTTTCATTGAGTGTCGTTGACATAACCGCTTTACCTGAAATTAACCTTTGAGCTGATCGAGGTCCTCGACATTGATCGTGTCGAGGCTACGGAACAGGGTCACCAGAATTGCGAGGCCGATCGCCGCTTCAGCTGCTGCAACCGTCAGCACGAAGAAAACGAAGATCTGGCCATGCACGTCGCCGAGGTAATGCGAGAACGCGACGAAATTGGTGTTCACCGCCAGCAGCATCAGTTCGATCGCCATCAGGATGATGATGACGTTGCGACGGTTCAGGAAAATGCCCACGACGCTGATCGCAAACAGGATCGCGCCGAGGACAAGGTAATGAGCAAGGGTCAACATGATTTCTATCTCCTGTCCGCTCAGCTGTTTTTAGCAGGTGCCGAGTCGGCTGCTGCTGCCGCTGCCGCGGCTTCTTCCGCCGCGACGGTTGCCGCGGTCTTTTCAGATGCCATCTTCACGATGCGCACGCGGTCCTGAGCACGCACCTTGACCTGCTCGCTGACGTTCTGGCGCTTGCTGTCTTTCTTGTGGCTCGTGGTCAGCGCAATCGCCGCGATGATCGCCACCAGCAACACGAGGCCGGCGACTTCGAACGCGAAGATGTAATCGGTGTAGATGACCTTGCCGATCAGACGCGTGTTCGACCAGTCGGCCATGCCGTTCGCGGCGGCTGTCGTGTCGCGCAGCGCCGTGGCGGTCGCGCCGTAGCCGTGCCACAGGATCAACGCGGTCTCGATCACGATGATCGCGCCCACGAGGGTCGCCATCGGCACGAAGCGTTTGAAGTCTTTGCGCAGCACGTCGAGGTTGATGTCCAGCATCATCACGACGAACAGGAACAGCACCATCACCGCGCCGACATACACCAGCACCAGCAGGATCGCAAGGAACTCGGCCTGCAGCAGCATCCAGATCGCGGCTGCGTTGAAGAACGCCAGCACCAGAAACAGTGCGGACGAAACCGGGTTGCGCGAAGTGATCACCTTCAGTCCTGAAACAACCAGGAGCAGCGCGAAGATGTAGAACAGTACGGTCGTGAATTCCATGATTACCGGTTCATCGTTAGGCCATCGTCAGGCATTGTTCTTTGGCACCTGTAGCGGGCAAAAGCGGCCGAAACCGCCAGAACAGCCGCACAGGTGCGCCGTGCCACGGCGGTCAGGCCGTGGCGCTCGGCCCGACAACAGGCCGTGTTACTGCTGCATTTATTGCCGCATTTACCGCTTACTGAAGTGCTTCAACGATACGGTGCGTCGGCTGCCTTGTTCGCAGCGATCTCCGCTTCGTAGCGATCGCCCACCGCCAGCAGCATGTCTTTCGTGAAATACAGGTCGCCGCGCTTTTCACCGTGATATTCGAGAATGTGCGTCTCGACGATCGAATCGACCGGGCAGCTCTCTTCGCAGAAACCACAGAAGATGCACTTGGTCAGGTCGATGTCGTAACGCGTCGTGCGGCGCGTGTTATCCGCACGGGTTTCCGATTCGATCGTGATGGCGAGTGCCGGGCACACCGCTTCACACAGCTTGCAGGCGATACAGCGTTCTTCACCGTTTTCATAGCGGCGCAGCGCATGCAGGCCGCGGAAACGCGGCGAAATCGGTGTTTTCTCTTCCGGAAACTGCACCGTGATCTTGCGCTGGAACGTATAACGTCCGGTCAGTGCGAGGCCTTTGAGCAGTTCCGTCAGGAAGAAGGTCTTGAAAAAGTTTTGGATTGCGGTCATGGGTTCATCCGCCCTTTATTTCCAGATATTCAACGGCGACATGATCCAGAAGCCGACCACGATGAGCCACACCACGCAAACCGGAATGAAAATTTTCCAGCCCAGACGCATGATCTGGTCATAGCGATAGCGCGGAAACGTGGCACGCGCCCAGATGAATACCGACAGCAGCAAGAAGACCTTGGCGACGAGCCAAACGATGCCCGGGACAAACGACAGGAAGCCGAACGGTGCGCTCCAGCCGCCGAGGAAGAGTGTTGCAGCCAATGCCGAGATCACGATCATGTTGATGTACTCGGCGAGGAAGAACAGCGCAAACGCCATCCCCGAGTAATCGATCATGTGGCCCGCGACGATTTCCGACTCGCCTTCCACCACGTCGAACGGGTGACGGTTCGTTTCGGCGATGCCCGAGATGAAGTACACGACGAACATCGGCAGCAGCGGCAGCCAGTTCCACGAAAGGAAGTTCAGGCCGTAGCCGGCGAAAATGCCGCGCTCCTGCGAAGTCACGATATCCGACAGATTCAGGCTGCCCGAGGTCATCAGCACGACGACCAGTGCGAAGCCCATCGAAATTTCGTACGAGACCATCTGAGCGGCAGCGCGCATTGCGCCGAGGAACGCGTACTTCGAGTTCGACGCCCAGCCGGCCAGAATCACGCCGTACACGCCGATCGACGAAATCGCGATCGCGTAGAGCAGACCCGCGTTGATGTCGCCGAGAACCGCGCCAGCCTGGAATGGAATGACCGCCCAGACCGCGAAGGCCGGCACCACCACCATGATCGGCGCGATCATGTAGATCCAGCGACTCGCCTGAGCCGGCTGAATCACTTCTTTCAGCAACAGCTTCAGCACGTCGGCGATCGGCTGCAGCAAACCTGCGGGACCCACGCGGTTCGGGCCGAGACGCACGTGCATCCAGCCGATCAGCTTACGCTCCCACAGAATCAGGTAAGCCACGCACAGCAGGATCACGACGGCCACCACCAGGATGCGCACCAGTGCCCACACCGTGGGCCATGCCACACCGAGAAGCTGGGTGCCGCCCGAGTTGATCGTATCGAACAAGCTCATTTACGCCTTCTCCACCACCAGTTCACCGAACAGGTTGCCCAGCGCTGCACCGGCAGGCGTAGCCGCCGATACGCGGACGACCGTCTCCGCAAGATTCGCGTCGCGCACGGCCGGCAACTGCACCGATTGCTCGCCCTGGCGCACGCGCACTGCGTCGCCTTCCTTCAAACCCAGTTTGTCGAACAGCGCGGCCGGCAGACCGACCGAATTCGCTGCACGCGCCGCGGCCGTCAGATGCAGCGACTCGGCACGACGCACCAGTGCGTCGGCATGGTAAATCGGCACGTCGGCGATTCGCTCGAACTTGCCTTCCGCCGCCTTCGCTGCTTTGCCACGTGCAACCGTGACGCCCGTCTTGTTCGACAGACGCGACCTGATCTCGCCATCGCCAAGGGCCGCGGTGCGCACTTCTTCCGCGGTGTCGAATTCGAAGCCCGGCACGCCGAGCAGGCTGCCGAGAACGCGCAGAACCTTCCATGCCGGACGCGTGTCGCCGAGCGGACGCACTACACCGTTGAACGTCTGCACCGTACCTTCAGCGTTGACGAACGTGCCGGCCGTTTCCGTGAACGGAGCAATCGGCAGCAGGACGTCAGCGAATTCGGCGCCAATCTGGAACGGCGACATCACGACGACCATTTCAGCCTGCTTGAGCGCGGCCAAAGCCTGCGCCGGATTGGCCGTGTCGAATTCCGGTTCGACGTTCAGCAGCACATAACCCTTGCGCGGTTGCTCGAACACTTCGCGAGCGTTCAAACCGCCCTCGCCCGGCAGTGCGTTCACAAGATGCGCGCCAACCGTGTTGGCGGCTTCCGTCAGGAAACCCAGCGTTGCGCCGGTCGCGTCTGCGATCCATTGCGCCGCAGCGTGAATCGCGGCGAAGTCCGGATGGCGCACCGCACCGTTACCAAGCAGCACCACGCGGTGTTCGCCGGTGGCGAGCGACTTCGCGACCTGTTTGCCGGCGTCCGTCGGCTGCGTGCCGGCGAAGGCTTCCGGCAGTGCAACGCCGTTTGCTTCCGACACCGCGCCCGCAATGCCAGCCAGTGCGTCGAGCCATGCCGACGGCGCGGCAACCACGCGTTGCGCTTGCGGAATCAGCGCGTCGTCGTTGGTGGCTTGCACCAGCGTGAGCTTCGTGCCGCTCTTGGCAGCCTGGCGCAGACGCGCGGCAAACAGCGGATGATCGCGGCGCAGATCCGAACCGATCACCAGCGCGGCGTCGACGTTCGAGAGGTCGGCGATCGCCGTACCGAGCCACGGCGCACCGTTCACAGGCGCGGAGAAATCCGACTGACGCAGACGGAAGTCGACGTTAGGCGTGCCGACCGCCTGGGCCAGCTGCTTCAACAGGAACAGTTCTTCGACGGTGCTGTGAGCGCTGCCGAGCGCGGCCAGCGCGTTCGCGCCGTGGTCGCCCTTGATGCCCTTCAGACCCTTGACCACGTATTCAAGCGCGGTTTGCCAGTCGGTCTCGACCCACTTGCCGCCTTGCTTGAGCATCGGCTGCGTGAGACGTTCCGGGCTGTTCAGACCTTCGTACGAGAAACGGTCCTTGTCCGAAATCCAGCATTCGTTGATGGATTCGTTTTCGAACGGCAGAACACGCATCACGCGATTGTTCTTCACTTGCACCACGAGGTTTGCGCCGACGGAATCGTGCGGGCTCACCGATTTGCGACGCGACAGTTCCCACGTGCGGGCGCTGTAGCGGAACGGCTTGCTGGTCAGCGCGCCGACCGGGCACAGATCGATCATGTTGCCCGACAGTTCGGAGTCGACCGTCTTGCCGACGAACGACGTGATTTCCGAATGCTCGCCGCGGCCCAGCATGCCGAGTTCCATCACGCCGGCAACTTCCTGGCCGAAGCGGACGCAACGCGTGCAGTGGATGCAACGCGACATTTCTTCCATCGAGATCAGCGGGCCGACGTTCTTGTGGAACACGACACGCTTTTCTTCGCTATAGCGCGACGACGACTTGCCGTAACCCACCGCCAGATCCTGCAACTGACACTCGCCACCCTGATCGCAGATCGGGCAATCCAGCGGATGGTTGATCAGCAGGAATTCCATCACGGCTTGCTGGCCCTTCACGGCCTTGTCCGACTTGGTGCGCACGATCATGCCCGCCGACACCGGCGTGGCGCATGCAGGCACGGCCTTCGGCATCTTTTCGACATCGACCAGACACATCCGGCAATTGGCCGCAATCGACAGCTTCTTGTGATAGCAGAAGTGAGGAATGTACGTGTCGACCTTATGCGCAGCCTGGATCACCATGCTGCCTTCAGGCACCTCTACTTTCTTGCCGTCTATTTCAAGTTCAACCATGATGGTCAATCTTCCTTAACCTGTTACCGCTCAATCGTTCGCCCCGTTCATCGCCCGTTTCAGGCGATGAATCCCGCGGATGACGTGTTCTGGTGCGTACCTGTTCAGCGCACTCAGGCAGCCACTGTTTCCGACGCCGCTGCCGCACCGGCATGACCGCCGACGAGGCAATGCTTGTGAGCGACGTGATATTCGAATTCGTCCCAGTAGTGCTTGAGCATGCCGCGAACCGGCATGGCCGCTGCATCGCCGAGCGCGCAAATCGTGCGGCCCATGATGTTCTCAGCGACCGAGTTCAGCAGATCCAGATCTTCCGGACGGCCGAGCCCATGTTCGATGCGATGTACGACGCGATACAGCCAGCCCGTGCCTTCGCGGCACGGCGTGCATTGACCGCACGACTCTTCGTAATAGAAATACGACAAACGCAGCAGCGAGCGCACCATGCAACGCGTCTCGTCCATCACGATGACCGCGCCGGAACCGAGCATCGAGCCGGCCTTCGCGATCGAGTCGTAGTCCAGGTCGGTCTGCATCATGATGTCGCCCGGGATCACCGGCGCCGACGAACCGCCAGGAATGACGGCCTTGATCTTCTTGCCGCCGCGCACGCCACCGGCCAATTCCATCAGCGTGGCGAACGGCGTGCCGAGCGGAATTTCATAGTTGCCCGGACGCTCGACGTCGCCTGCAATCGAGAAAATCTTCGTGCCGCCGTTGTTCGGCTTGCCGATTTCGAGGTAGTTCTGCGGACCGATCGCGAGCAGGAACGGCACCGCGGCGAACGTCTCGGTGTTGTTGATCGTAGTCGGTTTGCCGTACACGCCGAAGCTCGCCGGGAACGGCGGCTTGAAGCGCGGCTGACCTTTCTTGCCTTCCAGCGACTCGAGCAGCGCGGTTTCTTCGCCACAAATGTAGGCGCCGTAGCCGTGGTGCGCATGCAGTTCGAACGAGAAGCCCGAACCCATGATGTTGTCGCCAAGGAATCCGGCGCGACGGGCTTCTTCCAACGCTTGTTCGAAGCGTTTGTAGACTTCCCAGATTTCGCCGTGGATATAGTTGTAGCCGACCGTGATGCCCATCGCGTACGCGCCGATGGCCATGCCTTCAATCAGCGAGTGCGGATTGAAACGCAGGATGTCGCGATCCTTGAACGTGCCCGGTTCGCCTTCGTCCGAATTGCAGACGAGGTATTTCTGGCCCGGGAACTGACGCGGCATGAAGCTCCACTTCAGACCGGTCGGGAAGCCCGCACCGCCACGGCCGCGCAGACCCGACGCCTTGACATCGGCGATCACCTGCTCGGGCGGAATCTTTTCTTCGAGAATACGGCGCAGCTGGGCGTAACCGCCGCGCGCCACATAATCTTCAAGATGCCAGTTGTCGCCGTTCAGGCCGGCGAGAATCAGCGGTTTGATGTGACGATCGTGTAAAGACGTCATTTCGAAAGTTCCTCGAGCAGCTGGTCGATCTTCGCGCGGCTCATGAAGCTGCACATGCGATGGTTGTTCACCAGCATCACCGGCGCATCGCCGCACGAGCCCATGCACTCACCTTCTTTCAAGGTGAACTTGCCGTCAGCCGTGGTTTCGCCGAAGTCGATGCCGAGCTTCTGCTTCAGATATTCAGCGGCACTGTCGGAACCGCCGTCCGGGCCGAGCTGGCACGGCAGGTTCGTGCAGAGCGTGATCTTGTACTTGCCGACCGGCGAGGTCTCGTACATCGTGTAGAAGGTAGCCACCTCCTGCACGGCGACCGCCGGCATGCCGAGATAGTCCGCGACGAACTGCATGAGTTCGGGCGACAGCCAGCCATGCTCTTCCTGAGCAGTAGCCAGCGCCGACATCACGGCGGACTGTTTCTGATCGGCGGGATACTTCGCGATCGCACGATCGATTTCTTTCAGGCCTTCAGCTGAGATCATTTTCAGACACGACTCTTTCAATTCCTACCGAACGAAAACCCGTCGCGCGTTGCATGTTGCGACAGACCCGGCGTTCCTTTGCTTGACGCGCGCTTCGGTGCAATCTGAAGACGCGCGCTGATGAATACGTCCTAGCGATCCACTTCGCCGAACACGATGTCCTGCGTGCCGATGATCGTCACGGCGTCGGCGATCATGTGGCCACGCGCCATTTCGTCGAGCGTGGACAGGTGCGCATAGCCCGGCGCCCGAATTTTCAGGCGATACGGCTTGTTCGCGCCGTCCGAGATCAGGTAGATACCGAACTCGCCCTTCGGATGTTCGACGGCGGCGTATGCCTCGCCTTCCGGCACATGGAAGCCTTCCGTGAAGAGCTTGAAGTGGTGAATCAGCTCTTCCATGTTCGACTTCATGCCGACCCGCGACGGCGGCGCAACCTTGTGATTGTCGACCATCACCGGGCCCGGATTCTTACGCAACCACTCAACGCACTGTTTCACGATCCGTGTGGACTGCCGCATTTCTTCGACGCGAACCAGATACCGGTCATAACAGTCGCCATTCACACCGACCGGGATGTCGAAATCGAGCTTGTCGTAGACTTCGTACGGCTGCTTCTTGCGCAGATCCCACTCGATACCCGAGCCGCGCAACATCGCGCCGGTCATGCCGAGATTCAGCGCCCGTTCCGGGCTGACCACGCCGATACCGACCAGACGTTGCTTCCAGATCCGGTTGTCGGTGAGCAGCGTTTCGTATTCGTCGACGCACTTCGGGAAACGCGTGAAGAAATCGTCGATGAAGTCGAGCAGCGAACCCTGGCGGTTCTCGTTCATCTTCGACAAGGCCTTCGCATTGCGAATCTTCGACGCCTTGTATTGCGGCATTGCGTCAGGCAGATCGCGGTACACGCCGCCCGGACGATAGTAAGCCGCGTGCATCCGTGCGCCGGACACCGCTTCGTACACGTCCATCAGGTCTTCGCGCTCGCGGAACGCGTAGAGGAAAACCGCCATCGCGCCGACGTCGAGCGCGTGTGCGCCGATCCACATCAAGTGGTTCAGCACGCGCGTGATTTCGTCGAACATCACGCGAATGTACTGAGCGCGAACCGGAACTTCGATGCCGAGCAGCTTTTCGATCGCCATCACATAGCCGTGCTCGTTGACCATCATCGACACGTAGTCGAGGCGGTCCATGTACGGCACGGACTGGATGAAGGTTTTGGTTTCCGCGAGCTTTTCGGTCGCGCGATGCAGCAGGCCGATGTGCGGATCGGCGCGCTGGATGACTTCGCCGTCGAGTTCGAGCACGAGGCGCAGCACACCGTGCGCGGCCGGATGCTGAGGGCCGAAGTTGAGCGTGTAGTTCTTGATCTCTGCCATGGCGTTCTCTTAGTGTTTCAGACCGCCATAGCGATCCTCGCGGATCACGCGCGGCGTGATTTCCCGCGGCTCGATCGTCACAGGCTGATAGACGACGCGCTTCTCTTCCGGGTCGTAACGCATTTCGACGTAGCCGGAAACAGGAAAATCTTTACGGAACGGGTGACCGATGAAACCGTAGTCGGTCAGGATGCGGCGCAAGTCCGGGTGGCCTTCGAAGACGATGCCGTACAGGTCGAATGCTTCGCGCTCGTACCAGTTGGCCGAATTCCAGATTTCGACGACCGACGCGATGATCGGCACTTCGTCGTCTGGCGCGAACACGCGCAAACGCAGACGCCAGTTGTTCTGCACCGACAACAAATGCAGAACGGCCGCGAAACGCGGGCCGTCGTATGCGCCATCGGCGTAGGTCTGATAGTCGACACCGCATAGATCGACCAGCTGCTCGAAACCGAGCGAGCGGTCGTCGCGCAGACGCGTTGCCACATTGATGTAGTCGCTCGCCTTCACGACGATCGTCAACTCACCGATTGCCTCGGTGGTGCTCAGCAGGAGGCCGCCAAAGGCCGCCTCGAGGTTCGCTTTCAGGGTCTCGAGTTTGCTTGCCATATTGTGGGGGAGGCGTTGGCCTTATTGACGGGCGATTGTATTGGTGCGGCGGATCTTGGCCTGCAACTGGATCACGCCATAGACCAGCGCTTCCGCAGTAGGCGGGCAACCCGGCACGTAGACGTCGACCGGCACGATCCGATCGCAGCCGCGCACCACCGAATAGGAATAGTGGTAGTAGCCGCCGCCGTTCGCGCACGAGCCCATCGAAATCACCCAGCGCGGCTCAGCCATCTGGTCGTAGACCTTGCGCAGAGCCGGCGCCATCTTGTTGCACAGCGTGCCGGCGACGATCATCACGTCCGACTGACGCGGACTCGGACGAAACACCACGCCGAAACGGTCGAGGTCATAACGGGCAGCGCCCGCATGCATCATCTCGACCGCGCAGCACGCGAGACCGAACGTCATCGGCCACAACGAGCCGGTGCGCGTCCAGTTGATCAGTTTGTCTGCCGTAGTGGTGACAAACCCTTCCTTCAAGACCCCTTCGATACTCATTTGCTTTCCACTCCAGACGGGGCGGCAAGCCTTGGCCACCCACGCAAACCGGCGATTAATCCATCATTCCCAGTCGAGGCCGCCCTTCTTCCAGATATAGGCAAAGCCCAACAGGAATTCGAGCAGGAAAATCATCATCGCCATGAAGCCAGGCCAGCCGATGTCGCGCAGGGCCACACCCCACGGGAACAGGAACGCGGTTTCAAGGTCGAAAATGATGAAGAGAATGGCGACGAGGTAGTAGCGCACGTCGAACTTCATGCGCGCATCTTCGAATGCTTCGAAGCCGCACTCGTATGGTGCGTTTTTCTCGGTATCGGGCTTGTTGGGACCGAGGATCTTGCCGATGCTGACCAGTGCTACGCCTAAACCGGTGCCCACAATGAGGAACAACAAGACGGGGAAATAGGCTGCGAGGTTCAAGACTATCCTCTATCGGTTGGTTCTGAATGCCGCCAAGAGCATAGCACTCTTGACGCGAAATCACCTTGGCAACGTACATGCCGCCCAACGCAAGCCGCACGTCAGAAGTGAAAATGCCAGCCGAAGCGAAGCAAGCGGCTGGCATTTAGATAACATTTGGTGCCGACGGCGAGACTCGAACTCGCACAGCTTTCGCCACTACCCCCTCAAGATAGCGTGTCTACCAATTTCACCACGTCGGCACTAATTGCAATCCGGGAAAACAACTTATAAAACCCGCGAATCGCTTCAAGACTTAGATTGTAACTGGTCTAAACAGTTTGTTCAACGCACAAAAGCACTTTGAACGAAAATTTATTTCGGCACGTCCGTAGTGGGCACGGACGCTGCGGACGCCGGCAATACTGCCGAGCCACCGGCCGGCGCAGACGCAGCGGACGCCGCGACCGGCGCGGTCGCAGCCGTGCCCAGCAAGCCTGCGGACGGTTTCGCACGATACGCGCCGAGGTACGTGAGCGTCAATGTCGTTACAAAAAACACCGCTGCGAGCACGGCCGTGGTACGTGACAAAAAGTTTGCCGAACCGGTCGCGCCGAACAGGCTGCCCGATGCGCCGCTACCGAAAGCAGCGCCCATATCGGCGCCTTTGCCGTGTTGCAGCAACACAAGGCCAATGACCCCGAGTGCCGACAACAGCTGAACGACGATAATCAATGTTTTCAAATACAGCATCACACTCACCTGAGTCTTTATTTAACCGCGCCACACAAAGTGTGCCGCGCGGGATTGGGTCATCCTCGCCGAGGCGCCCTGCTTAACCGGCGACGCTCGTCGCAGCCGCCGCTTTGCAGATCGCCAGGAAATCCTGGTCTTTCAACGACGCGCCGCCGATCAGGCCGCCGTCGATATCCGGCTCGCGGAACAATTCTTCCGCGTTCTCCGGCTTCACACTGCCGCCGTATAACACCGGCACATCCGCCACCGCCGCGCCCTTTGCCGCCAGACGCGAGCGCAGGAAAGCATGCACGGCCTGCGCCTGATCCGACGAAGCACTCTTGCCGGTGCCGATCGCCCAGACCGGCTCATACGCGACAACGATACGCGCCGCATCCGCCACCGACAGCTTCGCCAGCACTTCATCCAGTTGAGCGCCGACCACCTGTTCCGTGGAACCGTCCTCGCGCTCTTCGAGCGTTTCGCCGACACAGACGATCGGGGTCAAACCCGCCTCCAACGCGCGCTGCGTCTTCACCGCCACCAACTCCGCACTCTCACGATGGTAGGCGCGGCGCTCCGAGTGCCCAACGATCGCAAGCGTGGCGCCGAAATCCACCACCATCTGCGCCGCCACTTCGCCGGTGTAGGCGCCGTGCGTGAAGGCCGAGACATCCTGCACGCCCCACACGACCTTGCTATCTTCCAGCAACGATTGAGTCTGCGCGAGATAGGGGCACGGCACACAGACACCGACGCGCACATCAGCCGGCAATTCGCCCGCGCCATGCGCCACGGCCTGCAACAGCCTTGCGTTCTCGGCAAGGCGCCCGTGCATCTTCCAGTTACCGACTACCAGCTTGGCTCGTTGTTTCGACATCGTCTCGTCGTCTCGTTTTGTCTTGGCGGCGGACTTGGCCTGCGCTTACAGCCCGCCTTTCGGATTCACGCGGCGTGCGCAAAACGCGCAATTTTACTGCGTGGGGTGGATCGGGTCAAACCAACCGTGTCAAGCGTCCTGACCCCAAGTCAGCACGATCTTGCCGACGTGCGTGCTGCTTTCCATCAGCGCGTGCGCTTCAGCCGCCCGGGCAGCCGGAAACACACGGTGCACCACCGGCTTGATACGCCCATCTTCGAGGTGCGGCCACACGCGCTCCTTCAACTGCGCGGCGATCTTCGCCTTGAACTCGACCGGCCGCGGACGCAACGTCGAACCCGTCACCGTCAGACGGCGGCGCAGCACTTCGTTCAGATTCAACTCGGCCTTGGCGCCGCCCAGCAACGCGATCAGCACGATGCGGCCGCCATCGGCCAGCGCGGTCAGCTCGCGCGGCACATAACTGCCCGCCACCATGTCGAGGATGACGTCGACACCACGGTCGTTCGTCAGCGACTTGACGACCTCGACGAAATCTTCAGTCTTGTAGTTGATCGCCCGCTCGGCGCCGAGTGCTTCACAGGCGCGGCACTTTTCGTCCGATCCGGCCGTGGCGAACACGCGAAAACCCAGTGCGTGGGCGATCTGGATTGCCGTCACGCCGATGCCGCTCGAGCCGCCCTGCACCAGCAGCGTCTCGTTCTGAGCGCCTTCGCCATTGCCGAGTTGCGCGCGGTCGAACACGTTGCTCCACACCGTGAAGAACGTTTCCGGCAGCGAAGCGGCCTCGACATCCGACAAGCCGCCGGGCACCGGCAAGCATTGCAACAGCGGAGCAGTCGCATATTCCGCATAGCCGCCGCCCGCAAGCAACGCGCACACGCGATCGCCGATTTTCAGACCGAACGGATTGTTCTTCTCGTCGATAGTGCCGCCGACGATCTCACCCGCCACTTCCAGCCCCGGCAGATCCGACGCACCCGGCGGCGGTGCATAGCCGCCCTTGCGCTGGAACACGTCCGGACGGTTGATGCCTGATGCCGCCACCTTGATCAGCACCTCGCCTGCTTTCGGTTGCGGCGTGGGCCGCTCCGCCAGCTTCAGGACGTCCGGTGCGCCGAATTCGGTGATTTCGATCGCTTTCATCTGCGTCAACTCCAAGATTGGATTGCGTTGCCTACTGGGACGAAATGGCGAAAATCGTCTGAACCACGACGAAGCGCTTCATGCAAACAGAGTACCCGCTTATACCGGTTTGCACTTGCCTGCGTTTCGCTCGCGCCTGCTTGCAACGCAATCAACCCTGCACCCTTCATGAAAAACGGCCGGCGCGCCTTCGCGCTGCCGGCCGTCGCCCTGCTACCGCATTACTGCGGCGTCGGTTCGCCTTGCGGCGCGCCGCCGTTTGCACCTTCATTCAGCAACGCCTTGGCCGACAAACGCACGCGGCCCTTCTCGTCCGTCTGGATGACCTTGACCTTCACCTGCTGACCATCTTTGAGATAGTCGTTGATGTCCTTGATACGCTCGTTGGCGATTTCGGAGATGTGCAGCAGGCCGTCCTTGCCCGGCAGGATGTTCACGATCGCGCCGAAATCGAGCAGCTTGAGCACCGTGCCTTCGTACACCTGGCCCACTTCGACTTCCAGCGTGATGTTCTCGATACGCTTCTTCGCTTCGGCCATCCCTTCGCTGCTCGTGCTGGCGATGGTGACGACGCCGTCGTCCGAAATATCGATCGTCGTGCCGGTTTCTTCGGTCAGCGCGCGGATCACCGAACCACCCTTGCCGATCACGTCGCGGATCTTTTCCGGGTTGATCTTGATCGTGATCATGCGCGGTGCGTAGTCCGACAGCACCGTGTTCGCGCCCGACACAGCCGAGGTCATCTTGCCGAGGATGTGCATACGGCCTTCCTTCGCTTGCGCGAGGGCGACCTGCATGATTTCCTTGGTGATGCCCTGGATCTTGATGTCCATCTGCAGCGCGGTCACGCCTTGCTCGGTGCCCGCCACCTTGAAGTCCATGTCGCCGAGGTGATCTTCGTCGCCGAGGATGTCGGTCAGCACGGCAAACTTGTTGCCTTCGAGAATCAGGCCCATGGCGATGCCGGCGACGTGCGCCTTCATCGGCACGCCGGCGTCCATCAGTGCGAGGCAGCCGCCGCACACCGAAGCCATCGACGACGAACCGTTCGATTCGGTGATTTCCGACACGACGCGAATCGAGTAGCCGAATTCGTCGGCGCTCGGCAGGCATGCAGCCAGCGCGCGCTTGGCCAGACGGCCGTGACCGATTTCACGGCGCTTCGGCGAACCGACGCGGCCCGTTTCGCCGGTCGCGAACGGAGGCATGTTGTAGTGGAGCATGAAGCGTTCGCGGTACTCGCCTTCGAGCGCGTCGATGTTCTGCTCGTCGCCCTTCGTGCCCAGCGTTGCGACCACCAGGGCCTGCGTTTCGCCACGCGTGAACAGTGCCGAACCGTGCGTACGCGGCAGCACGCCGGTACGGATTTCGATCGGGCGCACCGTGCGCGTGTCGCGGCCGTCGATACGCGGCTCGCCGTTCAGGATCTGCGTACGGACGATCTTCGCTTCGATGTCGAACAGCACGTTGCCGACGCTAGCCTTGTCCGCCGCAACCGTGCCGGCTGCCGCTGCTTCTTCTTCCAGCTTGGCCGACGTTGCTGCGTAGACTTCCTTCAGCTTGGCCGAGCGAGCCTGCTTGTCGCGGATCTGATAAGCGGCGAGCAGATCGGCTTGAGCCAGGTCCGTCACGCGTGCGATCAGCGGCTCGTTCTTCGCTGCCGGCTGCCAATCCCATTCCGGCTTGCCACCTTCGCTGACCAGATCGTGGATCGCATTGATCGCGATCTGCATCTGGTCGTGGCCGAACACCACGGCGCCGAGCATCACTTCTTCGGTCAGTTGCTGCGCTTCCGATTCCACCATCAGCACCGCGCGTTCCGTACCGGCGACGATCAGGTCGAGCGCCGATTCCTTCATTTGCGGACGCGTCGGGTTCAACACGTATTCGTTGTTGATATAGGCCACGCGTGCTGCGCCGACCGGGCCGTTGAACGGCAGACCGGACACGGCGAGCGCCGCCGACGCGCCGATCAGCGCGGGGATGTCAGCGGGGATTTCGGGGTTCAACGACAGGACGTGGATCACGACCTGGACTTCGTTGTAGAAGCCTTCCGGGAACAGCGGACGCAGCGGACGGTCGATGAGGCGCGAAATCAGCGTTTCGCCTTCCGACGGGCGGCCTTCACGGCGGAAGAAACCACCGGGAATCTTGCCTGCAGCGTAGGTCTTTTCGAGGTAATCGACGGTCAGCGGGAAGAAGTCCTGGCCCGGCTTGGCGGTCTTGGCGCCGACCACGGTGGCCAGCACAACGGTGTCTTCGACATCGACGATCACCGCACCGCTCGCCTGACGGGCGATTTCGCCCGTTTCGAGGCGAACCTTATGTTGCCCCCACTGAAATTCCTTGACGATCTTATTGAACATAGTCATTGCTTTTCCTCTTCATTATGCCGCGCGGACCAGAAGCGGCGCGGCAACGCCAGGACCGGCGCCACAGGGGAAGAGTAGTGTTATGCCATTCCAGAGAACCACGCCCTACGTGATGTACGCGCGCGAACCGCTGGAATGACACAAAGCTCTGCCCTGAAGCCCGGCCGTATTTCCGCTTAGTTGCTACTTGGTTGCTGCCTTTTCCCTGCTAGCCGCCGCATGAATCGTCACGCTACCGCGACCGGCAGGCAGTGCGCATCACATGAAGCGCACCGTGCAAAAACAAAATGCCTGTATCAGTGGAACTGACACAGGCATCTTGCTGAACGACTGGCCGATTACTTACGCAGACCCAGCTTCTCGATCAGTGCGCGGTAACGATCCGCGTCCTTACCCTTCAGGTAGTCGAGCAGCTTGCGACGGCGGCTCACCATGCGCAGCAGACCGCGGCGGCTGTGGTGATCCTTCGAGTGTTCCTTGAAGTGAACGGTCAGTTCGTTGATGCGGGTCGTGAGCAGCGCGACCTGAACTTCGGGGGAGCCGGTATCGTTAGCTGCGCGTGCGAATTGCGCGACGACTTCGGACTTCTTGCTTGTTTCAACTGCGGACATGTCGATTTCCTTGAGAACTAGACAGGCGGTCACGGAAGAAAGGCCGTGCCGTGGGTTACCCGTGTACGCATATTTTTAGCCATGCCTCACAACGGGACGCGTATTGTAGCACAGCCCAATCCGGCCGCGAACCCCGCTGTGCCGGGCGGGATCGTGGCAGGCCTAGGTTCGCTCGAGGGCTGTTTTACGGCCGTTTCATCCTGCACACAGTCGGCGGTACGGTCCGTTCGGGCGGCACGGCCAGCACCGTGCGGAAACCATAGCCTGAACCTTCATTGTCGAACTTGACGCCCGGCGTGCCGGCCTTGTCCATTTCCATGACGTAAAGGGGCTGGATCAGTTGATGGTCTTCGGCGCGCATCCATGAGGCGTGGAAGCCGTTGTCGAACTTGATGCCCTCCAACGCCCGGGCGACCGCCGTCGGGTCGGCACTGCCGGCGCGGTTCATCGCCGCGGCGAGGGTTTCGATCATCAGCGGCATGCGCAGCACCGGGTAGTCGTCCTGGGCAGCCGGGAAACGGGCGCGAAACGCTGCATACCAGGCGTCGGAGGCCGCACCGCCGGCGTTCGGGTGCCAGTCGGCCACCGCGACCACGTGCTTGACGCCGGCGTCGCCCAACGCGGCAGGCGCACCGAGGCTATTACCGTAGAACGTGTAGAAGCGGGTGTCCAGGCCCTGCTCCCGTGCCGCCTTGACCAGAAGCGTCAGGTCGTTGCCCCAGTTGCCGGTGATCACCGCGTCCGCGCCGCTCGCGCGGATCTTCGCGATGTACGGCGCGAAGTCTTTGACGCGGCCGATCGGATGAAACTCGTCGCCGACAACCGCAATATCCGGGCGCTTTGTCGCCAGCGTCGAACGCGCGAGGCTGCTGACATCATGGCCAAAGCTGTAATCCTGGTTTAGCAGATAGACCTTCTTTACTGCTTTGTCGCGCTGGATCACATCAGCCAGCGCATCCATGCGCATGCCCGCGTGCGCGTCGAAACGGAAGTGCCAGAAACTGCAATTGGCGTTGGTCAGGGCGGGATCGTCGGCGGAATAATTGAGGAACAGTTCGCGGTTGCCCGGCTCGCGGCTGTTCTGTTTGTCGATCGCGCCGATCAGCGCCGCGGCGACCGCCGAGCTATTGCCCTGCACGATGTACCCGATATGACGGTCAGCGGCCGCGCGCAGTTGCACGAGCGCCTCCTCCGCACTGCCCTTGCTGTCGAGCACGACCAGTTCGAGCGGATGCGCGCCATCGGCGAGCTGCACGCCGCCTGCTGCGTTCACCTGTTCGACACCGAAGCGCAGATTGCGCTCCACCGCCGCGCCCGCGTTCGCGAATGGGCCGGACATGCCTTCGATCAGCGCCAGCTGGATTGGGGTGCCCGTTGGCTTATTGACCGGCTTGCTTGCCGGACCAGACGCCGCATCTCCCGCAGCGAGCGCCGCCGCGGCCATCGAAATCGCTGCCAGCGCCACGACTGCCGCTGCCGCCCGTTGCCACTTCGCCATCGTCATTGCCCCGCTGGATTCGTCGAAGCGCGGATGATAGGGCGTTCCAGATGGAATAAGCAAGCCGGCGAAGCCGTTATCGTGATCACAGCGAGGGCGTGCGCGAAGCGCAAATCTTTTACTGCGGCCCGTGTCAAAATAATGCGGCTCGATGATAAAAACCGCGACTCAAATGCCATCGGAGGAATTCATGTTCAACCGCCACCCATCCACGGCGGCCTCGATCGAAGCGCCGCCCGCAGCACGTCTGCACCGTGCCACGCTCGCCTGTCTGAGCGCGCTCACGCTCACGATCACGCTCGCCGGCTGTGCGCAGCCATGGCAGCAATACAGCCAAGGCGCGGACGAATCGACCATCGTCGCCCGCCTTGGCGCGCCGCGTGAAAGCTACGACCTGCCCAACGGCGGCAAGCGGCTGATGTGGCCGACCCAGCCGATGGGCGAAACCACCACCGCCGCCGACATCGACGCATCCGGCAAGATCGTCACCGTTCGCCAGGTGCTTCAGCCCAACGAGTTCTACCGGGCGGAAATCGGCAAGTGGACGAAGAGCGACGTACTGGTGAATTTCGGCCGCCCAGTCGAAACATCGTATTTCCCGTTGATGAAGCGCGAGGTCTGGACGTATCGCTATCTGGAAGACAACGTCTGGTACATGATGTACAGCTTTTATTTCGACGATCAGGGCATTGTGCGACTCACGCAGAAAACACCTGACCCGATGCACGATCCGGATCGCCGCAACCTGTTCTGAGCGCCCGCTCGAACCCATTACGCATGAATCTACAAAGCCGCCTCTTCAGGCGGCTTTTTTTTATTTATTGCGCATGTCCGCGAATTTTATTTCACACACAGAGGCTTTATTTTTTGATAGAAAGGCTTTCGTAAGAATTGATTTGGCGTTGATCGTACCCGCTGTGCTGTTCGCACACGGCTGTGGATTCAACGACGAGCCTGTACGCCCTATTTACGGAGCCACTATCGATGAACCGTCCGAAACGCCTGCTGGTCGCCAATGTCGCATGGGCGCACGAAACCGCCGCGCGGAACCCCGAATTTTTCCGTGATCTGGTGCGAGGCCAGAATCCGCATGTGCTGTGGGTCGGCTGCTCGGACAGCCGCGTGCCCGCCGAAACCATCACGCATTGCGAGCCCGGCGATCTGTTCGTTCACCGCAACATCGCCAACCTTTTCCATCCCGACGACGACAACTCCGCCAGCGTCCTCGAATACGCAGTGCGCGTGCTGAAGGTCGGGCACGTGATCGTCTGCGGCCACTATGGCTGCGGTGGTGTGCGTGCTGCCTTGCTGCCGCCGGAACCGACCCTGCCGCATGTGAATCGACGGATCGCGCCTTTATGCGCGTTGGCAAAAGCGCATGGCGACGAACTCGGCGCTCGCGCAAGCGAGCGTGAGCGTATCGACCGTCTCGCCGAGTTGAATGTGCTCGAACAGGTCCGCCAGTTGCGCGCGAGTCCGATCGTGCGCGACGCTGACCCGGCGCCGCTCGTTCACGGCTGGATCTTCGCGCTCGAGGACGGGCGCATCAAAGTACTGACGTCCGGCTACGAAGCCGATGACGCGATGACCTGCACAACGGCCGCGCATAGCGCCGCCTAGTACGCAGCTTCTGTCAAACCGGCCCCGGCCCTCGCTTTCGCCGCACCCCAAGGCTCCACCCACTACTGCATCGACATCATGAACCTTCGAGCTTTTTTTTCCACGTTTCAGCGCGACCTGCTTGCGGGCACGGTCGTTTTTCTGGTGGCGCTGCCGCTATGTCTGGGCATCGCCAACGCGTCGGGCGTCGAGCCATTCGCCGGGCTCGTATCGGGCATCGTCGGCGGGCTGGTGGTTGCCGTGCTGAGCGGTTCGAGATTGAGCGTAAGTGGGCCGGCGGCCGGCCTCGTCGTGATCGTCGTCGACGGAATCGCGCAACTCGGCAGCTTCTCCGCGTTCCTGCTGGCGGTGTTGCTGTCCGGCGCGATTCAATTCGGCTTCGGCATGCTGAAGGCAGGCAGATTTGCAGCCTATGTGCCGTCGCCCGTGATCAAGGGCATGCTTGCGGCGATCGGCGTGCTGCTGATCGTCAAGCAGTTCCCGCTGGCGCTCGGGCTATTCGGCGCGAATGCGCCCGCCGGGTCGCAAGCTGCCGCCCAGCTAGCCGGCAGCATAACGACGCCGTTCGGCTCGATATCGCTCGCGGCCTGCGTGATCACCTTGCTCTCGCTAGCGATTCTGGTGGGCTGGGAAACACGCGCGCTACGCCGCTTTGTCCTGGTGCGCCTCGTACCCGCGCCGCTCGCGGTGGTTCTGCTGGGCATTGGCGCGACGCTGCTGCTCAGTCTGCTCGCTCCGTCGTTCGCGCCGCCTGCCGAGCATCGCGTCGCGCTGCCGTCGCTCGAATCGTTCGCCGCGTTGCAAGTCGCGCTCCAATGGGCCGACTTCGGTCCGCACTTCGCGCAACTGGTCAATCCCGATGTCTGGCGCGTCGCCATCACCCTGGCGATCGTCGCGAGTCTCGAAACGCTGCTGAGCCTCGAAGCAGTCGAACAGATCGATCCCGCCCGGCGTGCCGCGCCGCCGGATCGCGAATTGAAGGCACAGGGCGTGGGCAATCTGATCGCCGGCGCGATCGGCGGCCTGCCGATCACCTCGGTCATCGTGCGCAGCTCCGCGAATGTGCATGCGGGCGCGCAGAGCCGGCTGTCCGCGATCATTCACGGCGTGTTGCTGCTGGTGAGCGTGTTCGCGCTTACCAGCGTCATCAACCTGATTCCGCTCGCGTGCCTCGCGGCGATTCTTATCTTCACCGGCGTGAAACTCGCCAAGCCGTCGTTGTTCGTTGCCGTCGCCAAGCAGGGTTTCGCGCCGTTTGCGCCGTTCATCGTTACGCTGGTCGGCGTGCTCGCCACCGATCTGCTAATCGGCATCGTGCTCGGCATTCTGTGCAGCGTGCTGCTCGCACTGTATGCGAATCTGCGCAGCCCGATCGTGCTTGCGCAGCATGGCGATCACTATCTGCTGTCGTTTCGCAAGGATGTGTCGTTTCTCGGCAAGGTGCCGCTCAAGCACTATCTGCAGCAGATTCCCGACGGCGCGACCTTGATCGTCGACGCAACGCGTGCCGATTTCGTCGATCACGATGTGCGCGAATTGCTGGACACGTTTGTCGCCGATGCGCCGCGCCGCGAGATCTCGGTTGAAGTGCGGCATCAGGTTCAGGCGCAGGCACGCGCGGCGCGTGGGTGGTCGATGCGGCGGGCGGCGACGGAATAGTTTCAGCGCGCGGTACTTCAGCGCCGTACTCACAAGGAGGAGACACCACAAAAGCAGGAAGCCCCGTGCTTTTTTCAGGGCACGGGGCTTCTTGACAATCCGGTTCAGCGGGCACGCAATCAGCGCGCCGGCTTCTACGACTCCGAACGTTGCGGATTCAATTTATCGACGTTCGAATAAAGCTTGTTGAGCGCCGAAATATACGCCTTCGCGGAGGCAGCGACGATATCCGGATCCGTGCCGACGCCATTGACGATGCGCCCGCTCTTCGACAGCCGCACGGTCACTTCGCCCTGCGCCTGCGTACCCGTGGTGATGGCGTTCACCGAATACAGCAGCAGTTCCGACCCGCTACCCACTTCCGTTTCGATCGCATTGAGCGTGGCATCCACCGGACCGTTGCCGCGCGCTTCCCCGGTCACTTCCTTGCCTTCGACCGAGAACACAATCTTCGCGTGCGGCTGCTCGCCGGTTTCCGAATGCTGCGACAGCGACAGGAACTTGTAGTGCTCCTTCTCCTGCGCTTCAGCCGATTCCTCCGTGACGATCGCGATGATGTCTTCGTCGAAGATTTCCGACTTGCGGTCGGCCAACTCCTTGAAGCGTGCGAACGCGGTGTTCAACTCGCCTTCGCTATCGAGCGCGATGCCCAATTCCTGCAGACGTTGCTTGAACGCATTGCGGCCCGACAACTTGCCCAGCACGATCTTGTTCGCGCTCCAGCCCACATCTTCGGCACGCATGATTTCGTACGTGTCGCGCGCTTTCAGCACGCCGTCCTGGTGAATGCCGGACGCGTGCGCAAACGCATTCGCGCCGACCACCGCCTTGTTCGGCTGCACGACGAAACCGGTGATCTGCGACACCAGCTTCGAAGCCGGCACGATCTGGGTCGTATCGAGACCAATATCGAGGCCGAAGTAATCCTTGCGGGTCTTCACCGCCATCACGATTTCTTCGAGCGACGTATTGCCCGCGCGCTCGCCAAGACCGTTGATCGTGCACTCGACCTGACGCGCACCGCCGATCTGCACGCCGGCCAGCGAGTTCGCCACCGCCATGCCAAGGTCGTTATGGCAGTGCACCGAGAACACCGCCTTGTGCGAGTTCGGAATACGCTCGCGCAGCGTCTTCACAAGCTGGCCGTACAACTCCGGCACGCCATAGCCGACCGTATCGGCGATGTTGATCGTAGTCGCGCCTTCGGCGATGACCGCTTCCAGCACGCGGCACAGGAAATCCATGTCCGAGCGGCTGCCGTCTTCAGGCGAGAACTCGACGTCGTCCGTAAACTTGCGGGCGAACCGCACTGCCAGCTTTGCCTGTTCGAACACCTGATCCGGCGTCATGCGCAGCTTCTTTTCCATGTGCAGCGGCGACGTTGCGATGAACGTGTGGATGCGGAAACGATCGGCCGGCTTGAGCGCATCAGCAGCGCGTTGAATGTCTTTGTCGTTCGCGCGGGCCAGCGAGCAGATCGTGCTGTCCTTGATCAGGCCCGCGATCGTGTGAATCGAATCGAAGTCGCCGTTCGAGCTGGCCGCGAAACCGGCTTCGATCACGTCCACCTTCATCCGCTCGAGCTGCTTCGCGATACGGATTTTCTCTTCCTTCGTCATCGACGCACCGGGCGATTGCTCGCCGTCACGCAAGGTGGTGTCGAATATGATCAGTTTGTCGGCCATGTCGGGTCTCCTGAGGAGTCGTTCAATTGTGGGGATCGGATAGTGGAATTCGGGCGTTCGCGCCACCGTTGGCGACGCTATAAAGCGCGGACGAGGCAGACGGAGGGCGGAAACGATAGGCGATCAACGCGCTGAATGCGCCAACACTAGCGCACCTGTGGCACACCGGCCTGCTTATTAGGCCCGCTAGGCCCGCTAGGCCCGCTGAGGCTCGTGCCGCAGCTCAAATGGGAACCTGAACGCATTTATCCAACGACTATAGCGGCATTCCCGTCGCCGTGCAATTGGCGTCGGACCTGCCTGCCGCGCGCCGCCGGACGGGCCGGGCAACGAAAAACGGCAGCCTGCAAAGGCTGCCGTTTTCTCATGTCGCGTTCATGCAGGGAAGGTGCGCCGTTACCTGTCGCGCGCCACGGACCGGGCCGGATTCGCCCTGCCCCGTAGCGTCTGGTAGCCCCAGAACACATAGCCCGACAGACCGTACAGCACGAACAGGCCGAACAGCATCAGCGGCGGATCGGACGACACCAGCACGAACGCCACCACCACCAGCAGAATCACGCCGAACGGCACGCGGTGCCGCACGTCGAGCGCCTTGCCGCTATAGAACGGCGCGTTCGACACCATCGTCACGCCGGCGTAGATAGTCAGCACGAAAGCGACCCACGGCAGCCACACCAGCTTGAGCGGCACGCGGTTGTCGGTGGCGAGCCACACGAAACCGGCGATCAGCGCGGCAGCAGCCGGACTGGGCATGCCCTGGAAAAAGCGTTTGTCGACCACGCCGATGTTCGTGTTGAAGCGCGCGAGACGCAACGCCGCCCCCGAACAATAGACGAACGCCGCGAGCCAGCCCCAGCGGCCGAGATCCTTCAGAACCCACTCGTACATCACGAGCGCCGGCGCCACACCGAACGAGACCATGTCCGAGAGGCTGTCGAACTGTTCGCCAAACGCGCTCTGCGTATGCGTCATGCGGGCGACCCGACCGTCCATGCCGTCCAGCACCATCGCCACGAAGATCGCGATCGCCGCGATTTCGAAGCGCACGTTCATCGCCTGCACCACGGCAAAGAAACCGCAAAAGAGCGCGGCGGTGGTGAACGCGTTCGGCAGCAGGTAAATGCCGCGTTTCCTCAGGAACTGCTGACGCTGGGCGCGCCGGCTATCGACTGCTCCCGTCTCCGCCACGACCGGCTTGTTGCGGCGGAACGGACGCGGGAGCGGTCCGCTGTTGCGGGGTCGACGCGGTTTGAATGCGGCCATTCGGAAAACCTCCTTGGTGCCGCTTTATAGTTCAGCGAGGATCGTGGACGACGCCGAAACCTTCTCGCCGATCGACACACGCGGACGGCTGCCAACCGGCAGGTACACGTCGACACGCGAGCCAAAACGGATAAATCCATAACGCTGGCCACGCGTGAGCGGCTCGCCTGAGCGTACGTAGCAAAGAATGCGCCGCGCAATCAGACCGGCGATCTGCACCGACGTCACCGTCTGGCCGCCGGCCATTTCGATCACCACCGCATTGCGCTCGTTTTCGAGCGAGGCTTTGTCCACGGCGGCATTCAGATACGCGCCCGGGAAATATTCGACCTTGGAGATCGCACCGTCCACCGGCGAGCGCTGCGAGTGGACATTGAAAACGTTCATGAACACGCTGATCTTCAGCGCTTCACGGTTGGCATAGGGATCATGCGCTGTTTCGACCGCGACGATACGGCCGTCGGCCGGGCACAGTACGGCGTTTGCCTGAGTCGGAATCGGCCGGGCAGGATCGCGGAAGAACTGCACGACGAAGATCAGGATCAGCCAGAACAGCCATGCAAAGCCGAATCCCGCGAAGGCATGAACCAGTAATGCAACGACGGCCGCGATGGCGATGAACGGCCAGCCTTCTCGCGCGATGATCGGATGAGGGTAATTCATGGATGGCTTCTAGATTTTTGTAAAACCGTAGGATAGCAAAAGCCGCCCAGGGTTCAGCACCCTTGGACGGCTTTTTGCATTACCGGTTGCCGCGACGAGGCGCCGCGCCGGTCACATGCGGCAAAGCTGGCTTCTTAGTTTTTCGACTGGTCGACCAGCTTGTTCTTCGCGATCCACGGCATCATCGCGCGCAGCTTCGAACCGACCTGTTCGATCTGGTGCTCGGCCGTCAGACGGCGGCGCGATTGCAGCGTCGGTGCGCCGGCCTTGTTTTCGATGATGAAGCTCTTTGCGTACTCGCCGGTCTGAATGTCCGTCAGCACAGCCTTCATCGCCTTCTTCGTTTCAGCCGTCACGATACGCGGACCCGTCACGTACTCGCCGTATTCGGCGTTGTTCGAGATCGAGTAGTTCATGTTCGCGATGCCGCCTTCGTAGATCAGGTCGACGATCAGCTTCAGTTCGTGCAGGCACTCGAAGTACGCCATTTCCGGCGCGTAGCCCGCTTCCACCAGCGTTTCGAAACCGGCCTTGATCAGGTCGACGGTACCGCCGCACAGCACGGCTTGTTCGCCGAACAGGTCGGTTTCCGTTTCTTCGCGGAAGTTCGTTTCGATGATGCCGGCACGGCCGCCGCCGTTCGCTGCCGCGTACGACAGAGCGATGTCACGCGCCGCGCCCGACTTGTCTTGCGCAACGGCGATCAGGTGGGGCACGCCGCCACCTTGCGAGTACGTACCGCGAACCGTGTGGCCCGGCGCCTTCGGCGCGATCATGATGACGTCCAGATCCGCACGCGGGATCACCTGACCGTAGTGCACGTTGAAACCGTGTGCGAAGGCCAGCGCCGCGCCTTGCTTGATGTTGGCGTGCACTTCCTTGGCGTAGACTTCGGCGATCTGCTCGTCCGGCAGCAGCATCATGACGACGTCTGCGCCCTTGACGGCTTCTGCCACTTCCTTGACTTGCAGGCCGGCGTTCTCGGCCTTCCTCCACGATGCGCCGCCCTTGCGCAGACCGACCGTGATGTTCACGCCGCTTTCCTTCAGGTTCAGCGCGTGAGCATGGCCTTGCGAGCCATAGCCGATGATGGTGACTTGCTTACCCTTGATGAGGGAGAGGTCGGCGTCCTTGTCGTAGAAAACTTTCATGTCGGTTCCTTGGCTAAATTCGGTGAAATCAGTGAAATACGAATACTGCGAATGTTGTGCTGCTTGGCCGGGTTCTTGAAAGCGCTGCCCGGCTTCGATCGAGACGGTTGATGACGCAACTTGGAATGCAACTCAGAACCGCCGCTCAGCGCGCGTCAAACCTTCAGAATGCGCTCGCCGCGGCCGATGCCCGAACTGCCCGTACGGACGGTTTCGAGAATCGCAGTCGCGTCGATCCCTTCGATGAAGGCATCGAGCTTGTCGCTCGCGCCCGTCAGTTCGATCGTGTAGGTCTTTTCCGTGACGTCGATGATGCGGCCGCGGAAAATATCCGACATCCGTTTCATCTCCTCACGTTCCTTGCCGACCGCCCTCACCTTGATCAACATCAGCTCGCGCTCGATGTGGGCGCCCTCGGTAAGGTCGACCACTTTCACCACCTCGATCAGGCGGTTCAGATGCTTCGTGATCTGTTCGATCACGTCGTCCGAGCCAATGGAGACGATGGTCATGCGCGACAGCGAACGGTCTTCGGTCGGAGCCACCGTCAAGGTTTCAATGTTGTAGCCGCGTGCCGAGAACAGCCCCACCACGCGTGATAACGCGCCCGGTTCGTTTTCCAGCAGGACAGAAATAATGTGTCTCATGTTTCGCTTCTTCCAGATGTTTTGTCGATGTATGCGAGCGGTTTCGCGCCGCTTCGTCCGCCTTCGCCCTTTTTGAAGGCGCGCATGACGAAGCCAACGCTGCGTTTAACTCAACGCGCCGTCGTTATAGATCTTCCGAACCCATGAGCATCTCCGTGATGCCCTTGCCGGCCTGAACCATCGGCCAGACGTTTTCGGTCGGATCGGTCTGGAAATCGAGAAACACTGTGCGATCTTTCAGGCGCAGCGCTTCCTTCAGCGCCGGCTCGACATCGGCCGTGCGTTCGATACGCATGCCGACATGGCCGTACGCTTCGGCGAGCTTCACGAAATCCGGCAGCGCATCCATGTACGAATGCGAATAGCGCTTGCTGTATTCGATCTGCTGCCACTGGCGCACCATGCCCAGATAGCGGTTGTTCAGCGAAATGATTTTCACCGGAGTCTCGTACTGCTTGCAGGTCGAGAGTTCCTGGATACACATCTGGATCGACCCTTCGCCCGTGATACAGAGCACGTCGTCGTCCGGGTGCGCCATCTTCACGCCCATCGCCGCCGGCAAGCCGAAGCCCATCGTGCCGAGGCCACCGGAGTTGATCCAGCGGCGCGGCTTGTTGAAGCGATAGAACTGCGCCGCCCACATCTGGTGCTGGCCGACGTCGGAACACACGAAGGCATTGCCGTCGGTCAGTTCCCACGCCTTTTCCACCACGTACTGCGGCTTGATGATGTCGCTCTTGCGATCGAACTTCAGACAGTCTTTGGCGCGCCAGGCTTCGATGTCCTTCCACCAGTCGGCGAGCGCCGCGGTGTCCGGGCCATGCTCGGCCGTTTGCAACTGCTCGATCAGCTCCTTCAGCACTTCCTTCACGTCGCCGACGATCGGAATGTCGACCTTGACGCGCTTGGAAATGGAGGACGGATCGATGTCGATATGGATGATCTTCCGTGGGCGCGACGCGAAGTGCGTCGGGTCGCCGATCACACGGTCGTCGAAACGCGCGCCGATCGCGATCAGCACGTCGCAGTGCTGCATCGCCATGTTGGCTTCGTACGTGCCGTGCATGCCGAGCATGCCGAGGAATTTCTTGTCGCTCGCTCGGTAGCCGCCCAGACCCATCAACGTATTGGTGATCGGGTAACCGAGCAGATCGGCGAACTGGTTCAGCTCACGCGATGCATCCGCGAGAATGATGCCGCCGCCGGTATAGATATACGGACGCTTGGCCGACAGCAGCAGGGCCACGGCCTTGCGAATCTGGCCGGAGTGACCTTTCGTGACCGGATTGTACGAACGCAGCGACACGGTCTTGAGCGGTTCGTACTGGCACGGCGCCTTCGACACGTCTTTCGGGATGTCGATCAGCACCGGGCCGGGACGGCCGGTACGGGCAATGTAGAACGCTTTCTTGACGGTGGCGGCCAGGTCGCGCACGTCCTTCACGAGGAAGTTGTGCTTCACGCAGGGACGCGTGATGCCGACCGTATCGCACTCCTGGAACGCATCCTGACCGATCGCGGCAGTCGGCACCTGGCCGCTGATGATCACCATCGGGATCGAATCCATGTAGGCCGTCGCGATGCCGGTCACCGCATTGGTGACGCCGGGGCCGGAGGTCACGAGGCACACGCCCACTTTGCCGGTGGAACGCGCGTAGGCGTCAGCGGCGTGGACTGCGGCTTGTTCGTGGCGCACGAGGACGTGCTGGAATTTGTCCTGCTTGTACAGCTCGTCGTAAATGTAGAGTACCGAGCCGCCGGGATAGCCCCAGATAAACTCGACGTCTTCGTCGGCCAGTGCCTTCATGAGCACGGTGGCGCCGATAGAGCCGGCTTCGGGATGGGGGGTCGTATCCGACGTGGAGAATTCCGCGCTGGGCATATTCATTTATTCACCTTTCGAATTTTCGGCAAAAAATTGATCGGGTGCTCTCTGCCGGGCTTGTGGCTCGGGTTCAAGCGGCGCGTCCAGTTGACAGGTGAGCTTCTTGGGCCACACCTCAATTGAGACAAGTCACTTATGTTGCGAACCAGCGAAGATATCTGCAGATGTTCGCGCGGTCAAGCAAATATTGCCCTGGCACCCTGCCCCCGAATCCCGCCATGGGTCAAAAACGACCGATAGTTCGTTATAGAGATGCAAGTTAGGACCGGTTTCGCCCCAGCGGCTCGAAAGTTTGTTAGCATCCGCGAGTTTTACGACATTTTTCGACCGATTACGCGCACGCACGCTGCGCCGACCCCCAAACGGATGGCATCAGACAAGGAACTCGCCGATTTTCTGGCGGGCGTCGAAAGGCGCGCATTCAAGCAGACGGTCTACGCCGTGCGGGACGACGACGCCTCGCTCGATATCGTGCAGGACGCGATGATCAAACTCGCCGAAAAATATGGCGACCGTCCTGCCGCCGAACTTCCGCTCCTGTTTCAGCGTATTCTCCAGAATGCGATGCACGACTATTTCCGTCGTGCCAAAGTGCGCAATACTTGGGTTAGTCTGTTTTCTTCGCTCGGCAACGCCGACGACGACGAATTCGACCCACTCGAAACATTCGAGGCGCAGCAAGGTTCAGCGGGCTCGGAAAGCAACGAACAGAAACTCGAACGCGAACAGGTCTTACAGTTAATCGACGACGAGATCCAAAAATTACCGGCACGTCAACGGGAGGCGTTTCTCATGCGTTATTGGGAGGATATGGATGTCGCCGAGACTGCCGCCGCGATGGGCTGCTCCGAAGGCAGTGTGAAAACACACTGCTCGCGGGCCACCCACACGCTGGCGCAAGCGCTCAAGGCTAAAGGAATTACGCTATGAGCTCCCTAGAAACCAAAGAACTCGAGTTCGCCCGCCAGGTGCGCCGCGCGCTCGACGAAAACGCCGCCAGTATCCCGTCCGCCACCGTCGACCGGCTCGCCGCGGCGCGCCGGGCCGCGCTCGCTCGCAAGAAGCCCGAAACCGTGAGCGCGCCGGTGTTCGTACCCGCCTTCGCCGGTGCCGGCATGCCGTCCGGCATGCCGCAGGTCGAGATGCCGCGGCGCCGCCGCTCGCCGCTGCGCCGCTTCGCGCTCGCCTGGCCGCTGGTCGCGCTGGTCGTCAGCCTGGTGGGCATCGCCTACTGGGAAGACCAGCAACGCACCGCCGAACTCGCCGATATCGATGCAGCCATGCTAAGCGACGACTTGCCGCTCAATGCCTATCTCGATCACGGTTTCAACGCGTACCTATCACGCGCCCACTGAGCGGGAGATTCTTCGGGTGAGCTACAAGCGCGGCTTGGCCGTTGTTTTCGGATGCGCGATCGCGGCTTTGGTGTCGTTTGCCGCGACCTATCCGCGCTTTTATCCGAGCCCGTCGACCGCCAGCACGCCCGCCGCAGGCGGCAACGCAACAGCCAAGACACCCGCGCCTACGCTCGCCGTCGAACTGCCCGGCCTGTCCGACAACAATGGCCCGATGGCGTGGTCGCACCTGAGTTCGGCCGAACACCTCGCGCTCGCGCCGTTTGCCGGCGTTTGGGATTCCTTCAGCGACGAACGCAAGCGAAAATGGATCAAGATCGCGGCGCGTTACCCGAAATTGTCGCCGGATGCGCAAAAACGCCTGCATGACCGAATGACTGAATGGGTGCGCATGACACCCGATCAGCGGCGCGTTGCCCGCGAAAACTATCAGGTGTCGAAGGAGTTGCCGCGAGAAACCCGCCAGAACGCATGGAAGGCTTATCAGCAATTGCCGGAAGAGCTGAAGGAGCGGCTCGCCGCGAGCGAGCGCAAACGGCGGCCGAGCGTCGTGAGCGCGCCGCCGTCCGGCAAGTCCGAGATCAAGGGCCTGGACCGTCTGGTCAACGCCCGGGAGCACGGCGCAAGCGGTGCCGCAGCGGCCAGTGCCGCGGAGGCCGCTTCATTGCCGAGCCCGGTCGCCACGCCGGCGATTCCCGCCGCGGGCAGCTTCGTGCCCGCCACGCCGGTGCCGGTTTCGCCGGCCGAGGCGCCGTCGATCTTCAACGGTTCCTGATCCGCCCCCATCGTGCCCCAGCCGCTCGCCACCCCGACGCCGCCCGCCGAATCGTCCGGCACCGCACCCACCGTTCGCCGGCGCCTTGCCGCACTGCTCTACGAAGCCGTGATCCTGTTCGGCGTCGTGTTCATCGCCGGCTATCTGTTCAGCACGTTGACGCAGCAGCGCAACGGTCTTACCCATCACAACCTGCTCGCTGCGTGGATCGGCCTCGTGGTCGGTCTGTATTTCGTCTGGTTCTGGACGCACAGCGGCCAGACGCTGCCGATGAAAACCTGGCGCCTGCGCGTCGTCGCCGCCAACGGCACGGCGCTGTCGACGGGCCGCGCAATCGCTCGTTACGTGCTGGCGTGGCTGTGGTTTTTACCGCCGCTCGCGCTGCATCCCTTGCTGGGCCTCGCCGTGCCGCAAACGCTGGCGATCGCCGCGATCTGGTTTGCGCTGTGGGCCGCCACCGGCCGCCTCGATTCGCAACGTCAATTCCCGCACGACCGCCTTGCCGGCACGCGGGTCATTAGCGTCGCGCACTGAGAAAACTGGCCGCCTCGCAATTCACGCCGCCGCGCCGGCGGTTCGCGTTCGCCCGACTGCGATCGCCGCTCGCCACAGACCCTGTCTGCCCCCTCTCTCCCGCCACAGTAATAAGAACTTCTCGTGACTGTCACGGCACGGTCACGCGCGGCTGGCGCAATACGGGCACCGCAACTCGACGCGTGAGCCATGGACCCCAAAACGTCCGCGACTTCCCTGTTCCGCCAGACCGGCCCGAGCGTCGACCCTGTCGCGTTCCGCCCGGAACCCAACCCTAGCCACGGCTTGCCGTTGCCCGTGCCGTCGCTGCCGCTCGACGCGCACGCCACCCATCACGACGACGACCACGCCGAGCCGCACCGCTACCGCACCATCTGGCTGTCCGACATCCACCTCGGCTCGAGCGGTTGTCAGGCGCCGTATCTGCTCGACTTCCTGCGTCACAACGAGTCGGAATACCTGTACCTCGTGGGCGACATCATCGACGGCTGGCAGTTGAAAAAGGGCTGGTACTGGCCACAGGCGCACAACGATGTCGTGCAGAAGGTGCTGCGCAAAGCGCGCAAAGGCACCCAGGTCATCTACGTGCCCGGCAATCACGACGAAGCCGCGCGTCAGTTCTGCGACCTCGCATTCGGCGACATCCACGTGCGCGGCGAGGCGTTCCACACGACACTCGCCGGCAAGCGCCTGTGGATCGTGCATGGCGACCTGTTCGACGGCGTGATTCAGCACGCGAAGTGGCTCGCCTATCTCGGCGACACGCTCTACACCATGATCCTGGTCCTGAACCGCTGGTTCAACCGGATCCGCAGCCGGCTCGGCTTTCCGTACTGGTCGCTGTCGCAATACCTGAAGCATCAGGTGAAAAATGCGGTGAATTTCATCTCGTCGTTCGAGCATGTGATGACCGACGAAGCGCGCCGCCGTGGTTGCGACGGCGTGGTTTGCGGGCACATCCACAAAGCCGAAATCCGCGACATCGACGGCGTGCTGTATTGCAACGACGGCGATTGGGTCGAAAGCCTGTCGGCACTCGTCGAGACGTATGAAGGCGAACTCAAGGTGATCTACTGGACCGTGATGCGCGCCCCGGAAGTCGGCGTGCAAAAGGCCCGGGCGACCGCGTAGTCCCTCTCCACTTCTATTGGGCCAAAACCGATGAAGATCATGATCGTCACCGACGCATGGGAACCGCAGGTCAATGGCGTCGTGCGCACGCTGAAAAACACGACGCGCGAACTCACCGCACTCGGCCACCGCGTCGACTTGCTGACGCCGCTCGAATTCAAGACGATTCCGTGCCCAACCTATCCTGAGATTCGCCTGTCGCTGATGCCGCGCCGCAAGCTGCGTCAGCGGATCGACGAATTCGCGCCCGACGCGCTGCACATCGCCACCGAAGGCCCGCTCGGCATGGCCGCGCGCGCCTATGCGATCCAGCACAAGCTGCCGTTCACAACCGCCTATCACACGCGCTTTCCCGAATACGTGCAGGCGCGTTTCGGCATTCCGCTCGTCGCCACCTACAAGTTCCTGCACTGGTTCCACAAGGCGTCGCTCGCGGTGATGGCGCCGACGCCGGTGGTCAAGGCCGACCTCGAAAAATTCGGCTTCACCAACGTGGTGTTGTGGACGCGCGGTGTCGACCTCGAGATCTTTCACCAGATGGACTCGAAAGTCCTCAACACCGCGCGGCCGATCTTTCTGTACGTGGGACGCGTGGCGGTCGAGAAGAACGTCGAGGCGTTTCTCAAACTCGATCTGCCCGGATCGAAGTGGG
Source organism: Paraburkholderia caffeinilytica (assembly GCF_003368325.1). Lineage (NCBI taxonomy): Bacteria > Pseudomonadati > Pseudomonadota > Betaproteobacteria > Burkholderiales > Burkholderiaceae > Paraburkholderia > Paraburkholderia caffeinilytica. The sequence goes on along the minus strand of NZ_CP031467.1, from coordinate 3,226,723 downwards.
TTGCCGGCGAAGGCCCGGCGCTGGCCGAACTGAAGTCGCGCTATCCGCAGGCGAATTACCTGGGCGTGCTGACGCAAGCCGAACTGGCCAAGGTCTACGCGGCCGCCGACGTCTTCGTGTTCCCGAGCCGCACCGACACCTTCGGACTCGTGCTGCTCGAAGCGCTCGCCTGCGGCACGCCGGTCGCGGCGTATCCCGTGACCGGCCCGATCGACGTGCTCGGCGACGGCGGCGCGGGCGCCATGCACGAAGACTTGCGCGAGGCTTGCCTCGAAGCGCTGAAAATCGAGCGCAGCCATGCGCGCGCGTGGGCCGAACGCTTCTCGTGGGCCGCGGCATCCGAGCAGTTCGCGGCGCACCTGAAGCCGCTGCCGCGCGCGTCGTATAGCGAGGAAAGCGCCGCCGCTTGAGGCGACGCGCCGAGCCGTTTATGCGAACCCGACACTCCACCGCGGCGCGCGCGTCGAACGGCGCGCTGCACACCGGCGATACCGACGCCGCCGGCATCGAGCCGTTCGACGACGTCAGCGAGCACGACGCGCCGAATCATGTCGATCACGTCGATCGCGCGAATGGCGTTCGCGGCATGAACGGCGCGAGCCTCGCGAGTCCCCTCGCGAGTCCCGACAACGACTCCCATCACGAGCCGCTCAGCCCCGACGATCCGCTCGCCCCGCTCCCCTTCAACCCGTACAAGGGCAATCGCGGAGTGACCCGCGCATGGCACGCGATGAAAAATTCGCTTGCCGGGTTTCGCGTGGCGATCCGCGAGGAAAGCGCGTTCCGCCAGGAACTCACACTCGCCGCGATCCTGATTCCGTGCGGCGTGCTGGTGCCGGTCGATCCCGTGTCGCGCGTGTTGCTGCTCGGCTCGGTCATGCTGGTGCTGATCGTCGAATTGCTGAATTCGAGCGTCGAGGCGGCCATCGACCGGATTTCGCTCGAACGCCACGAATTGTCGCGCCGGGCCAAGGATCTGGGCAGTGCGGCGGTGATGGTCGCACTCGGCATGTGCGTGATGACGTGGGTGCTGATTGTCGGGCCGCTCGTCGTGCGCTGGGTCAAGGCGTGGCTATGAGCCTGACCGCGAACCCGCCCTGCGGCGGCGCCAGGCGCAGCGTGTCCGGCGTCCCAAAGGATGAAAACCCTGAGTATCCTCTTGGTATAAGAACGGTCGGTTTATAATCGTCCGATAGCCCCACGGGAAACCGCTGGGGCGCTCACTATACCAACCGCGTCCGGATGGATCACGCTAGAGCGGCAAGCCGCCACGCGCCCAGCCCGGCGAAACCAGGGCCGGACGACATGGAAGCCAAACCTCCCCGCCGCACCCGCGAACGGATACTCGAACTATCGTTGAAACTGTTCAACGAAATCGGCGAACCGAACGTCACCACGACGACGATCGCCGAGGAAATGGAAATCAGTCCAGGCAACCTGTACTACCACTTCCGCAACAAAGACGACATCATCAACAGCATCTTCAGCCAGTTCGAGCAGGAGATCGAAAAGCGTCTGCGCTTTCCCGACGACCACCGCGCCACCATCGACGAGATGTGGTCGTACCTGCAGTACATGGTCGATTTCACCTGGCGCTATCGTTTCCTGTATCGCGACCTGAACGATCTGCTGGCGCGCAACCGCACGCTGGAGACGCACTTCAAGCAGATCATCAGCCACAAGGTGCGCTTTGCCAGCCAGTTCTGCGAACAGCTCGTGGCCGACGGCGAAATGGTCGCCACGCCCGAGGAGTTGCATGTGATCGCCACCAATGTCGGCGTGATCGGCACGTACTGGCTGTCGTATCAGTTCGTGATGAACCCGCGCAAGTACAACGAACAGGAAACGATTCGCGCGGAGCTGCATCAGGTGAGCGTGCAGATCGTCTCGCTGATGGCGCCTTATCTGCGCGGCCGCTCGCGGCAGATTTTCGACGACCTCGTCTCCGGCAAGCTGCCCAAGCGCGAGTTCTACGACTACCTGCCGCCGAAGGAAGGCGCCGCGCCTCGCAACGAACCGAAGGACGTTTGAGCATGAAGTCGGTGTGTGTGTATTGCGGCTCCTCCGACGGAGTCAGACCGTTGTACGCCGACGCCGCGCGCGCTTTCGGCCGCGCGCTGGTGCAGGCCGATCTCGCGCTGGTCTATGGCGGCGGCAAGGTCGGCCTGATGGGCGTGATCGCCGATACGGTGATGGCCGAAGGCGGCCGCGCAATCGGCGTGATTCCGGAGTTGCTGGTCAACAAGGAAGTCGGCCATAACGGCCTGACCGAACTGCATGTGGTGCCCGACATGCATCATCGCAAGAAGATGATGGCCGACCTGTCCGACGCGTTCGTCGCGATGCCGGGCGGCGCGGGCACGCTCGAAGAACTGTTCGAGGTCTATACGTGGGCGCAGCTCGGCTATCACCAGAAGCCGGTGGCACTGCTGAATATCGACGGCTTCTACGATCCGCTGATCGCGCTCCTCAAACACACAGTCGACGAAGGTTTCATGAGGCAGACCTATTTCGACATCCTGCAACGGGATGCCGATCCGGTCGCGCTGATCGACAAGCTGCAACGCTACAGGCCGCCTGCCAGCGACAAATGGGCCATCAAGCGCGACGCCGTTTGATCGCCGCCTGCCGCGTTTCTTCGACCCGCTGAACGAACACCGGCCGCACGCCCTTGCGGTCCCACCCGAACGATGAGGTTGCAATGACGAAAACCGTTCTGATCACCGGTGGCAGCCGCGGCATTGGCCGCGCAACCGCGCGTTTGCTGGGCGCGCGCGGCTGGTCGGTCGGCGTGAATTACGTGAGCAACCTCGCGGCCGCGCAAGACACCGTGGCCGAAGTGGAACTCGCCGGCGGCCAGGCGTTGCCGATTGCCGGCGACGTCGCCAGCGAAGCCGATGTGATCGCGATGTTCGACGCACTCCGGCAAAACTTCGGCCGGCTCGATGCGCTCGTCAACAATGCCGGAATCGTCGCGCCCTCGAGCCAGCTCGCGGACATGGACCTCGCGCGCCTGAAGCGCATGTTCGACGTCAACGTGCTCGGCGCGTATCTGTGCGCACGCGAAGCCGCGCGCCGGATGTCGACAAGCCGTGGCGGCGCGGGCGGCGTGATCGTGAACATCTCGTCGGCGGCCTCGCGTTTGGGGTCGCCGAACGAATACGTCGACTACGCCGGTTCGAAAGGCGCGGTCGACACCATGACGATCGGCCTCGCCAAGGAACTCGGCCCGCAAGGCGTGCGCGTGAACGCGGTGCGCCCCGGCCTGATCGATACCGACATCCACGCCAGCGGCGGCAAGCCCGAGCGCGCCGCCCAGCTCGGCGCGACCACGCCGCTCGGCCGCCCCGGTAGCGCCGACGAAGTGGCCGAGTCGATCGTCTGGTTGCTGAGCGACGCCGCTTCGTACGTGACGGGCGCGCTGCTCGACGTCGCCGGCGGACGCTGAATCCCTCTTTTCCGTGGCCGCGCCAGTGATTTCTGGCGGCCGCCTTCTCCTTTCCTGACTCCCCATTCCCGTCAATTTGGTGAGGAATCGGTGCAATCCGTTCGGCTAACCGCAATATTCGACGCCTTTTCCGTAATCGACCGTAATCAACTCGGACTACAATCGCAGCGTTCGCATGCAACCGCATGCGACGCATAGTCAGAGCCTAAGTCCGCGGCCCACGCCGCCGCGTACGGCGACCAGAGATTCTCATGCACGAAAACCCATCCGCGCCCTGGCGCGCGGGGAACGTCGCGGCTGCGACGCCAGCACCGGCCTGCCCCGCCGATGCCGCACCGGACACGCCCCCCGGCTCGGCACACGCCGCCGAATCCGGCGCCGCCCTGCCAGCCGGCCACCTTGCCGCGGCGCCCGTAAGGCCCGACGCCCCCGCCGGTCCCATGGAACCCGGCGCTCCGGCGCCCGCTTCGCGCGGCGCCCGCCGCTTGCGCGCGCTCACGGCTGCCCGTCCGTTGATGTGGCTGGCCGCGCTGGCGATCCTGTGCGCGTGGCTTTTGCCTGGCACCCTGGGCCACGAGCCGTGGAAACAGGACGAGACCTACACGTTCGGGATCATCCAGCACATGCTCGACACCGGCGATCTGGTCGTGCCGACCAACGCCGGCCAGCCCTTCGTCGAAAAACCGCCGATCTACGACTGGGTCGCCGCCGGCCTCGCGTGGATGTTCGGCCGCTACCTGCCGTTGCACGACGCCGCACGCCTCGCGAGCGCGCTCTTCGCCGGGCTGACCGTCTACTACACGGCACGCGCCGCCCGCCGCGCGGTGGCCGCGTCGAGCTGGTTCGACGTCCGGGTGATCGGCACGCTGGCCTTGTTCGCGAGCACGCTCGTCGTCATCAAGCACGTGCACGACATGATGACCGACGTCGCGCTGATGGCCGGCGCCGCCATCGGCTTTTGCGGACTGTTCGAACTCGTCCTCGTGCATCTGCGCGACGAAGCGCGCCTGCTACCGGTCGACGCGCGCCGCCGGCGCCGCGCGATTCTGAGCGGCGCGGCGATGTTCGGCGCCGGCGTGGGCGTGTCGTTGCTGGCCAAGGGCCTGTTCGTGCCGCTCGTGTTCGGCGCCACCACCGTCGCGGTGCTGGTGCTGTATCCCGCCTGCCGCACCCGCAGCTTTGCAGGGGCACTCGGCGTCGCAGCGCTGGTCTGCGCGCCCTTCGCGCTGATCTGGCCGACCTTTTTCTATCTCCGCTCCGAAGCACTCTTCAAGGTCTGGCTGTGGGACAACAACATTGGCCGCTTCTTCGGCTTTTCGGTGGCGGAACTCGGCTCTGAAAACGAAAGCCGCCTGTTCGTGCTGCGCACCGTCTTGAGCGTCGGCTTTCCAGTCGTACCGCTTGCATTGGCCGCACTCGCCGGCGGCGGATGGCGCCGCTGGCGCGATCCGGGTATCGCGCTGCCGGTGATTTTCGCGGGCACCGGTTTCGCCGTTCTGCAAAGTTCGGCGACGGTGCGCGAGCTGTACATCCTGCCGTTCATCGCCCCGCTTGCCCTGGTGGCGATGCAGGGCATCGACAAGCTGCCGCGGCGTCTGCACGCGAGCTGGGACATGGCGAGCCGCGTGCTGTTCGGCAGCGCGGCCGCGCTCGCGTGGATCATCTGGTCGATCATGAGCGGTCCGGCCAACACGCATGCGTCGCTGCACCGGCTCGGCCGCTGGCTGCCGCTCGACTGGGTGCTGCCGGTCAAACCCGGACTGATCGCGGCCGCACTGCTGATGACGCTCGGCTGGCTGTGGCTGCTGCCGGTCTTCAAATACACCGGCAAATGGCGCGGCGCGCTGAGCTGGTGCGTGGGCGCGATTCTCGCGTGGGGACTGGTGAGTACGCTGCTGCTGCCGTGGCTCGACTATGCGAAGAGCTACCGCTCCGTGTTCGAAAACCTCGGCGCCAGGCTGAATATCGAGTGGAACGACGGCGATTGCATGGCCAGCACGGACCTCGGCGAATCAGAAGCACCGATGCTGTACTACTACACCGGCATCGAGCATCAACCGACCGCGAATCCGGCGACAACCGAGTGCACGTGGCTGATCGCGCAGAGCCGCACCGACAATGCGCGCGCGCCGGCGGGCGATTGGCGGCTGTTCTGGTCAGGTGCGCGCCCAGGCGACACCGACGAGCTGCTGCGGGTGTTCGTTCGGACGCCGACGGCGCCCACGCACGGCGAATAGCAAACGGCGGCGCAAGACGGCACTGCACTGCACGCGCAGACCGTGCCGGACCAGACTTGTGCCAACGCGTTTCCCTAACGCCTAGAACGACGAACCGGGTTCCTTGAGGAAAGCCTTTTCCTCATCGGTCGACTGGCGCCCGAGTTGCGCATTGCGATGCGGAAAGCGTCCGAAACGCTCGATGATTCTGGCGTGACTGACCGCCGAGGAGTAGTAGGACGCACCGCCCGGCTCCGCCTTCAGCTGTTTGAACAGGCGCAACGATTCGTGCTGGCTGGCAAGCGTTTCGTCGTGTTCGAACGGCAGGTATGCGAACGCACGGTGATGCACGGTCGGCAACAGGAGATCGGCGCCGCCGGCGATCATCTGATGCGCGATGCGCAACGCGTGTTGATCGCCAGCGAAAGCACGCGGTGTATTGCGGTGGCAATTACGGGAAAACTGATCCAGCACGATAACAAGCGCCAACGCGCCGAGCGGTGTTGCCGTCCAGCTGTCGAGGGATCCCGCGCGCGCCGCTTCGATGAGTGTTCCGAAGCGTTCCAGCAGCGTCGCATCGAAGGCATCGTCGCGCGAGAACCAGCGCTTGCGCGCCTCGCCGAAGGTAGGCGCATCCGAAGCGCCGAACCAGCAGTCCAGGACCGCACGCGCCTCCGCCGGTTCCACCGGTTCCACGGTTTCCGCCGCCTCCTCCCGCTCAACCATTGCGATTGCGCATCCAGTCCGCCGTTTCGAAGAACGACGCCAACAATCGCTCCCGCAATGGCTCGGCAAGCCCAACGTCTTCCATCGCCCACGCCATGCAGCGAAGCCACTGATCCCGCTCGCTGGACGCGATCGGAAACGGCATATGCCGGGCTCGCAGCCGGGGATGGCCGAAGCGGCTGATGTAATGATCGGGGCCGCCCATCCATCCGCACAGGAACCAGAAGAACTTGTCGCGCGAGCCATCGAGCGACGCCGGATGCAACGCGCGAATCCCGGCGAATTCAGCTTCGAGATCCATCAGGTCATAAAAACGGTCGACCAGCCCGCGCACGCGCGCTTCACCGCCCACCAGTTCGAAGGCCGTCGGCTGCGCCGCGGACACTTCGTCGTTAAGATCGCTCATACTCAATCACAAAAACAGGAAAGAAAAATCACGCGTCCCGCAGCGATTGCAGCGCGGGCCGCGCCAGCACCTGCCGCAAGCTGAGCCAGCCGCCCACGCCCGCGCAGGCAACCCCGGCCGCGATACCCGCCGGCAACAACCACGGATCGAACGCCAGATAAAACTCGAACACACGCGTCGCCAGCTGCCAGCCGATCACCTGCGCACCGAGCGCCGCCATCAACCCCGCCAGCGCGCCAACCGCCACGAACTCGGCAATCTGGACCGCGCGCACCTGGCGATGCGAGGCCCCCAGCGCGCGCAGCAGCGCGGATTCTCGCATACGCTCATCGCGGGTGCCGGCGAGTGCCGCGTAAAGCACCAGCACGCCGGCCGCAAGCGTGAACGCAAACAGGAACTGCACCGCGCCGATCACCTGCTGCAACACGCGCTGCACCTGCGCGAGGATCGGACCGGTGTCGATTGCCGTGAGGTTCGGATAAGCGGCCATCAGGCCGTCGATGGTCGATTGCTTTTCCGGCGGCAAATGGAAGCTCGTGATGAACGTCGCCGGGAACTCCTGCAAGGCGGCCGGCGGCATCAGCACGAAAAAGTTGACCTTGAACGAACCCCAGTCGAGCTTGCGCACGCTTGTCACCGGCGCATCGATCTGCAGCCCCGTCACATCGAAACGCAGCGTATCGCCGGGCTTCACGTTGATCAGCTGCGCGAGCCCCTGCTCGATCGAAATCTGCGGCGTCTTCGTGTCGCCATACCACGTACCGGCGGAGAGGCGGTTGTCGTCGGGCAGCTCGGTCGTGTACGACAGATTGAACTCGCGGTCGACGAGACGCCTGGCATCGTCGCCCTTGAACGAATCCGGATTGACCGGCTTGCCGTTGATGGCGATCAGCCGGCCGCGCACCATCGGCGAGAGGACCGTGCCGGGCACGCCGTGCGCGCTCAGATACTGCGTGACCGCGTCGCGCTGGTCGGGCTGAATATCGATGACGAATTCGTTCGGCGCATCGGGCGGCGTCGATTTGCGCCAGCCGGCCACGAGATCGTTGTGCGTCATCGCGATCAGCAACAGGCACATCAGGCCGATGCCGAGCGCGGTGATCTGCAATGCGCTCGCGCCGCTGCGCCGCTCCAGCGACGCCAACGCGTAGCGCCAGCCGATGCCCGCATTCACGCGCTCGCTGCGCACGACACGCGAAGCGCCCCACAACGCCAGCCGCGCGATGCACGCGAACACCAGCAATCCGCCGGCAAAGCCGCCCGCGACGATGCCACCGAGCTTCAACTCGCCCGCGGCTGCGATCAGGAGGGCGGCGAACAGTACGATGCCGAGCGCGTAAGCGGCCCAGGCGGTGCGCCCCGCTTCGCCCCATTCGCGGCGCAGCACGCGCACCGGCGGCACGCGCGTCAGCGGCAACAGCGGCGGCAATGCAAATCCGAGCAACAACACGAGACCGGCCGCGATACCTTCGAGCGCGGGCCATACGGTTGGAAACGGCAACACGACGTCGATCAGACTGCCGAGCCACGTCAGCAACGCCATGTGCCCCAGGTAACCGAGCGCCACACCGAGCGCGCCGCCGATCACACCCAGCCCCACGAATTCAAGCGTGAATAGCACGCGCAGCGTGGCCTGACTCACACCAAGACAGCGCATCGCCGCGCAACTGTCCAGATGCCGGCGCATATACCGGTGCGCGGCCATGGCGATCGCCACCGCCGCGAGCAACGCGGTGAGCAGCGAGACCAGCGTGAGGAAGTGGCTCGCGCGGTCGAGCGTCTGACGCACCTGCGGCTGGCCGTCCTGCAACGACTCGAGCGCGACGCCGCGCATCTTGCCGCCGTCCACCCTGTCATGCGCGAATTGCGCGAAGCGCGCCACCGATGCGTCCGAACCCGCCACCAGCAACCGGTAAGTCACGCGGCTGCCGAAGGTGATGAGGCCGGTCGATTGGATCTCGTCGGCACGCAGCATCAAACGCGGCGAAAAGTTGACGAACGAGAAGCCCCGGTCGAGCTCGCGCGTAATCAGCGCGCCGATCGTGAAGCTGCGGGCTCCAACTTTTACGGCGTCGCCGACATGCAGCTTCAATGCGTCGAGCAGTGCCTGATCGACCCATACCGTGCCCGGCGCCGGAATCGATTGAGTGGGATGGTCCGCCGCGCCCGGCGCCGGAGCAATCCGCAACGCGCCGCGCAACGGATAGCCTGGCGACACCGCCTTGATCGCGGCCAGCCGCGAGACCGGCTGCGCGCCGGTCGAGTTGATCATGCTGGGGAAGATCGCCGTGCTGGCGGTAGTCAGACCGAGCGCGCTGGCTTGCCGCGCGAACTGCGGGTCGACCGGATGATCGGCGCGAACGATGAAGTCAGCGGCGATCATGCGCCGCGCGTCGCGCTCGAGCCCCTGATGCAAACGGTCAGCCAGAAAGCCGACACTCGACAATGCCGCGACGGCCAGCACCAGCGCCAGCAGCAGCATCGTCAGTTCGCCGGCGCGCCAGTCGCGCGCCGTCATGCGGATAGCCTGGCGCAGCACATCCGCGCCGCCCAGCCGGCGCCTTGGCCGCGAGCCCGCCCGCGCCGTCGCAACCCTTACCGTATCGCTCAATCGTGCCTGCTCCTGGCAAACCGCGACACCATGTGCGTCGCCATCCCGCGAAAACCGCCCTGCACCCCGCGCCACAGCCTCGGCAACGCCCAGCCGGCCAGTATCAGGAAGCCCACCATCAACACCAGGAACAGAAGCGGCACGAACAGCGCGAGCAGCATGCCGCCGAACACGAGACCGTCTTCAGCGGTCGAGGTCACGACATTCGACACCGGTTCCGGCGACAGATTGATCAGCGCGCGCGTGCCCGCTTTCGCCAGATGCGCGGTGCCCGCCAGCGTGCCGCCCGCGAGCGCGGCGACCGTCAGCAGCGCAGGATCGGCATGGCCGAGCGCGCCGGCTGCCAGCACGGCGCCGGCGGGAATGCGGATAAAGGTATGGACCGCGTCCCACAGCGAATCGAACGCGGGGATCTTGTCGGCGAGAAATTCGGTGACTGTCAGCACGCCGGCCACACCGATTACCCACGGCGAAGACAGGGCGGACAACGTATCCGGGAGATGGATGAAGCCGAGACGTGCGAACACGCCGGCCAGCAGGACTGTCAGATAGAGGCGCAGACCGCTGCCCCATGAGAGGCCCGCAGCGAGCGAAAGTGATTCAAGCATGGCCGCCTCCAGGCGCGCTGTGCGTGCCGGGCGCTTCGACGGGCAATGGAAAGGGAGCCGCCGCACCGAAGTCGTCAGACCCGCGCCAAGCCGGCCGCGCCGACTAGGCCGCGGGCAAATTCAGGTTGGATTCGATCTCATTATAGCCACGTTAATTCGCAGAACGCAGAGCGGCTAACAAATGGCGGACTCTAACGGCAGGAGATTGGCGCGCGGTTCGAACCCATGCGAACACGGTAATCGGGAGCGCCAGCCGGGCTCAATGCCCCGACGACAGCTTCAAGCCGATCAATCCGATCACGATCAGCGCCGCGCTTGCCACCCGCGCGACCGTCAGGGCCTCGCCCATCATGACGATGCCAAAGATGAACGCGCCGACCGCGCCAATTCCCGTCCACACGGCGTAGGCCGTGCCGAGCGGCAACTGGCGCATCGCCATGGCAAGCAGAACGAAGCTGCCGAGCGCGGTCACGATCGTGAACACGGACGGCCAGAGCCGGGTGAAACCGTCGGAGGTTTTGAGACCGGCCGCCCATGCGACTTCGAGCAAACCGGCAATCAGCAGAAGAATCCAGGACATGAGACAGCTCCATGATCAGATGGGGCCGTCCCCGTGTGTAGCGGATGCGCAAGGCCGTCCTTACGAACTGTAATTATAGAAAAATGGCCCACCGCCTTGCTGCGGCGAGCAGCCGCAAGGGCGTAGCGGACGCCCTGGTCAGGCTCAAACCGCCCCGACCAACCGGTATCCCACGCCCGTTTCCGTGACGATATGCTCCGGCTGCGCCGGGTCGCGCTCCAGTTTCCCACGCAGATGCGCCATATAAATACGCAGATAGTGATGGCTCTCGACATGCGAAGGCCCCCACACGTCGCGCAGCAACTGGCGGTGCGTCAGCACGCGGCCGGCATGGCGAACCAGCGTCGCCAGCAGACGGTATTCGATCGGCGTGAGATGGACGGCGGCGCCGTCGCGGCTCACCTGCCGCAAGGCCAGGTCGACCGTCACCTCGCCGAAGCGCACCAGCGGCGATTCATTCGCGCCGCCCTGGTTACGCCGCCGCATATGCGCACGAATCCGCGCCAGCAGTTCGGAGACGCCGAAGGGCTTGGTGAGGTAATCGTCCGCACCGGCATCGAGCGCTGCAACTTTCTCGGTTTCCTGGGTGCGCGCCGACAACACGATGACCGGCAACTCGCTCCAGCCACGCAGCTCGCGAATCACGTCGAGACCGTCGGTATCGGGCAGGCCGAGATCGACGATGACGAGATCGGGCTTGCGCGTCGCGGCTTCGACGAGACCTTGCTTACCGGTCTCGGCGTCGTGCACGACGATGCCCTCGCCTTCCAGCGCGGTTCGCACGAAGCGGCGAATCTGCTTTTCGTCTTCAATCAGGACGACGGTGATGCTCGGGTCACTCATGGTTAGGCTTGGAAAGCGGGTTAGAAGTTGAGTCGAGATCGGGCAAGGCGTCGGCGCCTTCGTCTTCCAGCGCATCCGGTGCTTCGGGCGGCGTTTCCACCGGCAGCGTGAACCAGAAGCGCGCGCCTTCGACACGGCCATCCGCGGACATCCGGTTGAGCGCGCCGATTGTACCGCCGTGCGCCTCCACGATTGCGCGACAGATTGCGAGACCGAGACCGATGCCCGGCTTGGCCGATTCCTTCTCGCCACGCGTGAATTTCTCGAACACACGCGCTTCCATGCCGGCCGGCAGACCCGGTCCGTTGTCGTCGACCGCGACGCGCACGTACGACTTGCCGTCCGCGTCGAGACGTTGCGCGCCGATCGTCAGCGGCGTGTCCGGCGGCGTGTATTTGGCCGCGTTCTCGAACAGATTCGAGAAGAGCCGCTCCATCAGCACGGCGTCGAGGTGCAGCAGCGGCAAATCCGCCGGCAGCTTCACCTGCACCGGATGATTCGCCAGCACGCGTTTGCACGCCCGCAGCGCCGCGCCCACCGTTTCCTCGAGGAGCGTCCACTGCCGGTTCAGTTGCAGGCTGCCCGCCTGCAGGCGCGCCATGTCGAGCAGATTGGTGACGATGCCGGTCATGCGCAGCGCTTCTTCGTGAATCGCGTCGACGAGATCGTCGCCAGGCTGCGCACTGGAATGCGCTTCGCGCGATTGCGCCAGCATCGACGAGAAGCCGACGATGGTCGTCAACGGCGTGCGCAGGTCGTGCGAAATCGCCGAGAGGAGTGAATTGCGCAAGCGCTCGGATTCCATGTTGACGAGCGCATCGCGCGCAATGTCGACGTAATGCACCCGTTCGAGAGCCAGCGCGATCTGCGCGGCGAACGCGTCGAGCATGCGTTGCTGCTCCGGTACATCCAGTTCGCGCTCGTCACGCATCACGACGGCGAGCACGCCGCGTGTGCGCATCGGCGCTTTCAGCGGCAGATAGAGCGCGGCGGCGGCCGGCAGCGTATCGGTGCCTTGTCCGGCGGGTTTCTGCTGGTCGTAGACCCATTGCCCGACGTCGATATCGAGCATCTCGCCTTCGAGCGTGATCGTCGCGTCGGGATCCTCAATCTTCTGCTTCACCTGATCGGCACTGTCCGGCAACAGAATCGCGACGCGCGCGCCGAACACTTCGCTCACATGCCGGCTGCCGATGCCGACGATCTGCTCCATGGTGAGCGCCGCCGCCAGCTCACGCGCCATCGCGTACATCGCGCCGGTGCGTTGCTCCCGGCGCCGCGCGACACTCGCCTCGCGGCGCAAGCTCGACGTGAGATGGCTGATGACGAGCGACGTCAGCAGCATGCCGAAGAAGGTCAGCAGGTACTGCGTATCGGACACCGACAACGACATGCGCGGCGGCACGAAGAAGAAATCGAAAGCTGCCACGCTCATGAACGACAGCACGACGCCCGGCCCGCGCCCCAGCTTCACTGCCGTGAAGATCACGCCGAGCAGGTACAGCATGACGAGGTTGGTCAGATCGATATGGTCGATCAGCTGGCTCGACAACAGCGTGATGGCGGCGCAAATCGCCAGCGCGATGCCGTAGGCGCGCGGCGGCGACCGACGTTCGCGCGCTGTGCTCAGCGCCTCGCGCCACGCGTTGGCGGTCGTGTTCAGCAAGCGGCGATGCTCAGCGCCGTCACGTTCCGACGACGCGCGAATCAACGTGAGATCGAGATCGCCCGCGCGCTCGGCGATGCGCTCGCCGAGCGGCCGCCGCAGCCAGCGCTTGAGACCGGTGCGCGCCGAGGCGCCGGCCACCAGCTTCGAGACGTTGCGCGCCTGCGCGTAACCGATCAGCGCGGCGACGGCATCGATACCGGCGAGCGTCGCGGTTTCGGCGCCAAGTTCGGCGGCAAGCTTCAACGCATTCAGCGTGCGTTCGCGGCGCGCATCGGGCAAGCGCTGCAGCGCGGGCGTTTCCACATAGACGGCGATCCAGTCGGCTTTCAGGCTGGCGGCAAGGCGCGCCGCGGCGCGCACCAGCATCGGCGCTTCCGGGCCGGGGCCGACGCACACCAGCAAGCGCTCGCGCGCCTGCCAGATCCGCTGGATCGAACGGTCGGCGCGATATTCCCGCATCTGCGCATCGACACGGTCGGCGGTCCGGCGCAATGCCAGCTCGCGCAGCGCGATCAGGTTGCCCTTGCGAAAGAAATTGCGCACCGCGCGCTCGGCCTGCTGCGGCAAATACACCTTGCCGTCGCGCATCCGGTCGAGCAGTTCCTCGGCGGGCAGGTCGACCAGCGTGACTTCGTCGGCGCGATCGAACACGCGGTCGGGCACCGTCTCCCAGACACGGATGCCGGTGATCTGGCCGACCACGTCGTTCAGGCTTTCGAGGTGCTGGACGTTGACCGTGGTGTAGACGTCGATGCCCGCGTCGAGCAGTTCGTAGACGTCCTGCCAGCGCTTCAGGTGCCGTGCGCCCTGCACGTTCGAGTGCGCGAGCTCGTCGACGAGAATCAGTTGCGGCTTGCGGGCGAGCGCGGCGTCGAGATCGAACTCGGCGAGCTTGCGGCCGCGATACTCGATATGCTGGAGCGGCAGCACGTCGAGGCCTTCGAGCAGCGCAGCGGTTTCGCTGCGGCCATGCGTTTCGGCGATGCCGACCACCACGTCCGCACCTTCATCGGCACGGCGCCGCGCGGCCTGCAACATCGCATAGGTCTTGCCGACGCCCGCCGACGCGCCGAAGAAAATCTTCAGCCTGCCCCGCTGACGCTTTTCTTCGTCGCGTTGCAGCTTGTCGAGCAGTTCGTCAGGATCGGGGCGGTTCATGCTCAATGGTTTTCATAGTAAGGCGAGCGATAGTGCATGCATGGTGGCACGGCAGCGGCCGCGCCGCAAATGGCACAAGCAGCCACGCCGGCTGCCATTTGCCGACGATACATGCGGCGCCCAGGCGGCCCGCTGCAAAAGCGGAGTCGCGAACAAATGGCAAAGGCGGCACCACATGGTCGCCGCCTCCTCGAACCACAGCCATCAACCACACTTATCGATGTCAGCCACGCTCAACCGTGTTTCATCTCATCGAGCGCCAGATTCAGTTGCAGCACATTCACACGCGGCTCACCGAAAATACCGAACTGACGGCCGCTCGTATAACGATCGACCAGCGCCTGCACATCGTTGGTAGCGAGCTTACGCGCCTTGGCGACGCGTTCGATCTGATAGGCGGCCGCCGCCTGGCTGATCTCAGGATCGAGACCGCTGCCCGAGGACGTCACCAGATCGACCGGCACCGGCTTCGACATATCCGTGCCGGCCGCCTTCAACGCGTCGATGCGGCCTTTGACTTCATCGAGCAACGCCGGGTTGGTCGGACCGAGGTTCGAACCGCCCGAAGCCTGCGGGTTGTACGGCATCGGACTGGTGGCCGACAGACGGCCCCAGAAGTACTGCGGCGCATCGAACTGCTGGCCGATCAGCTTCGAGCCGACCACCTTGCCGTCCTGCTCGAGCATGCTGCCGTTAGCCTGGTTGTTGAAGGCCGCCTGACCGACCACGGTCATCACGGCGGGATAAGCGAGACCGGTGACGGCGGTCAGCACCGCGAAGATCACGATCAACGGACGGAACAGATTTTTCATGATGAGTCATTCCTCTTGAACAGCCGCGGCTCAAACCCAGCCGAAGGCGGCCAGCACCATATCGATCAGCTTGATGCCGATGAACGGCACGATGATCCCGCCCAAGCCATAGATCAGCAGATTGCGGCGCAGCAGGATCGCCGCGCCGAGCGCGCGATAACGCACGCCTTTGAGCGCCAGCGGAATCAGCAGCACGATGATCAGCGCGTTGAAAATCACCGCCGACATGATCGCCGAGGCCGGTGTGGCCAGATGCATCACGTTCAGCGCATTCAGCGCGGGATAGGTCGTTGCGAACGCCGCCGGGATGATCGCGAAGTACTTGGCCACGTCGTTCGCAATCGAGAACGTGGTGAGCGAGCCGCGCGTCATCAGCATCTGCTTGCCGATCTCGACGATCTCGATCAGCTTGGTCGGATTCGAATCGAGGTCGACCATGTTGCCGGCCTCTTTCGCGGCCTGCGTGCCGGTGTTCATCGCCACTGCCACATCGGCTTGTGCGAGCGCCGGGGCGTCGTTGGTGCCGTCGCCGGTCATCGCCACGAGGCGGCCTTCGGCCTGGTGCGAACGGATCGTCGCGAGCTTCGCTTCCGGCGTGGCTTCGGCGAGGAAATCATCGACGCCCGCTTCTGCTGCAATCGCCGCTGCCGTCAACCGGTTGTCGCCGGTCACCATGATGGTCTTGATGCCCATCTTGCGCAGCTCGGCGAAGCGCTCCTTGATGCCGCCCTTCACCACGTCTTTCAACTCGATCACGCCGAGCACGCGTGCGCCCTGCTCGCCTTTCTCGGCGACCACCAGCGGCGTGCTGCCGCGGCGAGCGACTTCGGCCACGGCCGTGCTGACTTCGTTCGGGAAACGGCCGCCATTCGCTTCGACGTAGTTCTTCACCGCGTCGGCTGCGCCCTTGCGAATTTCACGGCCCGGCAGGTCAACGCCGCTCATGCGCGTTTGCGCCGTGAACGCGAGGAACACCGCATGCAGCGAGGCCATGTCGCGTTGACGGATATTGAAGCGCTGCTTGGCCAGCACGACGATGCTGCGGCCTTCCGGCGTTTCGTCGGCGAGCGACGAAAGCTGGGCGGCATCCGCCAGCGCTTCTTCGGTCAAGCCCGGCGCCGGCACGAACTGCGAAGCCTGGCGGTTGCCGAGCGTGATCGTGCCGGTCTTGTCGAGCAGCAACACGTCGACGTCGCCTGCGGCTTCAACAGCGCGGCCCGAGGTGGCGATCACGTTCGCCTGCATCATGCGGCTCATGCCGGCCACACCGATGGCCGACAACAACCCGCCGATGGTGGTCGGAATCAGGCACACCAGCAACGCGACCAGCGCCGTAATCGTGACCACGTGACCCGCTTTTGCAGCTTCGACGGAGAACATCGAGAACGGCAGCAGCGTGGCGGTAGCCAGCAACATCACGATCGTCAACGCGACCAGCAGGATCGTCAGGGCGATTTCGTTTGGCGTTTTCTGACGCTTCGCGCCTTCGACCATCGCGATCATGCGGTCGAGGAAGGCCTCGCCCGGATTGGCCGTGACCCGCACGACGATCCAGTCCGACAGCACGCGCGTGCCGCCCGTCACCGACGAAAAGTCGCCGCCCGACTCGCGGATCACCGGTGCGGATTCGCCCGTGATCGCCGATTCGTCGACCGACGCGACACCGTCGATCACTTCGCCGTCAGCCGGAATCACGTCGCCCGTTTCGACCAGCACAACGTCGCCTTTGCGCAGATCGGTGGCCGTCGTGATGCGGATCGGCGACTTCGGATGCGGCTCGTTGAGCTTCTTGGCCATCACGTCTTTCTTCGCGCTGCGCAGCGACGCGGCCTGGGCCTTGGAACGGCCTTCGGCGAGCGCTTCAGCGAAGTTGGCGAACAGCACCGTGAACCACAGCCACAAGGTGACCGCGAGAATGAAGCCCGCGGGCGCCTCGGCCTGACCGCCTAGCGCGGCGATCCACAAAATAGTCGTCAGAATGCTTCCGACATACACGCAGAACATCACCGGGTTACGGAACTGCGTGCGCGGCGTGAGCTTTTTGAAGGAGTCCACGATCGCCGGGCGCAGCAGCGCCGGGTCGAACATGGACCTGGTTGCATTATGTTCAGTCATTGAATCCTCGAATTTCCCGTTTGCGCGTGTTCACTCGCTGGTCGCCTGTGTCATCCCGATGAGTCGCCTCAATGGGCGCCCATCATCATCAGATGTTCGACACCGGGGCCGAGCGCAAGCGCAGGCACATAGGTCAGCGCGCCGACCAGCAGCACCGTGCCGAGCAGCAGCACGACGAACAGCGGGCCATGGGTCGGCAGCGTGCCGCCGGTCACGCCGATGCGCTTCTTGGCGGCGAGCGAGCCCGCGATCGCCAGCACCGGGATGATCGTGCCGAAGCGGCCGAACCACATCGCGATGGCCGTGAGCCAGTTGTAGAACGGCGTGCTCACCGTCAGGCCGGCAAACGCACTGCCGTTGTTATTCGCGGCCGAGCTGAACGCGTAGAGGATTTCGGAGAAGCCGTGCGCGCCGGGGTTGGCGATACCCGCCTTGCCCGCATCGGTCAGCACCGCGATCGACGTGCCCACCAGCACCAGCAGCGGCGTCAGCAGCACCACGATCGACACCATCTTCATCTCGTACGCTTCGATCTTCTTGCCGACGTATTCAGGCGTGCGGCCGATCATCAGGCCGGCCACGAACACGGCCAGCAGGGCGAACACGAGCATGCCGTACATACCGGAACCCACGCCGCCGAAGATCACCTCGCCGAGTTGCATCAGCAGCATCGGATAGAGGCCGCCGATCGGCGTCAGCGAGTCGTGCGTATTCGCTACCGCGCCGCATGAAGCCGCCGTGGTCGCCACCGTGAAGATGCCCGACTGCGCGATGCCGAAGCGCGTTTCCTTGCCTTCCGCATTACCGCCCGACTGCATCGCATTCGCCGATTGATCGACGTGCAACGCGGCGAACGCCGGATTGCCCGATTGCTCGGCGCCGATTTCGCCGAACACGCATACGCCGAAAGCGATCGTCATTGCCGCGAGCACGGCCACGCCCTGCTTGCGGTCCATGATCATCCGGCCGAATACGAGTGCCAGGGCCGCAGGAATGATCAGGATCGCGAAGATCTGCAGGAAATTCGAGAACGGCGTCGGGTTTTCATACGGATGCGCCGAGTTGCCGTTAAAGAAGCCGCCACCGTTGGTGCCGAGCATCTTGATCGCTTCCTGCGAAGCAACCGGACCCATCGCGATGGTTTGCGTCTTCACCGGCGTATCGACCGTGACCGGGTTGCCCTTCGCGTCCTTCACCGGATTGCCTTGCGCATCGAGCTTCGGTGCGGCGTACGTCGTGGTTTGCAGCGTGGGCACGTCCTGATACGACTTGAAGTTCTGGATTACGCCCTGGCTCATCAGGATCGCAGCAATGATCGCCGACATCGGCAGCAACACGTAAAGCGTCACTCGCGTGAGGTCGACCCAGAAGTTGCCGATGGTTTGCGCGGTGTGACGCGCGAAGCCGCGAATCAGCGCAATCACCACTACGATGCCGGTGGCAGCCGAAAAGAAGTTCTGGACGGTAAAGCCGAGCATCTGCGCCAGATAGCCAACGGTCTGCTCAGGCGTGTAATCCTGCCAGTTCGTGTTGGTCACGAAGCTGACCGCCGTATTGAACGCGCCGTCAACCGTCATCGGGCCGAATTGCTGCGGGTTGCCCGGCAACCAGCCTTGCACGCGCAGCAACACGTAAAGGAAAAGCGTGCCGAGCGCGTTGAACGCGATCGTGGCGATCGCGTAGTGCTTCCAGCCCATTTCCGCCGACGGATCGACGCCTGCGATGCGATACAGCAAACGTTCGACAGGTCCGCCGAAACGGACCA
This sequence comes from Paraburkholderia caffeinilytica, assembly GCF_003368325.1. NCBI lineage: Bacteria > Pseudomonadati > Pseudomonadota > Betaproteobacteria > Burkholderiales > Burkholderiaceae > Paraburkholderia > Paraburkholderia caffeinilytica. The sequence goes on along the minus strand of NZ_CP031467.1, from coordinate 3,207,766 downwards.
CGCGCGAGCTGCCGTCCATCACATTGCTCAGATAGCGGGACATCGGCACCGCGGCAGCCAGCAGCACGACGATGAAGAGGCCCGCTTGCAGGACATTGTTCGAGTTCATTCAATGTCCTCCGCGCGCAACAGCGCATAGACCAGGTACACAAACAGCAGCGCGGTCGCCGCACCGGACAACCAGAGAATCCAGCTCATGAGCGCGCTCCCTGGCCACGGCGGAACTGCATCAGCTTCTCGCAGCCGGCAATCAATGCAAAGGTCAGCGCGAAAAACAGCACCAGCCCCCCGACATACAGCACATCCATTTTTATTCCCCATTCACGGACTTTGGATAGGTGCAACGTTATGCCGAAGCGCGTAAAGGGCTGGTCAAAGATTTGAGATGGGGTGTAAAAAACGCGTAAACGGAAAAGGCCGCTCCATCACGAATGGAGCGGCCTTTTGCCAATGGGGTATAGGTTTGCGGTAATGCGCGTTTACGGTAGCAAAATCGTCGAGCCCGTGGTGCGGCGCCCTTCAAGATCCGCGTGCGCCTTCCCGACATCGGCCAGCGCGTAGCGCTGATTGATGCTCGCCTTCACCTTGCCCGACACCAGCACGTCGAAGAGCTCCGTGGACATCGCCTCGTAGTCGCTGCGTTTGGCGATATAGGTGAAGAGCGTCGGGCGCGTAAAGAACAACGAGCCGCGTCCGGCGAATTCCGACGAGTCGATCGGCGGCAACGGCCCCGAGGCATTGCCGAAGCTCACGAACAAGCCGAGCGGCGCGAGGCAGTCGAGCGAGCCTGTAAACGTGTCCTTACCGATCGAGTCGTACACCACCGGCACACCGGCACCGTTGGTGATCTCGCGCACGCGCTTGGTGAAGTTTTCTCGCGTATAGACAACCGCGTGATCGCAGCCGTGAGCTTTGGCGATTTCGGCTTTTTCATCGGAGCTAACCGTGCCGATCACCGTTGCGCCGAGCGCCTTCGCCCACTGGCAAACCAGCAAGCCGACACCGCCGGCCGCGGCCTGAATCAGGATCGTGTCGCCGGCTTTCACCGGATACGTGCGGCGCAGCAGATATTGCGCAGTCAGCCCTTGCAGCATGACGGAGGCCGCCTGCTCGTCGCTCAACGCGTCCGGCACCTTGACGACTTGCGCCGCCGGCAGCACACGCTCCTGCGTGTACGCGCCCGGCGGACGCGCCACGTACGCCACGCGATCGCCCGCTTTGAGACCGGTCACGCCCGTGCCGACCGCCGTCACCTCACCGGCCGCTTCCATGCCGAGGCCACCGGGCAACGGCAGCGGATACAAGCCCGTGCGGAAATACACGTCGATATAGTTCAGGCCAACCGCAGTCTGCCTGATGCGGATCTCGCCCGCACCCGGCTCGCCCACTTCGACGTCCACCCATTTCATGACCTCCGGGCCGCCGGTTTTTTCGAATCGGATTGCTTTGACCATCACGCCTCCTTTGTTTGTGATTTCGTTCGATCCTGCAACACCGCTAAGTCGATCTAGACCTGTTGCGTGAGGCGCAAGGTCAGCACGTCGAGAATCATTCGCGCGGTCGAAATATTGGTGGCGCACGGAATGTTGTGGACGTCGCAAGCACGCACCAGCGCGTTGATATCCGGTTCGTGCGGCTGCGGCGTCATCGGGTCGCGCAGGAAGATCACCATGTCCACCCGCCCTTCCGCGAGCTGCGCGCCGATCTGCAGGTCGCCGCCATGCGGACCGGACAACATGCGCTCGACCGTGAGGCCGTGCGCGTCACCGATACGCGTGCCGGTCGTGCCGGTCGCGATGATGTCGCAGCGCCGGAGCGTATCGACGTATTCGCCGGCCAGTTTGACGATGTCGTCTTTCTTGTGATCGTGCGCGATCAGCGCAATACGGGTGGTCATGACGTAAGACTCCTGAAACCGTTGTGATTGTCGTTGTTGTAGTGAAGAGGATGCTGGTGCGTCGGAACGTGCCCGCTCAGAACGTACCGGGGTAAGCGCCGCCGTCGATCAGCCAGTTCTGGCCGGTGATATAGCCGGCATGCACGCTGCACAGAAACGCACAGGCGCGGCCAAACTCTTCGCGCGTGCCGAACCGGCCGGCGGGAATCGTCTTCATGCGCTGCTTGCGCGCGTCGTCGACGGAAATGTGTTGTGCGTTGGCTTGCGCCGCGAAGGTGGTGGCGATGCGGTCGGTGTCGAACAGGCCCGGCAGCAGGCTGTTGATCGTCACGCCCGCGGAGGCCACCTTGCTGCGCGCCAGTCCCGCAATGAAACCGGTCAGCCCCGAGCGCGCGCCGTTGGACAGGCCGAGCACGTCGATCGGCGCCTTGACCGCCGAGCTCGTGATGTTGACGATGCGCCCAAAGCCGCGCTCGCTCATCCCGTCGATGGTCGCGCGGATCAGCTCGATCGGCGTGAGCATGTTGCTCTCCAGCGCGCGAATCCAGTCTTCGTGCGTGAAGTTACGGAAGTCGCCCGGCGGCGGGCCGCCCGCGTTGTTGACCAGAATGTCCGGCTGCGGACAGGCGGCGAGCGCCGCGGCGCGCCCTTCGGGCGTGGTGATGTCGCACGCCACCGTTTTCACTTCGACGCCGCTCTGCTTGCGAATCTCGGCGGCGGTCGCCTCCAGCGTCTCGGCCGTGCGCGCGACGATGGTCAGGTTGACGCCTTCGGCTGCCAGCGCTTCCGCGCAGCCGCGCCCCAGACCCTTGCTGGCCGCGCAAACCAGCGCGGTGCGCCCTGCGATTCCCATGTCCATGTGCGTATCCTCGTGACGTAGTCGTGGCGCGGGGGATGAGCCCCGCGGTTGCCGATCGTGGCAAAGTTTCCCCGATTCTAGAAGAATCGGTGCCGGACTGCGCCGGGCTGCTGCAATCTCCGGTATCTTCCGGCGCCACTCTTTCGGTAAACTTGCGCCGTGGCGCGTCCGCCAGCCGGTTTCGGCCGTGCGGAGCGCCGAACCGATCCCTCTAGCCGCCGCTTGCGCCCCCGCCATGACCCAGGACAGCCGTTTTCCCAATCTTTTCATCCTCGATCACCCGCTGATCCAGCACAAGCTGTCGCATATGCGCGACCGGGACACCTCGACCCGCACGTTCCGCGAACTGCTGCGCGAGATCACGCTGCTGATGGGCTACGAAATCACCCGCAACCTGCCGATGACCACGCGCCGCCTCACCACGCCGCTGGTCGAGATCGACGCGCCGGTGATCGCCGGCAAGAAACTGGCGATCGTGCCGGTGCTGCGGGCCGGCATCGGCATGTCGGACGGCCTGCTGGAGCTGGTGCCGTCCGCGCGTGTGGGCCACATCGGCGTGTATCGCGCCGAGGACCATCGCCCGGTCGAGTATCTGGTGCGCCTGCCGGACCTGGAAGACCGCGTGTTCATTCTGTGCGATCCGATGGTCGCGACCGGTTACTCCGCCGTCCACGCGGTGGACGTCCTCAAGCGCCGCAACGTGAGCGGCGAGAACATCCTGTTCCTCGCGCTGGTGGCCGCGCCGGAAGGCGTGCAGGTGTTCCAGGACGCGCATCCGGACGTCAAGCTGTACGTGGCGTCGCTCGATTCGCACCTGAACGAGCACGCGTACATCGTGCCGGGTCTCGGCGACGCCGGCGACCGCCTGTTCGGCACGAAAAACTGACAGCGGGCCGAAGAAAGCAACGGGGGCGGCGCGCGCAAGACACCGCCGCTGCCCAATTTCCGTGCAGTTTCCGGCTACGCACCCTCTGCCGCACCCTCGCGGCGTGATAAAATTCGAATCCGCTCAACGAGCGACTCAACTTGCACTGCCACCCGGCACATCGCGCCTTTGCGCGGAGCCTGCCGGGACCGGCGCAGTTGGGGCGCCACTGTGCCGCCCGCTGACCACACCGCCCCGCACCCAACCGCGCTGCCGACCTTCGGTCCCGCTAGCCGGGTCTGGCCGGGCGCGATCAGGCTGAGGCAGGTCCGACACCGGGCGGTCCAACACCGGGCGGTCCGGCGCGAGCGGTTTGACATCGAGGCGCAAGGTCGCAATCAGCAGCGCCGCGCGCCCGACATCGCAACGACAATTGCACAATGCGTGCGCCCCACTGGCGCGCGCGACGGAGAAAAGTATGGCGGGTCATTCGAAATGGGCCAACATCAAGCATAAGAAAGCAGCGGCCGACGCCAAGCGCGGCAAGGTCTGGACGCGGCTCATCAAGGAAATTCAGGTGGCCGCGCGCATGGGCGGCGGCGACATCGACTCGAACCCGCGTCTGCGGCTGGCCGTCGAAAAGGCGTACGACGCCAACATGCCGAAAGATAACGTCAACCGTGCGATCCAGCGCGGCGTGGGCGGTGTGGACGGTGCAAACTACGAAGAAATCCGCTACGAAGGCTACGGCATCGGCGGCGCAGCGGTGATCGTGGATACCATGACCGACAACCGCACCCGCACGGTGGCGGACGTGCGTCACGCGTTCTCGAAGAACGGCGGCAACATGGGCACGGACGGCTCGGTGTCGTTCATGTTCGATCACGTCGGCCAGTTCCTGTTCGCGCCCGGCACGCCGGAAGACAAGCTGATGGAAGCCGCACTCGAAGCCGGCGCCGACGACGTCCTCACGAATGAAGACGGCAGTATCGAGGTGCTGTGCCCGCCGAACGATTTCCCGAAGGTGAAGGCCGCGCTGGAAGCCGCGGGCTTCAAGGCCGAAGTGGCCGAGGTGACGATGAAACCTCAGACGGAAGTCGAATTCACGGGCGACGACGCGGTGAAAATGCAGAAGCTGCTCGACGCGCTGGAAAATCTGGACGACGTGCAGGAAGTCTATACAAACGCCGCGATCGCCGACGAGTGAGCATGCCTCGGCGGTGCCTCGCGCGTGGATCGGCATCGAACCACGCGCCCGCGCCGCCGGTTGGCGCTCGCGTCTGAACATTGCGTTGCTGTTGAACGGGCGTTGGCCGGGCGTTGGTTTGTGCCCGTCCGCACCGCTGCCACCGGGTTCGCCATGTGCCCTGCGCCGCTACCTGGCTGCGGGTCCATTGCAAACCTCGCTGTTATTCCACGGCTGAGCGTGATGCTTCGGCCGTTTATGGTTTTTAAGTCTCGGGGATTCACATGAAGTTACTCGTCGTCGGTTCCGGCGGTCGCGAACATGCGCTCGCATGGAAGCTCGCGCAATCGCCGCGGGTCCAGCTTGTCTACGTTGCGCCCGGCAATGGCGGCACCGCCCAGGACGAGCGTCTGCGCAACATCGACATCACCGATCCGGCCGAGCTCGCCGATTTCGTCGAGAAAGAGCAGATCGCTTTCACGCTGGTCGGACCGGAAGGCCCACTGGCCGCGGGCATCGTCAATCTGTTCCGCTCACGCGGTCTGAAGATTTTCGGGCCGAGCAAGGAAGCCGCGCAGCTCGAGAGCTCGAAAGATTTCGCCAAGGCGTTCATGAAGCGCCACGCCATCCCGACCGCCGAATACGAAACCTTCGCCGACGTCGCCGCCGCGCACGCGTATCTGGACGCCAAGGGCGCGCCGATCGTGATCAAGGCCGACGGCCTCGCCGCCGGCAAGGGCGTCGTGGTCGCGCAAACGCTGGAAGAAGCGCACGCCGCGGTCGACATGATGCTGTCGGACAACAAGCTGGGCGATGCCGGCGCGCGGGTCGTGATCGAGGAATTCCTCGCCGGCGAAGAAGCCAGCTTCATCGTCATGGTGGACGGCAAGCACGTGCTGGCGCTCGCTTCGAGCCAGGATCACAAGCGCCTGCTCGACGCGGACCAGGGGCCAAACACCGGCGGCATGGGCGCCTATTCGCCCGCGCCGATCGTCACGCCGCAACTGCATGCGCGCGTGATGCGCGAAATCATCCAGCCGACCGTGCGCGGCATGGAGAAAGAAGGCATCCGCTTCACCGGCTTTCTGTACGCCGGCCTGATGATCGACGCGCAAGGCAATCCGAAGACGCTCGAATTCAACTGCCGCATGGGCGACCCGGAGACGCAGCCGATCATGGCGCGCCTGAAGGGCGACTTTTCGAAGGTGGTCGAACAGGCCATCGCCGGCACGCTCGATACGATCGAACTCGAATGGGACCGCCGCACGGCGCTTGGCGTGGTGCTCGCCGCGCACAACTATCCGGACACGCCGCGCAAGGGTGACCGGATCAGCGATATCCCGGCCGAAAACGGCGATTCGGTCACGTTCCACGCCGGCACCACGCTGACGGACGGCAAGCTGACCACCTCGGGCGGCCGCGTGCTGTGCGTGGTCGGCCTGGCGGATTCGGTACGCAGCGCGCAATCGGTCGCGTATGAAACGATCAACCAGATCTCGTTCGACGGCATGCAATATCGCCGCGACATCGGCTACCGCGCATTGAACCGCAAGCACGACGCCAAGACCGAAGGCAAGCACTAAGCCCGCCCCACTCGCCCGCGTGCGGCGCCAACGGCGCTACACTGCGGGTTTTCGCGGCCGTCGCGGCGCCCACCGCTCCATGTGGGCGCACCGCGGTCGATCGGCCTTCCACCCGGCGCCAACAACCGTAGCGTCACGCCTTCGCGGGACTATCCCGACGAAGTCCCGGTGGCTGCCTTTCACGAAGAACCCGCGGCACGACGAGCGCGCCGCCCTCAGCATCTGCACTCATGACCGATTCGAGCTATGACGCACAGGCCGTGCGCAGCTGGCTGCAAGGCCTGCAAACGCATATCGCGGACACGCTCGGCGCGTTCGACGGTAAGCCGTTCGCGACCGACACATGGCAGCGCGCCCCCGGCGAAAAGCTGCGCGGTGGCGGCTGCACGCGGATTCTGGAAGGCGGCAACTTCTTCGAGCGGGCCGGCATCGGCTTTTCGGACGTGGCAGGCGACACGTTGCCGGGTTCGGCGAGCGCCGCGCGCCCGCAACTGGCCGGCCGTGGTTTCGAAGCCATGGGTGTCTCGCTCGTGCTGCACCCGCACAATCCGCACTGCCCGACCGTGCATATGAACGTGCGTCTGCTGATCGCGACCAAGGCCGGCGAGGAGCCGGTGTTCTGGTTCGGCGGCGGCATGGATCTGACGCCGTACTACGGCTACGAGGAAGACGCCCAGCATTTTCATCGTGTGTGCCGCGACGCGCTGCAGCCTTATGGCGCCGACCTTTACCCGAGTTTCAAGCGCTGGTGCGACGAGTACTTCTTCCTCAAGCACCGCAACGAACCGCGTGGCATCGGCGGGATTTTCTTCGACGATTTCTCGGCGCCGGGCTTCGATCAATCGTTCGCGATGCTGAAAAGCGTCGGCGAAGGATTCCTCAAAGCGTATCTGCCGATCATCGAAAAGCGCCGCAACATTCCGTACGGCGAAGCCGAGCGGGACTTCCAGGCATACCGGCGCGGCCGCTACGTCGAGTTCAATCTGGTCTTCGACCGTGGCACACTGTTTGGGCTGCAGAGCGGCGGACGCACCGAATCGATTCTGATGTCGATGCCGCCTGTGGTGAACTGGCGCTACAACTGGCAGCCCGAACCGGGCACGCCGGAAGCGCGCCTCTACAGCGATTTTCTCGTGCCACGCGAGTGGGTGTGAGGCTTGAAGCCCGCACCGCACGCCCCGTGACCACGACAAAGGATCTTCACCTGAAGCCGAACGCTCATCCTGTCGCCCTGCCTCGCCGGATCGGACTGCTCGGCGGCACTTTCGATCCGATCCACGACGGCCACCTCGCGCTCGCGCGGCGTTTCGCCGAGGTGCTGAACCTGACCGAGCTGGTGCTGCTGCCGGCCGGCCAGCCGTGGCAGAAAACGGACGTGTCGGCGGCTGTTCACAGGCTGGCCATGACCCGCGCCGCCGCCACTGCGTTGGTGCTGCCGGGCGTGAACGTGCGGGTGGCGACCGACGAGATCGAACACGACGGTCCGACCTACACGATCAACACGCTGCAGTTATGGCGTGAACGCGAAGGTCCGGATGCGTCGATTGCGCTTCTGATCGGCGCGGATCAACTGGTGCATCTCGACACATGGCGCGACTGGCGGCGCCTGTTCGAGTTCGCGCACATCTGCGCGGCCACGCGCCCCGGTTTCGATCTCGCATCGATTCCACCCGTGGTCGCGAAGGAAATCGCCGCGCGCCGTGCCCGTGCCGACGTTCTGCAAGCCACGCCCTGCGGCCACTTGCTGATCGATACGACGCTTGCGTTCAACGTCTCGGCCACCGACATTCGCGCGCATCTGCGCGAACAGGTGAACCAGCGGCTTGCCCTCGCGGGCAGCGAACCGCAAGACAAGAGCCAGACCCAGGCCGCAAGCCATGTCCCCACTGCGGTGTGGGACTATATTCTTCAACATCATCTGTACCACCGGTAACCCCATGGATATTCGCAAACTGCAACGCGTGATCGTCGACGCTCTCGAAGACGTCAAAGCGCAAGACATCAAGGTGTTCAACACCAGCCACCTGACCGCGCTGTTCGATCGCGTGATCGTCGCCTCCGGCACCTCGAACCGCCAGACCAAGGCACTCGCTTCGAGCGTGCGCGAGAGCGTCAAGGAAAACGGCGGCGACATCGTCAGCACCGAGGGCGAGGACATCGGCGAATGGGTGCTGGTCGATTGCGGCGACGCGATCGTGCACATCCTGCAACCGGCACTGCGCCAGTACTACAACCTCGAAGAAATCTGGGGTGACAAGCCGGTGCGCCTGAAGCTGGCGACGCCGGATCCGTTCGGCGGCGCGCGCGCGAGCGAACCCGACGACGAGGACGAAGAGGACGACGCGCCGGCTGCCAAGAAGCCCGCACGCAAAACGCCGGTGCGCCGCAAGTAAGCACGTGGCCGGCAAACCGCTCGAGCCTGCGACGCAGGGTCAGCGATTGCAGCGCTTGCGCCCCCGACTACATCCGTCATGAAACTGCACATCCTCGCCGTCGGCCACAAGATGCCTGACTGGATCGCCACCGGCTTCGACGAATACGCGAAGCGCATGCCGCCCGAACTGCGCATCGAGCTGCGTGAAATCAAGCCCGAGCAGCGTTCATCGGGACGGCCGGCCGAAAGCGTGATGGCGGCCGAGCGGCAGAAAATCGAAGCCGCGTTGCCGAAGAATGCGCGCATCGTGGCGCTCGATGAACGCGGCAAGGATTGGACCACCATGCAGCTCGCCGGCGCGCTGCCCGGCTGGCAGCAGGACGGCCGCGACGTGGCGTTTCTGATCGGCGGCGCCGACGGGCTCGATCCCGATCTGAAAGCGCGCGCCGATATGCTGCTGCGTGTCTCCAGCCTGACGCTGCCGCACGCCATGGTCCGCGTGCTGCTCGCCGAGCAGCTTTACCGCGCGTGGACCATCACGCAAAATCACCCCTATCACCGCGTGTGAGCGAACGAGGCCGCTGACCGACCGCCCGTTTTGGGTCTCGTTGTCTGCGCCGATTGATGCGTTTGTAGACGTGTTCGCAGACGCGCTTATTGACGTATATATCGGCATGCTCATCGACGCGTTTTTTGTTGCGCCTTATGTTGCACTTTTTGTTGCACCCTTTCGCACGCCGATCGACGCTTGACTGACAAGCGCAACAAGCGCATCGCGCGCTCCTCGCGCAGTGACGCAACCCGCCTCATCGAGACCTGTTCATGCCAACGCCAGCTGCTTCGCTGCATCCATTCGTGTACCTTGCGTCCCAGAGTCCACGCCGTCAGGAGCTGTTGCAACAGCTCGGCGTGCGCTTCGAATTGCTGCTGCCGCGTCCCGATGAAGATGCCGAAGCGCTCGAAGCCGAGCTACCCGGTGAGCGCGCGCGCGATTATGTGCAGCGCGTGTGCATCGCCAAGGCGCACGCTGCGCGCGTGCGTCTCGTGGCAGGTGGGCATGCCGCACGGCCGATCCTGGTGGCCGACACAACCGTCACGATCGACGACGCGATCCTCGGCAAGCCCGTCGACACCGACGATGCCGTCGCGATGCTCACGCGCCTCGCGGGCCGCGATCACGAAGTGTTGACGGCGGTCGCGGTGGTCGACGCGGAAGGCACGGTGCTGCCGGCCGCGCTGTCGGTATCGAAGGTGCGTTTTGCTGCACTGCAAGCGGACGCCGTACGCCGCTATGCCGCGAGCGGCGAGCCGCTCGGCAAGGCGGGCGCGTATGGCGTGCAGGGACGCGCCGCCGAGTTTATCGAGCATATCGACGGGTCCTATTCAGGTATCATGGGTTTGCCGCTTTTTGAAACCGCTGCCCTCCTGCGCGCAGCGCGCATCGACTTCTAAAATAACACCATGAATGAAGAAATCCTGATCAATGTCACGCCGCAGGAAACGCGCGTCGCGCTCGTCCAGCAAGGCGCCGTCCAGGAACTTCACGTCGAACGAACGCTGTCGCGAGGACGCGTCGGCAATGTCTATCTCGGCAAAGTCGTCCGCGTGTTGCCGGGCATGCAATCCGCCTTTATCGACATCGGCCTGGAGCGCGCGGCGTTCCTGCACGTAGCGGATATCTGGCATCCGCGCATTGCCGGCGAGCCGCAACATCAAACGCCGCATCAGCCGATTGAAAAAATCGTCTTCGAAGGTCAGACGCTGATGGTGCAGGTCGTGAAGGATCCGATCGGCACCAAGGGCGCAAGGCTATCCACGCAGGTGAGCATCGCCGGGCGCACGCTTGTGTATCTGCCGCAGGAGCCGCACATCGGCATCTCGCAGAAGATCGAGAGCGAAGCCGAACGCGAGGCCGTGCGTGCGCGGTTGACCGCCGTGCTGCCCGCGGACGAAAAAGGCGGCTACATCGTCCGCACCATCGCCGAAGATGCGACGAGCGAAGAGTTGGCCGGAGACGTCGCGTATCTGCGCAAGACGTGGGCGACGATCATCTCGCAAGGTCAGCGCATGCCGCCGACCAGCCTGCTGTATCAGGACCTGAATCTCGCACAACGCGTGCTGCGCGATTTCGTGAATGACGAGACCTCGCGCATCCAGGTCGACTCGCGCGAGACCTATCAGATGCTCGCCGACTTCGCGGCGGAGTTCACGCCGGCGGTGTCGTCGAAGCTGCATCACTACACCGGCGAGCGGCCGCTCTTCGATCTGTACAACATCGAGGCGGAAATCCAGCGCGCATTGTCACGCCGCGTCGATCTGAAGTCGGGCGGCTATCTGGTGATCGACCAGACCGAAGCGATGACCACCATCGACGTGAACACCGGCGGCTACGTCGGCGCACGCAACTTCGACGATACGATCTTCAAGACCAACCTCGAAGCCGCGCACACCATCGCGCGGCAATTGCGGCTGCGCAATCTGGGGGGCGTGATCATCATCGACTTCATCGATATGGAGAACGTCGAGCATCGCGATCAGGTGCTCGGCGAATTGAAGAAGGCGTTGTCGCGCGATCGCACGCGCGTGACCGTGAATGGCTTCTCGCAGCTTGGGCTCGTGGAGATGACACGCAAGCGCACGCGTGAATCGTTGGCGCATGTGCTGTGCGAACCCTGCCCGGTTTGTCAGGGCAAGGGCCAGGTGAAGACGCCGCGCACGGTGTGCTACGACGTGCTGCGCGAGATTCTGCGCGAGTCGCGGCAGTTCAATCCGCGCGAGTTTCGCGTGGTGGCGTCGCAGCAGGTGATCGATCTTTTCCTGGAGGAAGAATCGCAGCATCTGGCGATGCTGATCGATTTCATCGGCAAGCCGGTGTCGCTGCAGGTGGAGTCGAATTTGAGCCAGGAGCAGTACGATATCGTGCTGATGTAGCGCGGCGATACGCTCCGTGGCGCCTCGTAGCTCACCTGATCGAAGCCTCTCAGCTCAATGATTTGACCGCCTTCCACTCGCGAGACTTCTTGAAGGAGTCTCGCGACGCTCATCCAGCTTCCGGGTATTGAGCACACCGCCCGAGCCGCCGCTGGAGCCGCCGGCAAAGCCGCTCCCCCGATATCTGCCGTTCAAAGGTCCACCTGATCCACAAAAGCAGCCGCTCGTCGACCTTGCTTGAGTCAGTGAAGCAGTCCGCACGCCACTTCGAAGCCGGCAGTAGTGGCCGCTGATCGTCAGGTGTTGACGTCGTTACTCACGCCTTTCTGCTAAAAGCGCCTGCCGCTCGAACAACCCCGGATTTCCGCTCCCAAATCTCTCCCGGCCCTCAATTTCCTCGTTGACGCCGTTCGAACCATGCGCGTATAACCATCCCATTGGATGTTATCTGGATGGCACTGGGATGCTAGGCGACCACCAATCGGGATAGAAATGGCCAACCTCAAGCTCGTCGACACCTCCCGCCCCAAAGGCGGCGAGACCGAAAAGATCACCATCAACCTCGGCCCGGTCGACCTGGGCCAGATCGACTTGCTCGTCGAAGAGGGTTTTTACTCGAACCGCACCGACCTGATCCGTACGGCGATTCGCAACCAGCTCGCCAACCACGCGCAGGTCGTCACGGAAACGGTGACCCGGCGCGCGATGGTGCTCGGCCTGCAGCACTTCTCCCGGCGAGACCTCGAAACCGCTCAAGCCGCGAACGAGCGACTGGACATTCACGTGCTCGGCCTCGCCAGCATCGCAGGCGATGTGCCGCCGGAACTTGCGGCGGCCACGATCGCATCGGTGACGGTGCTCGGCGCGTTTCACGCGTCGCCCGCAGTCAAGGCGGCGCTCGCCGGACGCATCAGGTAACCGCGCCTGGCGTGGCTGATCCCATGGTCGAGCACGCGGTTGAACCCGTGGTCGAACACGGTCAGATGCGCAAAGCTCATCGCCTGACCCCGCCACGCTCAATGCAAGTCAACCTTGTAGCCCTCGATCATGAAAATAAATGAAGATTTCCTGAAGTCGATGAAAGAAGCCTTCGAGCTGCTGCGCACGAAGGGGCCGAAGGAAGCGACCGCCGCGGTCCAGCGCGCGCTCGCGGGCGGCAAGGACAACGCAGGCAAGGCGCACACTCCGCCCATGCCACAGAGCGTCAACGAATGGGCACAAGCCTGGACGCAGGCCCAATCACATGCCAACGCCACATCCAGCGCCCCGTCAGAGCACACTTTCGACGCCGACACACCCGGCACCTTCAGCACCCACACCTTCAGCAACAGCGCCGGCCAACGCCAATACAAGCTCTACATACCCGCCGTCTACCAGAGCGACCCGTTGCCGCTAATCGTGATGCTGCACGGCTGCACGCAAAATGCCGACGACTTCGCGGCCGGCACGCGCATGAACGAAATGGCCGAGCGTCGTGGCTTCATCGTCGTGTATCCGAATCAGTCGCAAGCAGCCAATCATTCGACCTGCTGGAACTGGTTCAAGCCTGCCGACCAGCAGCGCGATCAGGGTGAACCGTCGTTGATCGCGGGCATCACACGCGAGGTGATGGCGCGCTATCGCGTCGATCCGGCAAGGGTGTACGTGGCGGGTCTGTCGGCAGGCGGCGCCATGGCGGACATCATGCTGAAGACGTCGCCCGATCTGTACGCGGCGGCCTGCGTGCATTCCGGCCTCGCCTACGGAAGTGCGAAGGATCTGCCTTCGGCGCTCGCCGCGATGAAGGGCGGCAAAGCGCATCGCAGCCACCCGCGCGTCGAACCGCAGCGCCCGCTCATCGTGTTTCATGGCGATGCGGACACGACGGTGCATCCCTCGAACGCCACAGCGCTCGTAGCAGGCTTCGACTCAGGCGTTACAACAGTCGCGACACCCAGCACGTCCTCGCACGCAGCAGGCCCAGCGAGCGGCAAGCGCGGTTGCACGGTGCAACGACTCGTCGCGGCGAACGGCATCGAAGCGGAGGTCTGGTCGATTCATGGCGCGGGCCACGCATGGGCAGGCGGTAGTCAGCGCGGCACGTACGCGGACCCAGCCGGCCCCGATGCAACGGTCGAAATGCTGCGCTTCTTCCTCGCCCATCCGCGCGTATCCGGTATGGGCGGCACGGCGATCCCGCACGCTAACGAAGCTGCACAATGAGTTTCGCGTCGTCACGCGAACAGACGAAAAGGCGCCAATCGGCGCCTTGCTCTTTTCCACATTGCTGGAAGGAAGACACGCGTCGTGCAGGAGGTGCGACGCGCTACGACAACCGAAAGACGGCGACTTCAAGTTGACAGCGTGACAGCCGCCATTCGACCAGATCGTCAACCGGTGCCCAAAGGCTTCAGCAAATTGCGCAGCGCCGCGATGGTGATGGGTCGCGAGAACCAGAATCCTTGCGCTTCGTCGCAGCCGAGCGCTTCCAGTTGCGCGGCCTGTTCGGCCGTCTCCACACCTTCAGCGGTCACCCGCAGCTTCAACGCATGGGCCATGGCGATAATCGCGCCGACGAGCGCCTCGCACTGCGGATCGGTACTCATGCGCATCACAAAAGAGCGATCGATCTTGATGCGATTGAGTGGAAAGCGCGTGAGATAGGCGAGACTCGAATAGCCGGTGCCGAAATCATCCACGGCGACTTCAACGCCCAATTCGCGCAATGCATGGAGCGTCTGCAATGCCTGCTCGGTGTCGCCCAGCAGCACGCCCTCGGTGATTTCCACCTCGAGATACGAAGGGTCGAGCGAGGCATCTTCGAGTGCTTCGCGGATCGTCTCGAACAGATTGTGCCGTTGGAACTGTTGCGGCGATACGTTCACCGCGACTCGCGGCAAGGTACCGGTGAGCCGCAGCAGTTTGCCGGCGTCGCGGCACGCGGTACGAATCACCCACTCGCCGATCTGCTCGATCAGGCCCGACTCTTCGGCGACCGGCACGAACTCGACCGGGCTGATCAACCCACGCTGCGGATGATTCCAGCGCAGCAGCGTTTCCACTTGCGCGATGCGGCCATCGGAAAGCGTCACCTGCGGCTGATAGACGAGATGCAATTGCTGACGCTCGAGCGCTTCGCGCAGCATCGTCTGCAATTCGAAACGGCGCGCCGCCTGGCCTTCGAGCGCCGTGGAGAAGCGCCGCACCGCATTGCCGTTCACCGCCGACGCGGCCGACAGCGCCACGCCCGCGCGGCGCATCAGCGTCGGCGCATCGGCGCCGTCGGCGGGATATGCGACGACGCCGATACTCGCGGTGATGTTCAGCGCGGTGCCCGCGTAGTCGATCGATTCAGCGATGCGGCCCAGTGCCTCGGCCGCGAAAGTATCGGCCGCCGCGCCGGTTTCGTTGATCAGCAACGCGAATTGCGTGCCACCGATCGAGGCGATCGTACCGTCGTTCGGGAACAGGCCGCGCAGCCGTTCGCCGACGATCTGCAACACCAGTTCGGCCGCATGCAAACCGAGCGCATCGCGCAGTTTGCGCAAATGGTCGAGTTCGGCGATCAGCACGGTAAAGCCATGGCCGCTGCGCTGGCAGCGCGCGATGGTCAGCTCGAGGCGTTCGGTGAAAAGCGTCTGATTCGGCAGCCGGGTCACGCCGTCGTGATGCGAGACGTACCACAAGCGCGCCTCGGACTGCGCGTAGCGCGTCATGTCGATGGCGATGCCGACATAGCGGGCGGATCCCGTGGCTGCACCGCCGGAATGCGCCGGCTCGGCGGCGAGCGGTGCCAGCGCGAACACCACGCGAATCGGGGTGCCGTTGCGCCGCACATAGGTCCATTCGCCTTCATAGCGCGAGCCTGGCGCCGACAGCGGCGGCAGCGGCCACAATTCGGCGCGCCGCTTCGCGAGTTCGGCCGGGTCGTGCAAGCACTCAAAGCTGCGCCGGCCGATCAATTCTTCGGCGGCAAAGCCGGTCAGCTTTTCGAAAGCCGCGTTGACCGAGTCGAACGTGCCGTCGGCGGTGCAGATGAACATGCCGTAGGGCGCCGCCGCAAGCACGGCGTCGCGTGTGCGCGCTTCGGCGTAGGGGTGAGCTTGCATCGCGCCGGCCTTTGAGTTTCCTGGGTATTAAAAACGAATGAGGAAAGCGGGTGAGCTTGTTTCCTGACGCGCACCGCGCAACCGGCAAACCCGGCGGTTTCGGTCCGATCCGCCGGGTAACGTGCGTATGATAGCGGCTTTCCTGGCCGGGTCCACCGCACCGGCCGCACACCTCTCGCGACAATCGTTTCCCCCGGTGTATTCCCCGATTCCGGCAGCGATACACCCGTCATCGCGCACACCATAAAGCGCACGCTATTGCCGGGATACGCCGCGCCTCATGACTCAATGCGCACCGGCCTTCGACGCCTTGGCACAGGGCTCCGACGGATTGACGACCGTTATATCCGCCGATATATTTTGCTCGCGATCCTTCGATAAAAATCCGCCGCCCCACTGCATGGATCCGCACGAAACAGGGTCCCGTCGTTCATGTCCAAGGAAATCATCGATTCGCACCTTCTCAAGGTGCTGCACACGCTGCTCACCGAATCGAGCGTGTCGCGCACGGCAACGTTGCTCGGACAATCGCAGCCGACCGTCAGCGTGGCGCTGCGCAAACTGCGCGACATGACCGGCGATCCGCTGCTGGTACGCAGCGGCAGCCGGATGGTCCTCACCGCGCACGCACTCACGCTGATCGAACCCACGGCGCAGGCGCTGAACAATATCGCGGCCATTCTGCATCCCACCACGTCGTTCGATCCGGCCACCACGAACCAGACCTTCCGGATCGGCTCGCCGGATTATCTCGATGCGTTCTTCGTCCCGGCCGTGGTCGACGCGTTTCATCG
Organism: Paraburkholderia caffeinilytica; assembly: GCF_003368325.1. Classification (NCBI taxonomy): domain Bacteria; kingdom Pseudomonadati; phylum Pseudomonadota; class Betaproteobacteria; order Burkholderiales; family Burkholderiaceae; genus Paraburkholderia; species Paraburkholderia caffeinilytica. Next base: position 3,191,189 of record NZ_CP031467.1, on the reverse strand, counting down.
CGAAGCACCCGGTGCGAAGCTCGAGTTCAGGCATCTGATGATGGTGGACGGCGGCTACGAACACGGCCTGGAAGGCGGCTTTCTCGATCTGGTGATCGGCAACTGGCGCACGCCACCGGAGCATCTGCATCTGCAGCCGCTGTGCAAGGACGAACTGGTGTGCCTGATGCGCAACGGCCATCCCATCAAGCCGGGGCGGCTTAGCAAGCCCGTCTACGAAGAAGCGGAACACCTGGCGGTGATGACCTACAACACGACGTCGTGGGGCACGGTCGATATCGAACTCGCCCGCAACGGCCTGTCGCGCACCGTCACCACGACGCTGCCGTATTTCGGCATGGCGCCCTACGTGCTGGCGCGCTCCAATCTGCTGTTCACCACCACCCGCGCGCTCGCGACGCACTACACCAAACTGCTGCCGCTACGTATCGAGCCGATTCCCGGCGAGCCGCAGGCCCTCACCTACTATCAACTCTGGCACGACCGCACGCATCGCAGTGTTGCCGCGATCTGGCTGCGCAGGCTGATCGCCAACGTCGCCAAAGATCTGGCTTCCTAAGCATTCTCCAGCACCACGCACCTCCTTCAGGCGGATAAAAAAACGCCGCAAGCAAAGCTTGCGGCGCGAATGCGATCATCGGATGCGTTGCAGGTGACAGGCCCTTAAAACACCGTGCGATCACAAAGTGAGGTCGGTCAGACGGAAGATTGTTATGGGTTAGCTGGCGGCCCCTTCTGCCATGGCCTTGAGCAGCGCGGCCTTGCCATCGATCGCCGCACCGAGCAAGGCGAAGCCCAACGGACGCTCGCTGCCGGCATGCCGGCACACGGCGCGCGCCGCGTGTTTCGCCGCGTCGCCGGCGGTTTCGATCGACCATGCGCCTTCGCCTTCGGGCGTCACGACGACGGCGGGACTCGCAGGCGTCTTCACGGTAATCGGCATCACCGGAAAGGCGACGCGCGTCGGCTGCCCGGCGAGGGTGCGCGCGAGCGCCCGCGCGGCGTGCATGATCGGCAGGACGTACGGCTGCACTTTGCCGTCGATCGCGGCGCAATCGCCGAGTGCATAGATATCCGGCGCACTGGTGCGGCACCATGCATCGGTGCGGATGCCCTGATCGATCTCAAGACCCGCGGCGGCCGCAAGCGCCGTGCGCGGCACGAGACCAACCGCCGACACGACCAGATCCGCGACGATCGGCTCGCCTTCGGCGAACGTCAGCCGATAACCGTCCGATAAACGATCGATACGATCCACACTGCGGCCAGGATGAAAACGGATGCCGCCCTCATCCAACGCGCGGGCGAAAATCTCGCCCACGTCTTGCGGGAGCAAGCGCGCCAGCGGCGTCGAAGCAGGATCGATCAGACTGACCGTATAACCGGCGGCCGCCAGATCGTTGGCGAACTCGCAGCCGATCAGACCCGCGCCCAGAATCGCCACCGAGCGGCAGCGCGTGAGCGCCAACCTGAAACGCGCGTAATCGCCGAGGTCGTTGATCGACATCACGTCGGCCGCGCCATCGCCCGCCACCTTCAGGCGTCGCGGGTCCGCGCCCGTGGCCAGCACCAGCTTGCCGTAGCCGAGCAACGCATTGTCGACAAGCAGCGTGCGCTCGGCCGGCACAATGCGCTCCACTCGCTGATTGACACGAATCCATGCGCCCAGCTGCGCGGCCATCGCCATGGCGTCGAAACTCGCCAACGTCTGCGGCTCTTTCTTCATCGCCAGCGCATTCGACAACATCGGCTTCGAATAGAAGCTGCCGTCGTCGCGGCTGATCAACACGATCGGCACCGTGCTGTCGAGCTTGCGCAATTCGCGCGCGACCGTGTAGCCCGCCATGCCGGTGCCGACGATCACGACCGGCTGCCCGTTGTCCTGATGCTGAGCGTCCGTCATGCGACCACCTGCATTTCAAAGTCGTGTTTGCCGGTCGCGCAGTCCGGGCACAACCAGTCGTCCGGCACGTCTTCCCAGCGCGTGCCCGGCGCGATGCCCGCTTCCGGCAGACCCAGTGCTTCGTCATAGCGAAAGCCGCAGATCACGCATTCCCATACTTTCATGGCTTCTCTCCCAAATCACCCATCACGAACCCGCAGTACGAACTAGCGCACATACGCCTGGCCCAGGCCGATCTCGGCCAACGCCCGACGGTAGGCACCCGACGAACGGTCGGCAAGAATCGGCGCTTCCGCCGCGCGGTCGATCGGCAAATCTTCCGGGCGTTGCTGTTCGACGATCGCGCGATCTTCTTCGAACACCTGACGATTGAACGCGTAGACATCCTCGAGCGGCAAATCCTTATCGAAGTTGCGCACGATCGGCACGAACAGGCGAGTCTTGCGCGCGGACACCGGGCTCGCGGCATTCAGAATCGACAGGCGGCCGTTATCGGGAAAGTGGACGGTCAGGCGCGCAAAGAACGGCACATCCACGTCGAAGAAGCGATGCCAGAGATAACCCTCAGGCGCGCGATGCTGCATCGACTTCGGGAAGTTGCTGACCGTGCTCACGTACTCCGCATGCATGCCGCGTTCGCGCCGTTCCACCGAATACTGCGGCACCACCGGGTTGTGCCGGTCGGCGAAGCTGTCGTGGTGAATCCACGCAAAATGCGCGACGTCGATGAAGCCTTCAGTCTGACGTCCCGCCGAAGCGTTGATGTCGATCGAGGGCGGCAGGATCTGCTGGAAGTCCGGATCGTCCCAGTTGGGAAACGCGGGCAACGCTTCAGTGCCGCCACCTAGCGACACCCACACGAGGCCGTAAGCTTCCTGCGTCGCATACGTGACGAGATGCAGGCGCTCGGGAATCGGACCGTCAGTTTGCGACGGAATGTGCTTGCACTTGCCGTCGCTGCCGTACGCGAGGCCGTGATACGGGCACACGATGCCGCCGTTATCGACCCATCCCTGGCTGAGCGGCGCGCCGCGATGCGGACAGATGTCGCGCGCGCTCACCAGTTGACCATTCGAGCGGAACACGACCAAAGGCTCGTCGAGCAGCGTCACGCTGATGGGTTTGTCGGTCACGTCGGCGGCGAACGCCACCGGATGCCAGTAGCGGCTGAGAATCTCCCAGTCGTGGCTATCGAAGGTGCAATTGCGGGGTAAAGCGGGGGAACGTTGGAATGTCAGCGGCGCAGCGGTGGCAGTAACGGCGGCAGTAGCAGTGGCGGAACTCATGCATGTCTCCAAAACCTGGTGGGGGTTCGTCGCGCTGTCTTGAGCGCGTGGAGAGAACGATAGCGGGATGAGGTCCGCCGACCCATCCCCTGAAGTGCATCTAGTCTATGTACGAAAAAGCATAGGGTCGCGCCGCACAGCGGGATCGTTTCGTTCCGGAACGCCTACGATACGCGCGGCAGCGCGGCTTCGATAAACACCGCGCACAGCGCTTCCATCCCCTTCGCGTCTTCCGCGTCGAAACGTGCGACGACCGGGCTGTCGACATCCCACACGCCGATCAGCGTGCCGTCCGGCGCGACGAGCGGCACGACGATTTCCGATTGCGATGCCGAATCGCAGGCGATATGGCCGGGAAATTCATGCACGTCACGCACCACTTGCGTCTGACGGGTTTGCGCAGCCGTGCCGCACACACCCTTGCCGAGCGCGATGCGGACGCAGGCAGGCTTGCCCTGAAAGGGCCCAACCACCAGTTCGCGGCCGTCGTGGAAGTAGAAACCGGCCCAATTCAGATCGCTCAGCGAATGAAATACGAACGCCGAGAAATTCGCGGCGTTGGCGACCCAGTCGGTTTCGTCGGCGAGCAGCGCGCGCGCCTGGGCGACCAGTTCTTCGTAGTGCGCGGCTTTGGGGAGATGCGAGGCGGAGGAGACTTCGAACATGACAGCGTCCGTAATGAAAGCGGAAAGAGGAACCGCGAGGCGTGCAGTGTAAATCAAGCCGCCATTTCCTTCACGCCGCGCCGCGCCGCGCATGCCGCCCTCTTTCCGCCCGATCCACGCGCGGCCGGATGGCGTTGTCCAGACTCCAAGCCTGTGGCCAACGCCATGCGTCGATCGTCATTCGACGCCGATGATCACGCTCGATGCCTTGAAGATCGCCGTCGCAGCCTTACCGCTCGCGAGGGCGAGGCGGTCGACGCTATCGTTGGTGATGATCGCGGCGATCCGCGCGCCGCCCGCGCTGATGGTCACTTCCGAATTCACCGCGCCCCGGGTGACCGCCGAGACCGTACCGGCGATGCAATTGCGTGCCGACACCTGGTTCTCCGCCACGTCGACCATCACGATCACCGACGACGCCTTGACCAGCGCGAAAGCCTTCTTGCCGGCAGCGAGGCCGAGCGACGTCGCGCTGCCGTGCGTGATGATCGCGACGATCTCGAGCCCGTCCTGGGTGCGCAACGTGACTTCGTCGTTCACGGCGCCATGTTTGACTTCGGCGACTTCGCCGGCGAATTGATTGCGTGCGCTGGTTTGCATGATGTTCTCCTGGTTGTGGCGCCTCGTGAAAAACGCTTCGAGGCGATGTGTCGAGTGTAAGGAAACGCCCGGCCCGTGCGGCCGCTTGCGTGTGAAGTGCGGTATGGCACTGCCGCTATTGACGATTCGAAACTCAATGAAAACACATAAGCGTTGTGTAAATACACTCATAACGCCGTGAGGGCCCAGCGCCGGTGATCGCCTTCGTGTCGCCCTCATGTCGTGAGACGTGGCGCTAGCGCCGGCTAGGTGCGTGTAAGCGCCAGAAAGCCCACTCGCTCGTTCCACGTCAGTGCACTACGCATCCGCTGCCCGGGGCGTTGCGCGACACCGTATCATCGTGCCCTTGGACCATCACCGTCGAACTCCATGCCTGTCGCCGTCATGCCCCGCTTTGCAGCACGCTTTGTCACACGCCTGGCCGCCCGACTGCCGCACGCCCGCCGTGCCGCCACGCTATGCGCCGCCCTCGCGGCTGCCGCTACCTTCGCCGCCTGCAGCAATCCGCCGCCGACCCGCGATGCCCGCGCGAGCGTCGATACGGTCGCGCTGTTCCCAATCGCCAATTACGACCAGAACGTCGACCACTGGCTCGAACCGGACAGCCCCGCCTACGACCAGCCGTTCCTGCGTCCCGCGGATCAGCAGGCGCACTTCAGCGCCCTCTACGCGCGCTATTTCGGCACCGGCACGACCGCGCAGTCGCCGTGGAACGCCGCTTACGTGGCGATGCGCGTCTATCGCCAGCACGGCGCGGACATCGTCGCGCTGCAGCAACGCCGCATCGACAAGTTCGACAACACCGGCAAGAGCGGCGCGGCAATCGGCTACGGCGAGAATTTCCGGCCGCACGACAAGGCGTGGATCGACGCCATCGCGCAAAACATGGAGGTCGCCCAGTTCACGCAGGAGGCCGTCTACAAGCCCGAACGCCGCGCGATCGCCACCAGCAACCTGATGGTGCGCGAACTGCCCACCACGGACCCGTCGTTCTACGATCGTCACCTCGCCGGCGAAGGCTATCCGTTCGACAACCTGCAGATTTCAGCCGTGCGTCCCGGCACGCCGCTGTATGTGCTGGGCAGCAGTGTCGACGGCGCGTGGCGCTACGTGCAGACACCCGACGTGCAAGGCTGGGTGCGCAGCGACGGTGTCGGCCTGACCGGCGACAGCTTCGTCGACACGTGGCGCGCCGCCACCGCGAAGTCGTTGGGCGCCGTGACAGTCGCCTCGGCGCCGGTGCGCGACAGCCGCGGCGTGTTCCGCTTCGACGCGCCGGCCGGCACGTTGCTGCCGCTCGCGCCGGACAACGCCACACGGCCCGCACCACCGGCAAATCAACCCGCGAGCGACGCCGCCGACGCCCCCGCCTCCCGCAAACTCCTGGTCCCGGCCCGAGATGTGGACGGCCAGGCGATCATCCGCACCGCCCGGCTGAGCGATGCGCAGATCGCTCCGATGCCGCTCGCCGCCACCCCGCGGCATCTCGCGATGCTGATGAAGACGCTGATCGGGCGGCCGTACGGCTGGGGCAATAGTGGCCTGTACAACGACTGTTCGTCGGAACTGCAAAGCATCTTCGCGACGTTCGGCGTGTGGCTGCCGCGCCATTCGTCGACGCAGATGAGCGCGGGACGCATGATCGATCTGTCCGCGTCGACACCCGCGCAACGGCTCGATTACCTGGCCCAGCATGGCGAACCGTTGCGCACGCTGATCTACATCGGCGGGCATGTGATGCTGTACATCGGCAACACGACCCGCAACGGCGTCGCGGTGCCGGTGGTCTACCAGGACGTGTGGGGCCTGCGTCCGGGCGACAACAGCCGGCGCGCGGTGATCGGCGGCTCGGTGATCCTGCCGCTGTTCGAACACATTCCGGAAGACGCGACGCTGCAATCGCTCGCGGCGACCCCGACGTTCCAGATCAGCATCCTCGGCGCGCCGGGCGGTGGCGCGGCGACGCCGTCAGCACCTTCCACACCCGCCGCGCCAACGGACGACGACAATCCGGCCGGTTGAAGCAACAACGGATGCCGATCCCGGCCGGTTGAGCCTGCGCGGCGCCACCCCCGCGCCGCAGTCCCACGCCCATGCCCACGTTTATGCCCATGTCCACGCAGACGTCTGCGTCCATGCCCACGCCGACGTCCCCCTCCCTGTCCATTCCCACGCCCGCATCCACGCCGCACGGGCGCGCTTGAAAAATATTTTTTCCGGAGTGTCGATTCGACCGTGATGCACTCGTCGTAACGTTGAAGGCCTGGCTCACGCAGCCGGTCTTTCAACTCACGAACCTGTTACTTCAAGGAGACGCCGTCATGTCCAGCACCGCTGTCAAACCGATCCCGGACGGGATGCACTCGCTCACCCCGTATCTGATTTGCGCCAACGCCGCGGACGCCATCGCCTTCTACACCAAGGCTTTCAACGCCGTCGAGCAATACCGTCTGCCCGGGCCGGGCGGCAAAGTGATGCACGCCTCCCTGAAGATCGGCGACTCCGTGCTGATGCTGACCGACGAATGGCCCGATCACAACGCGCTGGGCCCGAACGCGCTGAAAGGCACGCCGGTCACGATTCACTACTACGTGGAAGACGTCGACGCCAGTTTCAAGCAGGCCGTCGAGGCTGGCGCAACCGTCGTCATGCCGCTTGCCGACATGTTCTGGGGCGACCGCTACGGCCAGGTGAAGGACCCGTTCGGCCACAGCTGGTCGCTCGCCACGCACAAGCGCGACCTGACCCCGGAACAGATTCAGGAAGGCATGCAGGGCGCGGGATGCGGCGCGCAATAAGCCGCAGACGCCAGCCATGACGAGGAGGTCGTACGCCGGAAATCGCGCCATGCCTGTGGTTCGAGCGTCACCCGGAAGAAGCCGCCCGTTTTCATACGGGCGGCTTCCATGGAACCATCAGACTACGGGACCGCGGCCCGTCGATCTTTGATAGGATCGGTCTCGACCCATAAACGGCGGGACATGAACGGTGCGCGTCAACCATCAGGCTTTCTTCTGCTCGCTGTTTGTCGCGCGTCTCGCCGACCAGGTCCTGCTGTTCCTCGTTCCGCTCGTCGTGTTTCAGACGACGCGCCAGGTCTCGTGGTCAGGTCTTGCGTTCTTTGTCGAAACCCTGCCGCGTTACCTGGTATTCCCCTTCTTCGGCGCCTTGTGCGACCGCATCTCGCCGCTCAAGCTGATGCGGGTGAGCCAGACCGTGCGGGCGCTGGTGTGTTTTGGCGGCGTGCTGGCGTATGCGCTGGTTGGCGGCATCGGCTGGCTGATTGCACTGTCGGCATTGTGCGGCGTGCTCACGAGCCAGGGGCTGGTCGCACGCGAAGTCATGCTGCCGCAGATCTTCAGCACGCAGCAGTTCCAGCGTGTGCTCGCCTACTCGCAGTTGGCCGACCAGCTGGGTTTCGTACTCGGCCCGATGCTGGCCGCACTACTGCTCGGCGTGTGGCGTTGGGAGTGGGTGGTCGGCGCAACCGGCATGCTGTTTCTGCTTGCCGATGCGGCGCTGCTGCTGTGGCAACGCACCAGCGGTTTCCGCGCCGGCGATCCACCGCCCGCTGCCTCGAGTCACTGGACGATGCCCCTGCGCATCGCGCTGCGCCATGTGCTGGTGCTACCCGGTCTGAAGAAAATCGTCCTGCTCGCCGCCGCCGAAAATCTGGTGATCGGTGTGACGCTCGCGACATCCGCTGCGATGGTGACCGGTTTTCACGCGCAATCGAACCGCTACTATGCCGGCCTGCAAACCGCCGGCGCCGTGGCCACGGTACTGATTCTTTTGACGATCGCACGTAACGCCTGGCCTGCACCGACGCTCGGCCGGGCCGCGTTCATTTCAATCTGTGCCGGCGGCGTGATCGCCGGCGCGAGTGCGGCGCCCTGGGGCTATGCATTCGGCTTCCTGCTGATTGTCGGCTTCGACAAGATGTTCAATGTCTATATCCGCAGCGCACGGCAGAAAATCATCCCGCCCGAGGACTACGGCAAGACAACCGGCGTGGTGATCCTGTTGAACAACATGACGCAACCGCTCGCCGGTTTGCTGGTCGGCGTGTTTTCGGCCCGGGCGCAAACCGGCTTGCTGATCGTGGTTCTCTCGGCGGCGATGGGTTGCGTCGGCGTGGCGGTGTCGATCGGCTCGGCGCTGTTGCGGCGCAAGCGCGCGCTCGTGCTCGGAGAATGACGCCTACAAACGCCTCGACGGCCGAAAATGCCTGGGCTTTGCGCCGCCGGCGCCACAAAGCCGCCGCCGAAGGCGAATGGATGCTATATCGCCTCGCACACCACATCGAACTTCATTAACTGTGTCACCCCAAACGCATTGCTGATCGCGACGTCGGCTGCATCTCTTCCGCGAGCCATCAAGACTCGCCCCGTACGCGGCACATTGTTCCGCGGATCGAAGGTCTGCCAGCAGCCTCCCACATAGGCTTCGAACCACGCGGCGAAATCCATCGCCGCGTACGGCGGCGGCGTGCCGACATCGCTGATATATCCCGTGCAATATCGCGCGGGGATATTCATCGCCCGGCACAGCGTCACGGCCAGATGCGCGAAATCCCGGCACACGCCCTTCCTCTCCTGCCACGCCTGCCACGCTGTCTTGGTCGGCCGCGCGAAATCGTAGCCAAACACAATGTGCTCGTGCACGTAATTGCAAATCGCATCCACGCGCACGCGCCCGAGCGGCATCTTGCCGAACGTCTGCCACGCAAATTCGGACAGCAGATCGGTTTCGCAATATCGGCTGCCCAGCAGAAACACCAGCGTATCGTCGGGCAATGCTTCCACCGGATGCTGCTCGGTCAGCGGCGGCCGACTCTCAGGCTCGGACGACACTTCGAGCACGGCACTCGTCGACAACGCAATCAGTCCCTGCGGCGCCACGATCCGGCTGCACAGATTGCCGAATCCGTCGCGATACTGGCTGATCGGCACCGGCGGATTGACCGCCAGCAAATCCGGACTCAGCACGTCCTTCGCGTGCGAATAGTGCGTGTTCAACATCAGCATCATCGGCGTCGGTTGCACGCACTCATAGACCAGCTCGTAGCCAACGCGCAATTTCATCGCGACGCCCTCTTTCAGTTGAAACGTTCAGTTGACGCGCACGGGGAGCAACCTGAGTTGACGCTCCCGGCAAACACGTTCGATTTGTACAAGCCGATTCATCCGGCCCGCCTCTCACTTACCTTCGGTCACGCTCGCAGCGTATGGCTCGAACACATAGTCGGGCAGCGGCGTCTCGAAGTGTTCGAGCGTCGCTTCGCTGTCGAAGCGCAATTCGCTCGCCTTGCCCACGAAACTCGCGACCGCCACGGAATTGTCGAACACGTCGTGCAGCCAGTGCAGCCGCGACGGCGTCGGCGTAATCACCAACCGGCTCGTGACGAGGCGCAAGTCGTGGCTGGCGCGCGGGCGGAACATCATCCGGTGTTCGCCGAACCGCACGGGTTCCGAGTAACGATAGACGCTGACGTGACGCACTGTGAAACGCTGTGGCTCGGTCATCTGACAGGCCGATGGATGAAACCGGACTCGTCCTGAGCATCACGTTCACGCAAGTAAAACTGCTGCCGTAGTAGGCGCTGAGCGCCAGGCACGGTTTGATCCCGAAAGAGCCACGGCCAGAATTCGGCGTGGCGGGGTGCTGTCGTCGACAAGATTTCGCTTTGAGCATACACCCGCCATATTGGTTGAAATCACTCATTTGACGGCAGCACCGCTGGATGCACGGTGGCGTCACGGACGGCATGTAATCGAGATAGCCTGAGATGCGTTGCCAATAGCTACAATCCCCCGCTCCATCGATCTCACGAAGAGCCTCCATGCGAGTCGCCGTCATTAGCGCCTACTATAAAGAGCCGCGTCACGTCCTACGAAAATGTCATGAAAGCACCCTTGCGCAAGCAGCTAGCGTGACCCACTTTATGGTCGCCGATGGATTCCCTGACTCCGACGTTGATAGCTGGCCAGGTGTCGTGCACATCAAGATTCCCAATCACGCCGACTACGGGGATACCCCTCGCGGTGTAGGTGCCGCCTGCGCGGCCGCGAATGGATTTGATGCGATCTGTTTTCTCGACGCCGACAACTGGTATGAGCCAAACCATGTCGAAACGATGCGCATGATCGTCGAGGAAACGGGTGCGCAGGTAGTCACGGCAGCTCGGAATATTTTCACCACCGACGGCCGTATGCTTGGCATCTGCAAGGAATCCAACGGCCTCGATTTCAACGACACCAACTGTTATTTCCTTACGCGCTCCGCCTTTCCCGCATGCGCGGCGTGGCTATTCAAGGACCCGCGCGAAAGTATCAGCGGCGACAGGGTATTCTGGAACGCCGTGCAAACCGGTGGTTACCTTCATTTCCATTCCACCGCGCCAACCGTCAACTACGTGAGCACGCTCGCATTTCACTACGAGATGTTCGGAGAGATTCCGCCCGACGACTCAAAGATCATTGCAAAACTGCCAGGCCGTGAGCATTTTCAGATGGTTAGTTACGCGCAATTTAAGGCGATGGGAGGAGCATCCGGCCGGTGATGTGATGGCAGTCGTGTGCACACAAAATCATGTGTGGCAGCTTGCGCGGCGCGGCCGTCCGCTTCGCCTTGGCGCCATGACCAAACATCGGTCGGTCATGGCGCACAACATCCGATCAATTACTTTTCTGGCGACTAGTCGATTGGTTGCTGCGTGACAGTCATATATTGCCTGATTTCAGGCTGACCCAAGGCGATCGCATTGAGCATTGCGACTCCAAGCCGACGCGCGAACTCGTCGTCAAGCCTGAAATCGAATTCGTCTAGCAGGATTGGCACTGTGAATTTTCCAGCCAGAAGCGGGGCCAGCTTGGCAGGTTCAACTAACTGCACATTCAATCGCTGACTGTCTTGGTCGTAGTTCAGAACTACGGAACGGGGTGGATCAATAGCCATCAATACCCTCTGCACTCTTGATAGTCTAGGAATGCCTGCTGTTTGCATAGCGCGACGCCACGCTTGCCGCCCATCGGGTAGGCGATCGAAGCGCACAAACGCATATCTGATTCATACTTCGCATGACATTCCCCCTCACGCCACTCTATATCACCGCGGCTCCCACATTTAACCATACCCCCGTCACCGCTCGCGGCTCCGAAGAGCGCGCCGTAAAGCATTGACCTCTTCGCGGAGCCAGTCAGGTCTGGCACAAGAGTAGGATAAGGAACCTGCGACTGATCGCTCAGCATTAGCTCGGTTGTCTCACCCCAAGTCGGCAATGTATCGCTCAATTCACTATCGAAAAGCTTCCCTGTGAACTTCGCTTTCCACGCCATGTAGCATTCAACGCACATTTCCGGAACGAAGGCCCCGGCATCTCCCTTGATTCCCGTGAGCATAGGCGGCGGCGCAACCGGGTCGTTGCCCAACTCCCAATTGGTCAGCCACACGCCTAGCTCAGCGTCGCTGATCGGTTGCCACCACGCGCCGTTAGTCGAGACCTTCGCCGAATGTGACGACACCGAGCCATTCGCAGCGTATTGATAGTCGACTGCCAGTACACGGGCGAGTCCGCCATTAACCGAACTTGCCGGTTCGTTATACTGAAACGACGTAACGCGACTACCATAGTAAGTGATGCTTGCCTGCCCGCTATTACCGGCTATCTGTGTCGCCCGGTTCGCGGCGTTACGCTCAAGCGTTCGCATCGCCCACCCCGATACAGCATCCTTCGTCGTGGCGATGTTGCCCTTTGCGTCGTACGTATAGGTCCAGTCCTCAAGCTTCTGCCCGTCCTCGATGACCGTGGCTGACAGGAGACGGCCCGCTCCGTCGTAACTTGCGCCGACCGTCGTCTTGCTGCCCGCCCCGACCGCCTGCATCCCCTGTTCGCCTGTCAGGTCAGTCGTTTGCACCTCCGCGTAGCCAGTGGCGTTGCCCTGCGCGTCGTAGACGAACGCACGGATCTTGCCCGGCGTCGCAACGAGATGCGGACGCAATGAACTGGCATCGGCGTACTCAATCGTCGTTACGGTCTTATTTCCGGTAACGGTTGCAATTGCTTTCGTTGGCCGGTTGGCGCTGTCCCAGATGTACTGGACACCTCCATCTGGCGTCTGCCTCTGCTTCAGATTCCCTGCCGAATCCCACGTCCTCGATACCGCGCCCGCTGGCGTAGTAATTGTTCGAGGACGCAAGGTGACTCCGGCATCAAAGGAGTATGTGCTGGTGCCAGATAGGTCGCTGAGCGTCGTCGTACCGGAACCGTAGCTGAGCGACACATTCCGTGTCGTGTCGGGATGCGTGACCGAGATTGCACGTCCGCTGGAATCGTAGGTCCACGTCGCAACCCGCGATCCGGATTCGTCCTTTACGCCTGTCAATGCGTTTGGAAAACGGGCGTCCTCGTAGAGATACTGACGAACGTAGCCATAGGGTCTGGTTACCGATGCAAGATTGCCTTTCCCGTCGTAGGCATAGTCGGTGGGCATTCCCAAAGGATCGACCAAGGTAATGACGCGGTCGCTACTGTCGTATTCCAGCCTGATTGATGTCGCTGTTGCCGGTATTACGTTATCGGCCGGCCACCAGGCGATCGCCGACAGCCGCTGCCTGCCGTCATAGAAAACCTTGCGGATCACACCCGTGCGGGTTGTTTCGGAATAGAACTTGCCGCTGATCTCCGCATAGGCTTCGGTCGTACCGAGCAGTTCGTCCTTGAGGTATAAGTACCCGTCGCCGGCTTTCGTTAGGGAGAGACCCGCGGTTCCCGGCACGGCCCACGCTCCGCTAATCCACTTGAATGTCAGAGGCTGCCCGTTACCCCGATAAGCGACGATTTTCGGCGTGCTCGCATTAACCGCCGACAGATCAAGTCTTCGCTGCCAGTTGTTGACCCAGTAGCCGCCCATCGCAGTCTGCGTCTTGTCGTAGGGCTTCGAAAGATATGTTCGATGAAAGACAAGGGGAGACGTATCACCGCTGGCAAAGTCAGCTTCGGAAATCGTCACGTTGCCGTTTGCTGGAAACACCGGGTCTGCCACCGGGCAGGAGTCATCGGACGGATTGTCGGTTGCGTTGCACCACTGCTCGATTAGAGCGAGGTCATTGATACAGGCGTAGTTGCCCATCCCGCCTGGGGTATTGCTAGTCACGTCAATCTTGCAGGTCTTTGAACCCGGCGTTGCACCGGACTTTGAGTAAAGCGTGAAGCAATCGTCCGCGTTGGCGCCAAACGCGACCACGAGCAGCATGAATGCGGTCAGCAGGCGGGCCATCATGCCTGCAGGACTCTCTGTAGACCTTCTGTTTTTTATAGTCATCCTTATTTGTTTTACTTGTTTGAGACCCAAGCACCCTATAAGGAGCATTCCATCCCCGCTATCCGACAATTCCTAAAACTACATTTCCGCTGTGCCAGTACAAACGTCGCGCTCACGGCGCCTACGCAATCCGCGGGGAAACACGCAGTAGCCCGTCAGTCACCACCGCGTCGAAGTGACAACAATCGGAACAAGAGAGGAGGGATATTCGTACGCGAAAGAGATCAGCGGCTGACACTCGAACCTGTGGCAGCCGGAAGGGAAAAAACGGGGGCGTAGCACGTGACCACGAAAGCGTGATAGATAGCGCCAGAAAGCGCTACGGGCGCTAACAACAGCACACAATGCGATTAAAAACCGGACTCTTGAAGAACGGGCTAAACCTCACAGGCAAACCGCCCGGACAGCGGCCACAAAGTTATCCCCAGTTTTTGTTCAGAAGGCTGTGCATAACTGCCCGGCAAAATCGGCAAGCTCTTGATACGCCTGCTGTTTTCACCGCTACGTCGAACTTGGGCATGCGCGGTGCCTGGCCATGTCGCGCGATGGCTGTGGCTAAGTCGTGGTTCAATCGTGGCCGGCGCACTGCGCTCTTCCTCACGCCATTGCTGCCGCGAGCGCACCATGCGGCGCACGGCGAGGCGCGCCATCTTCACCCAGCCCGACGGACGCGGGTCGGCGAGCATACTGAGCGCGCGAGCATAGTCGAGCGTGAGGCCCGGGGTCCACGCCATCGTCGCGGCGCGTTCGCGCAGTTGCGCGGCCACCCACAACTCCGGCGCCGTCATCCCCCGCAGAAACGGCCGCCCGCCGCCAAGGCCGCCCCATACGCGCGCCGATGCGCCTTCGATCGCCGCTTCCAGTGCGCGCGATACGCTGCTCGAGCAATTGCGGTACTTCAGGTTGTAGGTGGTGTCCGGACGCGTAGCGGTGGTTCGCGCTTGACGACGCTGCCACGCGGCGCCGTCGCACGAATGCATCGCGCCGGGGCACCGCACGACCACGGACAAGCGCAGCTCAGATGACTGTCACTCACGCCGCCGCGGCTTGCGGCATGTCCACGCCCTGCTCGCCGCCCAGCGCGTCGAGCAGATCGCACAGCATGCGATCGAGTTCGGCGGTCATCAGCGTAACATCGGAATCGAAGCGCTCGTCGTCGTTCTGCGCGGTGGGGTCGCTCGCTTCCTTGAGCACGTCGAGCGGTGCGATCCGCTTGATCGTGAGCGAAGGCGTCAACACGAACGACACGCGATCGTCCCATGTCATCGCGAGCCGCATGCATTGCTTGCCGGCTTCGATATGGCGGCGCATATCTTCGGCATCCAAAGTATGTCCGACGTAGCGCACCGTTGCGTTGCCTTCCGCCGGCGAGCGCAACTCGGTGTCCTGGTCGAGCGTGAAACCCGCGGGACCTTCGCCGGAAAGCAGCCACCCGGTCATCGCCGCAACCGGCGACTGCGTGACGCGCACCGTGCCGAGCGGCAGTTGATCGATCGACTTCACCAGCAGGCCGCGCACTTCGTCGGCGACCGCTTGCGAGCTCGCATCGATCACGAGCCAACCGTTGCGGGTATCGATCCACACGCGCGTATCGCGGCGGATGCTGAAGGCGCGCGGCAGCAGTTCATCGGTCACCTGCTCCTTGAGTTCGCGCATCTGCTTGCGGCCGGGTTTGAAGCCCTGCTGCTCTTCGAGTTCGAGCGCACGCGCCTTGGTCACTTGCGTGACGACCGAAGCCGGCAGCAGTTTCTTTTCGGCACGAAACACCAGCAGCATCTGGCCGTTGAGCGAATACACCAGCGAGTCGTTGTCGCGCGGCGACGCCCAGCCGTGGCTTTGCATCTCGACGCTGTTGCCGGGCGCGAACGCGTGCGGCGCGAGCCATTTCTCCATTTGTTCAGGGGTGACGGACCACGGAGCGGGAAGACGGTGCAACTGAAGGTTTTTGAACCACATGGGCGGGGTCTTGTACGGGCAAAGCGCGTCATTCTATATGACACCGCGAAGAGCGCACGGTCGAAGCATCGTGGTTTGCCGCATCAGTCTCAGGGCGCGCTTTACGTTCAAATCACCTAGACTTTCTGATAGACGCGACAAAGACGGAGGCGGCCATGGCCGATGAAACCGCACCTTGGCAGATGGTGGAATACGAGGGTTTCGAAATTCACGTCGCACCCTTCCCGAAAAACCCGCGCGACGAAACGAAGCCGTCGGCCGTGCCTGATAATCGTTGCACGTATGTGGGTTACGTGTGCCATCCGGGCGCCGATCCGGCCATCCCCGGACATTCGGTGCCGTTCCATGCGGACGGCGAGGAGAGCTTCGCCAGCGTGGAGGAAGCGCTCTATGAAGGGGTGCACGTGGGGCGCAGCATTGTCGACGGCACGCACCCGGATTTGACGGTGCTGCCGCTGGTGACGGGCGGCGTATAAGGCACACGCTTCCGTACGCGCCTCGGCACGCACAACGCCGCCGGATGTCCGCCGCCACATGCTGCAAAGGACCATGCGGATGCGCGCACAAATACGCGCACCTGTTTCAGCTAAACGCGCGCTTGATGCGCGACTTGAGCAACGCACGCCGCAGACGGCCGGTCCGCTCGGGTTCGCCGACTGCCTGAGCGCCTTCCACCGCGGTGCCGCGTCGCAAGAAATAACGATCGAAGGTGGCTTGCGTCATGCCCCACTTGTTGAGGAACTGGCGGCGCCCATCGTTCTTGACGACCTTGCCGGTGCTCTTTTGCTGGAAGTGATAGACCAGGCTGTCGCCAACGCCGAGAAACACCCGGCAACCGGCGTCCCACAGCTTCATCGAGAAGTCGTTGTCGCTGCTCATGCCGGGGCTCAATTCGCTGCTATAGCCGCCGACCTTGAACCACCAGTCGCGATGCACGAGCGTCGGCGGCCAGGTGGCGCCACGCCAGTCGGCGCGCACGAGTTGCGGTGTGGCGGCCACCAGTTCGCCGGCGCGGAAACTCTCCACGTCGCGGCCGAAATTCTGCACGACGACGCACGGATTGCCGGAGTCGACCGGTTCGATCATGGTGCCGGACAGCATGAACAGGTTGTCGGCCGGCATCTGCGCGAGGCGCTTGACGAGCGCGTCGTCCCAGCCGGGACAGCAGTACATGTCGTCGTTCATGTAGACGATGTAGTCCTGCGTGGCGCGCGCCGCCGCGATATTGACGGCGTGACAGATGCCGATGTTGCCGGGCGACGCGGTGTGTTCGATACCCTCGTCGCGCACCCAGGCCAAAGTGCCGTCCGAGCCGTCGTTCACGTGCACGATGATCTGATGCGTATGCGTGGAATGACGCCGCAGGCTCTCGATCACGAGCCGCAGGTAAGGCAGATTGTTCCAGGTCGGGATGATGATAGAGAACATCGATTCGGTCCGTTGAGCTTGCCGCCGGCGCGAACGCGGTTCAATCCCGCATTGGCAATCCGGCGTGGTGCAGTGCAATGCAATGTAAATGGCTGCCGTCCCGGCGACATCCTCCGGTAGCGGCGCCGGAGAATCGCCGGCGACGTGTGTGTCTGCGGGCACCGTGGGAACCCGGCGCCGCGCGGGTGGCCCAAACAGCATCGCCCGTCAGTTTCGCCGGGGATTGTACCGCCGCGGCCCGCTCATATGACAAATACGGCGGTTGCCCCGGCCCAAACGCCACCGCGGCCACGGCGGCTGTCTTTTGCGCCAGTCTCTCCGGGGCAAGGTGACGCCGACGGCCGCGCCGCTTCGACAAGCACATTACCGAGTGCTTCAGCAAGCGTTTTGCAAGGAGACCCACGGTTATAATCGCGATCGCTCTACCGTCTTAGAAAAAGCACCCAAGGGTCCGGCCATCGCCACTGCACCACCGGAACGGTAGTGTTCTTACATATTGTTGCCCTATGATTTTTGCTCCCAGTCTGGTCTGGCTCAGCACAGCCCTGCTGTTTTTCGCACCCGCGGTCAATCTCGTATGGCGCGGCGGCACGGGCTACTGCTTCTTCGTCATTCTCGCGTTGGCGCTCGGCGCCGCCGTGGCCAACCGGCGCACGCCGGGATACTTCTCCGGATTGCGCACTTACCGCTGGTACACGATCGGCATGCTGGCTTTTATCGTGGCAATCGCCGTCCAGCAGGCGCTGCTCGGTTATTGGCTGCCGCGTCAGTTCGACGCATTGTCGCGCTTCATGCTTGCCCTGCCAGTCTTCCTTCTGCTGCGGCAATTGCCTTCCAGGCATCTGCGCATGATCGGCTGGGGTTGTGCCGCCGGCGCGCTGGCGGCCGGCATCTGGGCACTCGTCGATCAACCCGCCGGCGGCTGGACGGATGCGAATCGTCTGAATAATTCCTATACGAATGCGATTCCGTTCGGCGATACCGCGCTGCTGCTCGGGTTCCTGTCGGTCTTCACCATGGGCTGGGACAAGCCGCGCGACTGGCGTGTGCTGGGGCTTCGACTGCTGGCGCTGGTGGGCGGCGGCTACGCGTCCTATCTGTCGGGCAGCCGGGGCGGCTGGCTGGCCGTGCCCGTGTTTGTCGTGCTGCTCGGCTTGCAGTACCAGTGGTACGCACACAAGAAGCGTTTCCTGATAACGACGCTGGCGATCGTGATCGGCGCGGGGGCGCTCCTGTCGACCGAGCGGGTTCAGAAACGCCTCGCCGAAGTACCGAACGATGTGTCGATGATGCATCAGGGCGAAGACTACACATCGGTAGGCCTGCGCCTTCAGTTGTGGAATGCGTCGCGGCTGATCTTTACGCGTCATCCGGTGTACGGCGTCGGCAAGGGGCGTCTGGTGGACGAGCTGGGTGTGCTGGCCAAGCGTGGCGAAGTGAAGAGCCAGATCGTCAACGAGCGCGCCCATAGCGACTTTTTCTCGACCCTCGCCGAGATGGGCGCGGTCGGCGTGATCTGCCTGTTGCTGTTCTACTACGGCATCTCGGTGTACTTCTGGCGTCACCGGCGCTCGGGCGACCCGGCGATTCGCGCGGCGTCCTATGCAGGTCTGGCGGTCGCCACCAGCACGGTGATTTTCGGGCTGACCATCGACGTCCTCGTGCCGATCATGGTGACGGTACTGCTCGCGCTACTGGTCGCCACGTTTCTCGCGGTGATCGATGCGCGCAAGCGTGAACTTGCCGCGGCGCAACCGGCCGGATCGCCTTCGGCCCGCCAAACCGCTGCCGGCGTCAAGGCCTGATTCGAGCGCGGCGTGAGGCCGACGTCGAGCCGGCGTCGGGCCACTTCCGCCGACTCAAACCCCGCGTTGTGCCGGCCTCGGCCCGATCCAATCGCGAATGCCCCCATTTCAGCCGCCCCAGCCACTTTGCGCGGCGCGGCCGGTTCAACGCGTGAACATCTCATAGAGCGCGGCGACATGAGCATCGACGCTCGGGTCATAGACCAGGCTGCGCAACGGCTCGGCGATGCGCGCGTCGCCGCCTTGCACGCGCTCCATCGCGCTCAGAATGGCGCGCTCGAAACTCCCTGCCGACTGCCGCGAAAACTCGATCTTCGCAGTACCGGTGACCGTCTCCGCCGAGCCGACGTTGTCGGCGATCACAAGCGGCGTGCCGCACATCACCGACTCGACCCCCACCAGACCGAACGGCTCATACGCCGACGCCACCACGGTGAAATCGGCAGCGGCAAACAACTTTTCGATTTCCTTGCAGTACCCGACATAGCGAATCGTGTCGCTGGTTTTCGGCACCGGCCGGCCGGCCACCACCAGGCACACCGGCAGCGTGGTCTGCGCAAAAAACGCTTCCAGCAAGGGATAGCCTTTGCGTTCGTGACTGGTCGACGAAAACACGAAGATCACGCGATCGTCGGGAAGATCGAACTGACGGCGCACCGCCGCTCGTTCGCTGTCGTTCAACGGCTGGAAGCGCGCCGTGTCGACCGGCGGATAGAGCACGTCGATACGGTCGGCCGCCACGCCGTAAAAGCGCTGCAACTCGCGGCTCATCAATTGCGAATGCGCGACGATCGAACGCGCCTGCGAATAGACGCGCCGCTCCATGTCGATCTGCCATTCGTCGCTGCGGCGCGCGGCGCGGCCGGCGGCCGCGAGCGAACCCGGATGCGTGCCGCCGCACAACGCGACGTCGGCGTGCGTGGAGTGATTGATCGAGAAGACACACGCAGGACGATGCCGTTTCAGCCGTTGCTTGAGACGCCAGTCGAACGCCAGGTTGCGCAGCTTGCGCGGCGCCCAACGGACATTGAGCGGCTGGGCGTCGACCCATGCCGCTTCAGGCAGCGCGCGGTCGATCTCGCGGGCGAACAGCGTCGGACGCAGGCCCATCCGATGCAGGCCGGCAATCACGTCGCGCGTGTAGCGCTCGGCGCCGCCGCTGTTTTTCAGCGCCTGGGCGGTCAAGGCGATGTCGGTGACAGGACGCCGGGTCGGGTCGGACAAGGATCGGTTCTCTGTGAAGCGCCCGCGCGGCGGAGAACCGCGCGGCCTGGTTTTCGGGACAGCGGCAATTGTAAAGGATGGCCCCGTGACGCTACATGACGCGGCCCTGCCCTCACCGATTAGAATCTAGCCGAACCGGATCCCACCCTATTCCATGACCGATAGCCAGTCGACAATTCTTGCCTCCGCCGCGTCGGACACCCAGCGCCCGCTGGTGTCGATCCTGCTGATCGCCTACAACCAGGAAAAGCAGATCGCCGACGCCGTGCGCAGCGCTCTGGCCCAAACCTATGCGCCGCTCGAAATCATCATCTCGGACGACGCCTCCAGCGACGCCACCTTCGCCACGATCGAAGCCGCGATCGCAGGCTACCGCGGACCGCACAAGGTGATCGCACGCCGTAATGCGGTCAATCAGGGCATCAGCGCGCATCTGTCGCAAATCGCGCAACTGGCTGAGGGAGAGCTGCTGTTCGTTGCCGCGGGCGACGACATGTCCGCGCCGAACCGCTGCGAGCGGGTGGTCGACTTCTGGCTCGCGCACGATCGCCGCCCCGACCTGATCGCCACCGACCTCGCAGACATGGACGAAGCCGGCAACATCCACGAACGGATGACGCCGACCGAACTCGACACTTATCGCAGTTTCGACGACTGGCTCGCCGGCCGTCCCTGGCTCATCGGCGCCGCGCACACCTGGTCGCGACGGCTGTTCGAGCGCTTCGGGCCCATGCTGCCGGGCGCCGCCGCGGAAGATCAGATCATGGTGCTGCGCGCAATCCTGTCAGGCGGCGCCGCAAGTCTGCGCGAACCATTGGTGCGCTACCGGCGCGGCGGACTGTCGCGCAAACGGCGCTATGGATCGGTGGATGAGTTGATTGCGCGCATGCGCCAAAGCAATCGCTATGGGCTGGCGGAACTCGCGCAGTTGCAGCGTGACGCGGAAATCGGCGGGGTGGGCGAACGCATGCGTGCGGCGATGGCGCCCAAGCTCGCACGCGAACAATTCATTCACGCGATGTTCGAAGCCGGCGGCCTCGGGGAACGTATCGGGCTGCTTACGCGCAGTCTCAACGTAAAGCTCGGGCTGCGCATTCGCATGTTTCTGTACGCGACGTGTCCGGCAATCTACGCGCCGGGAATCTGGCTCAAGCGAATCGCGCGGAAAAAAGGCAGCTGAAACGGCTGCCCGTCCGCCGCCCTGGACGCGCTACGACGCGCTGCGCCGCCCGCGCAGCCGACGGCCGAACGGCTGCTGCGCCTCGACGCCGAAGCTCAGCAGACTCTTGCGCAAACGCCGCATCATCTTCATTGCCCGCAGGAAGGTCTCGCCGGTGTGGCTGAACATCACGAATTCGAGCGCGCCGCGCCAGTTTTCGATGCCGCGCGAAAACGCGTTCATATCGTCGCGCGCGTCGCGCGGCAGCTCAGCCCCGAAACGCCGCCCGAACAGTTGAATCTGATCCGCGATGCCGTCGATCTGGCGCCGCTTGCTGGCGCCCCGCCGTTCGGCCGCCTCGAACCTGCATTCGTCGCGCGCGCCGGTCGCCGGCCGCAGATTGGTCGCACTCGCACCGACCGCGTTGCTCTCGTGCTGGCGGTATTTCAGATGCGGCGCCCTCACGTGACGGATCTCGCCAAACGACGCCACCACCATCGCCAGCCACCAGTCGTGCATCACGATGCCGGCAGGAAACGGCAGCGCGCGGTCGAGCGCGGCGCGGTTGACCAGCATCGCGCAGCCGGGAATATGGTTGCTCAACAGAAAATCCCGCAGACGCTCGGCACGGCACGACTTCGCCGTGATGTCGAAGAGGGACGCCGACAGACGGCACAGCTTCGCATCCACCAACTCGATGTCGCAGAACGCCAGGGCCGGCGTGGCAAGGCCCCGGACGTTTTCCACGGCTTGCAGATCGCGCATCAGGTCGGTGAGCTTCTCGGGTGCCCATACGTCGTCCTGATCCGCCAGCGCGACATACTCGCCGCGACAGCCCGTCAGCGCGCGCTCGAAATTGCGCACGATGCCCACTCGTTCGCCGCTGCCCACCAGGCGGACTGATACGCGGCCGGAATAAGCGGCCAGCAATTCCGGTGTGCCGTCGGTGGATGCGTCGTCGGAAACCACCACCTCGAGATTCGGCCAGCTTTGCGCTTCCAGAGAAGCCAGAAGCTCGGGCAGATAGGTGCGGCCGTTATAGGTTGCAAGCGCAATCGAAACGAGCGGCTTGCCGGCGGGGTCGTCGTGATGCATCGCTAGTGGGTTCTCCTCTGCGGAATTCTGTCGCAGGCCGCAGCATGCGTTTAGTGTATAAAAAGCGCAATAAACTGAGACTAAAACACAACACTATCCGAAAAACTGGACTAAACAGGCCGATGGACAAGTATTTGTAAGGGAAGCGGCTGCGAAGCGCGCGGGAGATAGGGGGTGTTTGCCGGCGGCGGGCGGCAGGCGTCTCTTGGGAGCGCTGCCTGGCCGGCTGTGTCGTCGTGCGGGGGATTGGCCAGATCCGGCCGGATTCGGGAAAATTGGGTCGAAGCCGGTCCGACGGATCCGAGTCGAGGCTGGATCAAACTGAATTCGGGCAAATCAGCTTGAATCGAACCGGGCCAAGCCGAATCAGATCGACTCGGCCGACCAAGGAAGGTCAGGCCCGACCAGGATCACAGGACCACAGGACCACAGGACCAGTCAGGACCAATCCGGACCAACCAGGCCTGATCAGGCGGCGTCCTGCTGGAACTGAATGCGATGCAGGTGCGCATACAGCCCGCCTTGCGTCAGCAACTCGCGATGGCTGCCGCGCTCGACAATACGCCCGGCTTCCATCACCAGAATCCGGTCGGCGCGTTCGATAGTCGACAGACGGTGCGCGATCACGAGCGTCGTCCGGCCCTTCATCAAGGTTTCCAGCGCCGCCTGCACGTGGCGTTCGGATTCGGAATCCAGCGCCGAGGTGGCTTCGTCGAGAATCAGGATCGGCGCGTCCTTGTAGATTGCACGCGCGATCGCCAGACGCTGGCGTTGACCGCCCGAGAGCATCATGCCGTTGTCGCCGACCAGGGTATCGATGCCATTGGGCATCGCCTCGACGGTGTCCCACAGGTTCGCCGCGCGCAGCGCCGCCTTGACCTTGTCCGGATCGGCGGTTTGCCCATAAGCGACGTTGTTGGCCACCGTGTCGTTGAACAGCACCACGTCCTGGCTGACCATCGCGATCTGGCTGCGCAGCGCGTGCAGGCCGTATTCCGGCAGCGCGACGCCGTCGACCAGAATCTCGCCGCCGGTCGGATCGAAAAAGCGCGGCAGCAAATTCACCAGCGTGGTCTTGCCGCTGCCCGACGGGCCCGCGAGCGCCACCATTTCGCCCGGCGCCACCTTGAACGACACGTGATCGAGCGTGTGGCGGCTATGCGTGGCGTTGCTGCCGTAGCTGAACGATACGTCGCGGAATTCCACTTCGCCGCGGGCGCGATCGAGCGGCTTACCGCCGCCCTTCGGTTCGGACGGCTCGTCGATCAGGCCGAAAATCAGTTCGCATGCCGTCATGCCGCGTTGCAGCGGCTGGTTCACGTCCATCAGGTGCTTCAGCGGCGAGATGATCAGCAGCATCGACGTGACGAACGCCACAAAGCCGCCGACGGTGGTCTGATCCGACGAGGACTGCACCACCGCGATCGTGATCACCACGGCAAGCGCGATCGACGCGAGGAACTGCGTCAACGGTTGCGCGAGGCCGCCGGAGACAGTCATGCGCATGGCGTAGCCGCGCAGGCGCTTGCTCATTGCCGTGAAGCGGTCCGTCTCGTACTGCTCGCCGTTGTGCACCTTGACGACCTTGTAGCCGCCCACCGTCTCTTCGACGATGTACGACAGTTCGTTGGTCAGCAGTTGATGTTCGCGGTTCAGGCGCCGCAAACGGCGGTTGATCTTGCCCACCAGCCAACCGATCCCCGGCAGCAACACGGCGACGATCAGCGTCAGGCGCCAGTTCAGATAGAACAGATAGCCGAGCAGGAAAACGACAGTCAGCGAATCGCGCACCAGCGTGACCATCACGCTCAACAACACGTTGAGAATCTGGTTCACCTCGAAGACGATCGCGTTGATCACCGTGCTCGCGGTTTCGCGCTGGAAGAACGCCACGCTCGTGTGGATCATGCGCTCGAACATCTTCAGGCGCAGATCGAGCAGGATTTTGTTCGACACGTAGGCGAGCAGATAACCGGACGCGTATTGCGAGACGCCGCGAATCAGCGCGAGGCCGATCACCGCGACCGGTACGAACCACTTGGCGTTGTCGCTGGCATGCGCGCCGAAACCCTTGTCCAGCAGCGGTTTGAGCAATGCGGGGATTGCCGCGTCGGTGCCGGCGCTCACGGCCATGGCGACGACCGCGCCGATCACCACCCACATCAGCGGCTTGATATACGGCCACAAACGTCGAAAGACGACGGCAGGCGACGATGCCTCACCTGAACCGATGGGTTTGCTTAACGTTGGCTTCGCGCTCAAGGAATCCTCTGGAAATGCGGGACTGCATCCGCGCGGCGGGCGGAATGCCCGCTGCACGTGAAATTAAATACGGCATTGTAAACGGTTGCGGATTGCGCGGCCGTAGTGATGGAGTGGTCAGATTCGGCCGGACTCGGCCGGCTTCACAGTCGGGATTCACAGTCGGGATTCACAGGCCAGATTTACAGCCCGATCGTGGCCGTCCGGCGCGTCCGGCCATGGCCACCGCGCGCTGTGTATACTTGCGCGACCTATCCCGTCACCCCGCGCCCTCCACGCAACTCAGGTATGCAAGAAACCACCCTCGGCGTCGCCATCATCACCAAAAACGCGGCGGCGCGACTGGCCGAATGCCTGCGGGCCGTGGCCTTCGCCGATCAGATCGTCGTGATCGACGGCGGCAGCACCGACGGTACCGCCGACATCGCCCGGGCACACGGCGCGCGCGTGATCGAGCAAACCGGCTGGCCGGGCTTCGGCCCGCAAAAGAACCGTGCCGTGGACGCGCTCACTACCAGCTGGATTCTCTCGCTCGACGCCGACGAGATCGTCTCGCCGGAACTGGCGGCGGCCATCCGCGCGGCGCTGGCCGCGCCCACCGCCGACGTGTATGCGGTGGACCGGCTGTCGAGCTTTTGCGGCCACTGGATTCATCACAGCGGCTGGTATCCAGACTGGATTCCGCGCCTGTTCAAACGTGGCGCCGCGCGTTTCTCCGACGACCTCGTGCATGAGCGGCTGGTGTTCGACGTGCCGTCGCAGCGCCTGACCGGCAAGCTGATGCACTACTCCTACGAAGACTTCGAGGGCGTATTGCGCAAGCTCGACGCGTATTCGACAGCGGGCGCGCAGCAACGTCACGCAGCGGGCAAGCGCGGCAGTTTCGGCAAGGCGCTCGGGCGCGGCGCGTGGGCGTTCGTGCGGACCTACGTGCTGCGGCGTGGATTTCTCGACGGCCGCGCGGGTTTCATGATCGCGGTGTTCAACGCGGAAACGGTGTACTACCGGTTTCTGAAGCTGGCGCGGCAAAGCCAACCGTAGCATCAAGGCCACGCGAATAGCATCCGCCTTGCCCGCGCGGTCGATGTAATCCGCGTGGGCAAACGGGTTATCAATAAACGATTTCGATCGCGCTTCCGGCAAACTCGCCGCGCAATGCCGCGAGTAGTTCGTCAGTCGGCTTCACGCGCCACGCGTCGCCCAGACGCATTTCGCCTTGCGCATTTTCGCTGCGATAGACCACCTGCACCGCGAGGCCATTCGGAATCTGCACGGCCTGACGCTGGCCACCACCGCCATAACCGCCGCCGTTGCGGCCACCACCACCGCCTCCATTGCCGCCACGCGATGACGCCGCCGGCGCCGGCGCAGCTTGCGGCTCGTCCTTCCCCGCGCTATGCGCCTCGAGTACGCGCCGCAACGCCGACGCATCCGCATTGCCGTTCATCTGCACCTTCACGGCTTCTGCATAGCGACAGCGCGCGCGGCCGAGGTCCATGACCGTATCGACCGTGAAGCGGATGCCGCCGGTGAATGCGTCGTTACGCGCCTGGCCCTGCACCACCAGCAACTCGTCTTCCTTGAAAAGCTGTTTGTGCGCTTCGAAGGTCTCGTTGAAGACGGTCACTTCGCATTGGCCGGTGCCGTCGTCGAGCAGCGCGATCAACATCTTGCCGCGCTGAGTCATCTGCGTACGCAGCGACGCGATCACACCGGCGACCAGCTTGTCGCGCCCTTCCTTCAGTTCGCCGATCTTCTGGCGCACGAAACGGCGCACTTCATCCTTGTAGGCATCGAACAGATGGCCCGACAGGTAGAAACCGAGCGCGGCCTTCTCTTCCTGCAGCTTCTTCTTTTCCGGCCATTCCGGCTCGTCGACCAGCTCGTGACCTTGGGAGGGCGCGTCGCCCATGTCGAACAGGCCCGCCTGCATCGCATTGGCGCTCGCCTGCTCGGCGGCTTCCATGGCCAGCGAGACAGAGGCGATCAACTGCGCGCGATTCGCATGCAGCGTGTCGAACGCGCCGGCGCGGATCAAGGCCTCCACCGTCCGGCGATTGACGATCCGCCGGTCGACCCGGTTGCAGAAGTCGAAGATGTCGATGAACAGACCTTCTTCGCGTGCGCGCAGGATTTCCTCGATCGCGTTCTGGCCGCTGCCCTTGATTGCGCCGAGACCATAGCGGATCGTTTTCGACCGCTTGCCGTCCGGTTCCGCGACCGGCTCGAAACGGTACGCCGACAGATTGACGTCCGGCGGCAACACGGCCATCTTGTTCGTGAGGCAATCCTCGAACAGGATCTTGACCTTGTCCGTATCGTCCATGGCGAGCGACATATTCGCCGCCATGAATTCGGCCGGATGGTGCGCCTTCAGCCATGCGGTGTAATACGCAAGCAGCGCGTACGCCGCCGCGTGCGATTTGTTGAAGCCGTAGCCCGCGAACTTCTCCATCAAATCGAAGATTTCGTCGGCTTTCTCGCCGGTCAGCCCATTTTTCGAGGCGCCCTGGCGAAACAGCTCGCGGTGCTCGGCCATTTCCTCGGCCTTCTTCTTACCCATCGCACGACGCAGCAAGTCAGCGCCGCCCAGCGAGTAGCCGCCGATGATCTGCGCCATCTGCATCACCTGCTCCTGATAGACCATGATGCCGTAGGTCTCTTTCAGAACAGGTTCGACGCGCGGATCCGGATACTCCACCACTTCGCGGCCGTGCTTACGCGCACAGAAGCTCGGGATCAGATCCATTGGGCCCGGACGGTACAACGCCACCAGCGCGATGATGTCCTCGAAGCGGTCAGGCTGTGCGTCTTTCAGCATGCCTTGCATGCCGCGGCTTTCCAGCTGGAACACGGCGACCGTATTCGCTTTCTTCAGGATCGAAAACGACGCCACGTCGTCGAGCGGCACCTGCGCGAGCGACCAATCTTTTTTCGACGGATCGAGACGGCGGATGTAGCGCTCGGCCCAATCGAGAATCGTCAGCGTGGTGAGGCCCAAAAAGTCGAACTTCACGAGGCCGACGGCTTCGACGTCGTCCTTGTCGTACTGGCTCACCACACCGCTTTCGTCGCCCTGCGTATAGAGCGGGCAGAAGTCGGTCAGCTTGCCGGGCGCGATCAGCACGCCACCGGCGTGCATACCGACGTTACGCGTCAGGCCTTCCACGCGCTGCGCGAGTTCGAGCATCTGATGCACTTCGTCTTCGTTATCGAAGCGCTCCTGCAGCAGCGGCTCTTCCTTCATCGCGTCGGCGATGGTGACGTGCTTGCCCGGCTTGAACGGAATCAGCTTGGCGATGCCGTCCGTGAACATATAGCCGAGATCGAGCACGCGGCCGATATCGCGCACCGCGGCCTTCGCCGCCATCGTGCCGAAGGTGGCGATCTGCGACACGGCGTCCGCGCCGTACTTCTCCTTCACGTACTGAATCACACGGTCGCGGCCGTGCTGGCAGAAGTCGATGTCGAAGTCGGGCATCGAGACCCGTTCCGGATTCAGGAACCGTTCGAACAGCAGGTTGTAGCGCAGCGGATCAAGGTCGGTCACGCCGAGTGCATACGCGACCAGCGAACCTGCACCCGAACCCCGGCCGGGACCGACCGGCACGCCATTGTTCTTGGCCCAGTTAATGAAGTCCGCAACGATCAGGAAGTAGCCCGGAAAGCCCATCTTGATGATCGTGCCGCACTCGAATTCGAGGCGCTGGTAATACGTTTCGCGCTGCGCCTCGCGCTCGGCCGCATCCGGGTACAGTTGTTCGAGACGCTTTTCGAGACCCTCTTTCGACAATTGCACGAGGTAGTCGTCGAGGGACATGCCGTCGGGCGTCGGGAAGAGCGGCAGCTTCGGCTTGCCGAGTTCGAGCGTCAGATTACAGCGCTTGGCGATTTCGACACTGTTGGCGAGCGCCGCCGGAAGGTCCGCGAACAGCCCCGCCATTTCTTCCTGGGTGCGGAAATACTGCTCGGACGTAAAGCGCTTCGAGCGACGCGGATTCGCCAGGATGTCGCCTTCGGAAATACACACGCGCGCCTCGTGCGCGGTGAAATCGTCGGGCGTCATGAACTGCATGGGGTGGGTGGCCACCACCGGTAATTTCAGCGACGCCGCGAGCGCAACCGCCTGCTGCACGTACTGCTCGCCGCCCGGCTGACCGCACCGTTGCAGCTCG
This sequence comes from Paraburkholderia caffeinilytica, assembly GCF_003368325.1. Classification (NCBI taxonomy): domain Bacteria; kingdom Pseudomonadati; phylum Pseudomonadota; class Betaproteobacteria; order Burkholderiales; family Burkholderiaceae; genus Paraburkholderia; species Paraburkholderia caffeinilytica. The sequence goes on along the minus strand of NZ_CP031467.1, from coordinate 3,162,308 downwards.
ATATAGAAGCCGCCGGGAAACACCTTTGCCCAATGCAATGCATTGCGTTTGGCCGCTTCTTCGTTACCGGCGGCAAGCGCGAGGCCAATGTCGCCCTGTTGCGCACCCGACAACGCGAGCAGGCCTTCACCCAGACCGGATTCGAGCCAGCCGGCTTCGACTTCCGCACGGCCGCGATACTGGTTAGTGAGCGACGCCTTGCTGAGCAGCTCGCACAGATTCAGATAGCCGCGCCGGTTCTTGACCAGCAGCAGCAAACGGGAAGACTTCTCGCGGTCGTCCGGATTGGTGATCCAGACGTCGCAGCCGGCAATGGGTTTGACCCCTTTGCCGCGAGCCTCCTTGTAAAAACGGACGAGGCCGAACGCGTTGCCGAGGTCGGTGAGGGCGAGCGCACCCTGACCGTCTTTGGCGGCGGCCTTGACGACGTCGTCAAGACGCACGATGCCGTCGGCAATCGAGAATTCGGAGTGGACGCGAAGATGAACGAAGCGGGGATCTGACATGGGCGACATTGTAACTCCACCCTTCCGGAGTTTTCAGGCCAAAACCGCGCGTTAGCCGTTCGGCTTAGGACGGCAACGCGAGCGCACCGCGCACCCGTGTTGTGCAGGCGATTTGCGCTGCCGCAAAGGGTTGGCCATTCGGCCGGGTCGGCCAAAGCGCCAGCTTGAGGGATAATACGGGTTTCGCCCTTTTCGACGTGGCCGCGCCGCACGGAGTTTGAACGCAGGCGTTTCAATGCGCCCCGTTTTCCGCGCCGCCGCTTCTTACCGCTGGATGCACATGAGTATCGTCAATCTCGCCGCGTATCATTTCGCGACCATCGAAGACACCGCCGCATGGCGCCCGTTCGTTACCGAGCGCTGCAATGCGCTCGGCTTGCGCGGCACTGTCCTGCTGGCGCCGGAAGGCATCAACCTGTTCGTCGCGGGTACGCGCGAAGCCACGAACGCCTTCATCGACTACATCCGTCACGACGCGCTGTTCGAAGGCAAGTTCGTCAATCTGCAGTTCAAGGAAAGCCTGTCGGACAAGCAGCCGTTCACCCGCATGCTGGTCAAGCTCAAGCGCGAAATCATCACGATGAAAAAGCCGGCCATCCGGCCGGAGCTTGGCCGCGCGCCGTTCGTCGACGCTCCCACGCTGAAAAACTGGCTCGACCGCGGCCATGACGACGAAGGCCGCCCCGTTGTGATGCTGGACACACGCAACGCGTTCGAAGTAGACGTCGGCACGTTCGACGACGCGCTCGATTACCGCATTACGAAATTCAGCGAATTTCCTGAAGTCATCGAACAAAACCGCGCCGACCTCGAAGGCAAGACAGTCGTGTCGTTCTGCACGGGCGGGATTCGCTGCGAGAAAGCTGCGATCCACATGAAGGAAGTCGGCATCGAGAACGTGTATCAGCTCGAAGGCGGCATCCTGAAGTACTTCGAGGAAGTGGGCGGCGCGCACTACCACGGCGACTGCTTCGTGTTCGACTACCGCACCGCGCTCAATCCGCAACTGGAGCCGACCGCGACCGCGCAATGCTTCGGCTGCCGCGCGGTGGTAACGCCCGAGGCGCAACAATCGCCGATGTACGTGGCGGGCAAGACGTGTCCGGAATGTCATCCGGACAGCAAGGCGGCGCGCGCCGCGTGACACACGCAAGCGCCTTCGCGCGACCGCGGCGAGACACACTGGCCGTGCCCGGTGCGCTGGTCGTGCCCGGCGCGTTGGTCGTGCCCGGCGCGTTGGTCGTGCCCGGCGCGTTGGACGCTCCGGCCGTCGCACATGCGAAGCGCACGGCCCATTGCGCTGCGCCATCCGACTCATGACCTATCGTGGACGCTTCGCGCCGTCGCCTACGGGGCCCTTGCATTTCGGCTCGCTGGTGAGCGCGCTCGCAAGCTGGCTCGACGCGCGAACGCACGGCGGCGCTTGGCTGGTGCGCATCGAAGACATCGACGGACCTCGCACCGTGCCTGGCGCGGCCGAGGAGATTCTGTCGACCCTCACGTGTTTCGGCATGCATGCCGACGAGCCGCCCGTCTGGCAAAGCCATCGCATGGCGCGCTATCAGGAAGCACTGGAGCAACTGAAGGCGGCCGGCCTGGTCTATCCATGCGGCTGTACGCGCAAGGAGATCGCGGATTCGTTGTTGAATGCGCACGCGCGCAACACCACGCTCGCCTACCCCGGCACCTGCCGCAACGGCCTGCACGGCAAACCGGCGCGTGCATGGCGCCTGCGCGTACCCGACGGCGACGCTGCGGTGATCACTTTCGAAGACCGCTGGCAGGGCACGCAGACGCAGAACCTGGCCACCGAGGTCGGTGACTTCGTCCTGAGGCGCGCCGACGATCAGTGGGCGTATCAACTGGCGGTGGTGGTCGACGATGCGGACGCGGGGATCACGCACATCGTGCGCGGCGCGGACTTGATGGACTCAACGGCGCGGCAGATCTACCTGCAGCGTTGCCTGGGCGTGCCGACGCCGGACTATCTGCACGTGCCGGTGGTCATGAACGAACAAGGCGAAAAACTCAGCAAGCAGAACGGCGCAACCGCGCTCGACCATGACAAACCGATTGAAGCGCTAAGCGCGGCTGCTCGTCATCTGGGTCTTGGATTAGGCAGGACTGCGCCTACTACGCTGGAGAGCTTTTATGCTGCTGCGACGGCAGCATGGGCGCAGCGCACGGGCGTGCGAGTGTGATGACAGCGAGGCGTAGCGGCCGCCTCGAACGAAGGCAGCGCCAGCAAACAGTGCAGAAAATAAGCGTCCAGAAAAAAAGCGCTTAGGAAAAGAGCACAAAAAACAGCAAGGCCAAGGCAAAAAGCCAGGAATCAGGTAGACGACGGCGACTTCCTGGGCATCCCGAACCCACCCAGCAGCGCAGCCAACGGCTGCTTGGAAGCCGGCTTCTGCGGCGCAGTGGCCGACGAGGCCGCCGCCTCCTCAACCTTCCTCACAGAAGCCGCCGAGGGCTCGTAAGGCTTAAGGAAAAAATCATCCACAGGCTGCGCGCGATGATGATGCGGCCGATCGAACGAACCCGACGAAGAAGCCCCCGAACGCCGGCGACCGCCCCGCTCGTCACGGCCCTCTGCACGGCCATCCACGCGCTCACGCCGCGGCGGACGATCTTCATGATGGTGCCGCACCGGCGTATCCACAGTCAGGTGTTGCACATCCAGAGGCCGCTTGATCAGCTTCTCGATCTCGGCAAGCTGCTTGCGCTCGTTCGGGCTGCACAGCGACAACGCGTCGCCCGACGCGCCGGCACGCCCGGTGCGGCCAATCCGGTGCACATAATCTTCCGCATTGAACGGCAGATCGAAGTTGATCACGGCGGGCAGCTCGGCAATATCCAGACCGCGCGCAGCAACGTCGGTCGCCACCAACGCCTCGATTTCGCCTCGCTTGAATGCATCCAGCGCCTGCATCCGTTCATTCTGCGTCCGGTCGCCGTGAATCGCCGTGGCGACCACGCCGTCGCGCTCGAGACTCCGCGCGAGACGGCTCGCACCAATCTTGCTGTTGCAGAACACGATCACCTGCTTGAGGCTGCGATCGCGAATCAGTTTGACGACCGCACCCGTCTTGTCGCCCTCGGCAACTTCATAAACGATCTGCGTCACGTTGGTCGCCGTCGAATTGCTGCGCGCAACTTCGATCGTCTGCGGGTTGCGCAGGTACGTGGCGGCCAGCTTCTTGATTTCGCCCGAGAACGTGGCCGAAAACAGCAGCGTCTGACGCTCCTTCGGCAGCAGGTTCAGGATGCGCTGCAAATCCGGCAGGAAGCCCATGTCGAGCATCCGGTCGGCTTCGTCGAGCACGAGGATCTGCACCTGGCCGAGATTGGCGGTCTTCTGCTGCACGTGATCGAGCAGACGGCCCGGCGTGGCGATCAGAATTTCGACGCCGCGGCGCAGCTGCTCGGACTGCGGATTCATGTCGACACCGCCGAACACCACGGCGCTGCGCAGCGCCGTGTGCTTCGCATACGACTGCACGTTCGCCGCCACCTGGTCGGCCAGTTCGCGAGTCGGCGTAAGGATCAGCGCGCGCACCGGATGGCGGGCGGGCGATGCGCTCGTGCTGGCTTGCGGCAGCAGGCGCTGGATGATCGGCAGCGAGAAGCTCGCGGTCTTGCCGGTGCCCGTTTGCGCGGCGCCCATCATGTCGCGGCCGGCCAGCACGACCGGAATCGCCTGCGCCTGGATCGGCGTAGGGGTGGTGTAGCCCGATTCTTTGACGGCTTTCAGGATGTCGGGTGCGAGACCGAATTGATCAAAAGTCGCAGTACTGGGCGTGACGGCTGTGTCGGACATGGTGGCTTTCGCTAAAAATGCGCTTGGCGCGGTGCGCGCGGCAGCGGTCGGAACCGCAGAGGGCATCAGGATGAAGGCGGAGCCACGGCGTTCCGCACGGGACCCGTCAGTATCACGGGAAAAATGCGGCCGGCTCCGGCCGGCGGAAACACCCGCCGGAAAGGGCGGTATTGTAGCACTTCAGCAAAAACACTCATGGCGCATCCGCCGGCTTTCTGCTTGCGTCGGCGAAAGCGGGGCGGCGAACCGCTCGCCAAACCGTCCACGCCGCCTCCGGAAGACTGCCTGCGAGGGCCGGAACGCCTCGCAGGCAGCGTAGTGCGCGCGTGCGACAGATGCATGACAGTCGGGTTCGCCGCAACACCGCTTCGGGACGCCCGGCGCAGGCCCACGGACGACGCACCGCGACGGAGTCCCGAATACCTGAAGGCGGTCCGGCGGGCGCCCGCGTCGTCGTCATGGCCGTCATCGCCATATGCGGCCGTCCCGCCCGATCACCATGTCTCGCGCATCACCATCAAGCGCATCTCGGTCATATCCTCGATCGCGTAGCGTATGCCCTCGCGGCCGAGTCCGGAATCCTTCACGCCGCCATACGGCATGTTGTCGACCCGGAACGACGGCACGTCGTTGATCACCACGCCGCCCACGTCGAGCACATCCCACGCGCGGTGCGCATGGGCGAGCGAATCGGTGAACACACCGGCTTGCAGGCCGAAGTCGCTGTCGTTGACGGTGGCCAGCGCGGCGTCGAAGTCGTCGAAACGCTCCAGAATCGCCACCGGGCCGAAGGCTTCCTTGCGATACAGATCGGTGTCGCGCTTCACGCCTTCGAGCAGCGTGGCCTCGAACATCGCGCCCTCGACCTTGCCGCCCGCGACGATCTTCGCGCCCGCCTGCACCGCGCTGTCCATCCAGCCGGCGAGACGCCTCGACTCCGATTCGGAGATCATCGGCCCGACAAAGGTCTTTTCGTCCTTCGGATCGCCCATCACGAGCGACTTCGTCCTGGCGATCAACTTCTCGCGCAACGCGTCGTAGAGCGTTGCATGCACCAGAATCCGCTGCACGCCGATGCAACTCTGCCCCGACTGATAGAACGCGCCGAACGCCAGCCGCTCGACCACGTAGTCGAGCTTGCCGCCCTGATCGCCGTCGACGATCGCCGCCGCATTGCCGCCCAGCTCCAGAATCACCTTCTTCTTGCCGGCCTTTTTCTTCAGGTCCCAGCCCACCGCGGGCGAGCCGGTGAAGGAAAGCAGCTTGAAACGTTCGTCGGTGGTGAACAGGTCGGCGCCGTCGCGATGCGCGGGAAGAATCGAGAATGCGCCTTTCGGCAAGTCGGTTTCCGCCAGAATCTCGCCCATGATGAGCGCACCGACCGGCGTGCGGCTCGCCGGTTTCAACACGAACGGCACACCCGCGGCGATCGCCGGCGCGACCTTGTGCGCGGTCAGGTTCAGCGGAAAATTGAACGGCGAAATAAACGAGCACGGACCGATCGGCACACGCTTCACATAGCCGTGATAGCCCTTCGCCCGCGGCGAAATCTCGAGATTGATGATCTCACCGTCGATGCGCACCGACTCTTCCGCCGCCACCTTGAAGGTGTCGATCAGACGCGTGACCTCGCCTTTCGAATCGTTGATCGGCTTGCCGGCTTCGATGCACAGCGCGAGCGCCAATTCGTCGTAACGCTCGCGAAATCGCTTCACGCAGTGCTCGAGCACGGCCTGGCGCTTGAACGGCGGAAACGCGCGCAAGGCCGGCATGGCATCGACGGCATAGCCGATCGCTTTGTCGATCGCCGCTGCGTCCGCCATCGCCACGCGGGTCGCCACTTCGCCGCTGAATTTATCCGTGACTTCGAGATCGGTGTTCGCAGCAACCGCGACGTTGGCGAGGTAGTACGGGTAAGTCTTGTTCAACATGACGCGTTCTCCTTGATTCGATGCCTCATCAGCAGCCTGCAGCCAGCAAGGGCTGTGCCCCAGCACGCCGCCTCCACGATTTCGCCGCCGCTCGCTATCGGCGCGGGCGCGACATCCACGTCCTGCCGGCGCAAATGCGGCCGGCTTCCTGCCCAGCTGTCTCTCGTTGGCGTCAGCCGCCGCTCATAATTGCGCGGAGAGCCGCTTGATCTCGCGATTCAGCACGCGCTCGTTGTCCGAGTAGTCGATCGGCAGGTCGATCACATGCACACCCGGCGTCGCGAAACATTCGCGCAGCAGCGGCGCGAATTCCGCGGCCGATTCAATGCGATGCCCCTTCGCGCCGTAGCTCTCCGCATACGCGACGAAATCCGGGTTGCGCAGCGTCATGCCGTAGTCAGGGAAGTTCATGTTTTCCTGCTTCCAGCGGATCATGCCGAACGCGTCGTCGCGCAAAATCAGGATCACCAGATCGAGCTTGAGACGCACGGCCGTTTCCAGTTCCTGCGAATTCATCATGAAGCCGCCGTCGCCGCACACCGCCATGACCTTCCGGTCCGGGTGCACGATCTTGGTCGCGATCGCCGACGGCAACCCGGCGCCCATCGACGCCAACGCGTTATCGAGCAGCAGCGAATTCGGTTCGTGCGCGCGGTAATAGCGCGCGAACCAGATCTTGTACATGCCGTTGTCCAGACACACGATGCCGTCCGCCGGCGTGGTCTCGTAGACGTCGTTGACGATCCGCACCGGGTACATCGGAAAACGGTCGTCATGCTGGCCTTTGACCAGATGCGCCTCGAAGTGCTCCTTGATCTCCTTGAAACGCGTGAAATCCCAGTGCTCCTGCCGCGCCTTGAGACTTTCCTTGAGTTGCCACACCGCGTTGGCGATGTCGCCGACCACTTCGATCTGCGGGAAATACACCGTGTCGACTTCCGCGCCGAGAAAATTGACGTGAATCACCGTCTTCTCGCCGGCGTCGCCGCTGCGCATGAAAAACGGCGGCTTCTCGATCACGTCGTGGCCCACGTTGATGATGCAATCCGCGTGGTCGATCGCACGGTGCACGAAGTCGCCGTCGGACAAGGTGGCGTTGCCTAGCCACATCGGGTGCGATTCGTCGATCACCCCCTTGCCCATCTGCGTCGTAAAGAACGGAATGCCGATCTGGTCGACGAATTCGCGCAACATCTTGGTAGTGGTCTTGCGATTGCCGCCCGCGCCGATCATCAGCAAGGGATGCTTCGCTTTGGTGATCGCCTCGACCGCACGCGCCACGGCTTTTTCCTCGGCAACGGGGCGGCGGCTGAAGCTTTTCGGAATCGGGTGGCCGTCGCCCTCTTCGTGCGCGACGTCTTCAGGCAATTCGAGGTGCGTGGCGCCGGGCCGCTCTTCCTCGGCCTGACGGACCGCTTCGCGCACCGCGGCCGGAATGTTGGCGATCGAGACGATCTGCCGCGTGTATTTGGTGAGCGGCTCCATCATCCGCACCACGTCGACGATCTGAAAATGCCCCTGCTTGCTCGACTTGATCGGCTTTTGCCCGGTCACCATCAACATCGGCATGCCGCCCAATTGCGCGTAGGCGGCGGCGGTCACGAAGTTGGTCGCGCCGGGTCCGAGGGTCGCCAGGCACACGCCGGTGCGTCCGGTGAGGCGTCCGTACGTGGCGGCCATGAAACCGGCCGCCTGCTCGTGACGCGTGAGAATCAGGCGAATTTTCGAGCGGCGCAGCGATTCGAGCAGATCGAGATTTTCTTCACCGGGAATGCCGAACACGTACTCGACACCTTCGGCTTCCAGCGATTTGACGAACAGGTCCGATGCTTTCATGGAGGGTCTCGCTTGATGAAACGGATGCGGGCCATGAGCCCGCCCGTTGAAGTCCGGTGTCGGACGATCGAAGACGACGACAACCGCGCGCTCCTTGCGCGGCCTGAGCTAGCGGTGACAGCAGTGATAGCGGTGATAGCGACGACATTGGCGGCAGCAATGGCAGCGGACACAGCCGATGCCATGCCGGACAGCTTACTACTCGAAGGAAAAGGATGTGCGCAGGCGGGCAGCGCCGCGAGGCAGAGGCAGAGGCAGAGGCAGAGGCAGAGGCAAAGGCAAAGGCAGGCGGCATGTTTGAAGAAAGCCGCCGCATCATGCTCAGCGATTGATGGTGACGCAGTCGGACAGCATCGGCGGGGCGTTTTCGCCATCCGTCGCGTCGTACAGGTCGGCGCGCGGGCCCTTGGTCCACCAGGTGTAGCTACCGGCCTGATACTTCGCGCCGGAAGCCGAGATCGTGTTGACGAACAGCAGTTGCCGGCCCTTGACAGGCACGAGTGCAAAGCTCTGACCGTTCGCCGTGTTCCAGTAGGTCACTTGCAGAATCTTGCCGGTCGCGCAGGTATATTTGTGCGTCTGACGATTCCTGGCCTGAATCTCGGCGAGGTTCAACGGCGCGGCCCACGCATTGCCGGCCAGCGCCGCAAGACCCGCCGCCGCAGTGAGTGCAACAAGCCAATTCTTCATTCGATGCCTCGATCGTTGTTGCACATCAAGCATGGGCGGCGCGCCTTGCGCTGCAGCAGTGTTGGCCTCTGGAACTGCGGCTGCGGCTGCGGCTGCGACTGCGTTACGCGCCCGGAACACTCATGACCCTATCGTGAACCGGTCGCGCATTGCTCATGGATCGATCACGGATCGATCACGTCGGCGCAGGCGTCGGTCGGCGCTGCGGCCACATGCCCGACCAGCGGCACGATCTTCAACCCAGCCGACGCGACCCGGCACGGCGCAGCGGCGAGGCCGCACCCCGTCAGGCCGGCACAGAGCACAAGCAGCACGCCAAGTGCTCCGAAGGAGCCCAGTCTTCCAAACCGCGTGTTCTTGCGGAACGCCAGGGTCATACGCACCTCAACTTCAACGAACTTCATGAGCCGGGTTTCGCGCGCAACGGCTTTGCGAAACACGCGGCGACCGCATTGCAGATCAGCATCGCACGTCAATGTGCCGCGGCGATCCGCAGCGCGCGTCGACGCGCGCTACTTCGTGGAAACCGGCCGCACCGCCGCCGCGGCCTGCTTAGCACGCGAGCGCGCCTCCCCGGTGGTCTCGCCGGTGGCCAGCGCCACGCCCATGCGGCGCTTGACGAAACTCTCCGGCTTGCCGAAGAGCCGCAGATCCGCATTCGGCACCGCCAACGCCGCCGCGACACCTTCGAAAGCGATCGCCTCTTCGTCCAGCCCACCGTAAATCACCGCCGACGCACCCGGCGCCCGCAGCGACGTATCCACCGGCAAACCGAGAATCGCGCGCGCGTGCAATTCGAACTCCGAAAAGCGCTGCGAGCACAGCGTGACCAGACCCGTATCGTGCGGACGCGGACTCACTTCCGAGAACCATACGTCATCGCCGCGCACGAAAAGTTCCACGCCAAAGAGGCCCCTGCCGCCCAATGCCGCCGTCACCTTGTGCGCCACTTCACGCGAGCGCTCCAGCGCGAGCGGGCTCATCGGCTGCGGCTGCCACGATTCGACGTAGTCGCCCGCCACCTGCACGTGCCCGATCGGGTCGCAGAAATACGTGCTGACTTCGCCGCTCGCCGGATCGATCGCGCGCACGGTCAGTTGCGTGATTTCGTATTCGAAGTCGATAAACCCTTCGACAATCACCCGGCCGTGATTCACGCGGCCACCCGCCATCGCGTATTGCCAGGCGGTGTCGACGTCCGCGTCGCTCTTCAGCACCGACTGCCCCTTGCCCGACGACGACATCACCGGCTTCACCACGCACGGGTAGCCGACCTTGGCAATGCCCGCGCGCAGTTCCTCGAGAGAATCGGCGAACGCGTACGGCGAGGTCGGCAGACCGAGTTCTTCAGCGGCCAGGCGGCGGATGCCTTCGCGGTTCATGGTGAGTTGCGTGGCGCGCGCGGTCGGGATCACTTCGGCGAGGCCGTCGCTTTCGATGGCGGCAAGTGCGTCGGTCGCGATGGCTTCGATCTCGGGAACGATCAGGTGCGGGCGTTCCTGTTCGACCAGCGCGCGCAAGGCGGCGCGGTCGGTCATGTCGATCACGTGCGCGCGATGGGCGACCTGATGACCCGGCGCGTTCGGATAACGGTCAACGGCGATCACTTCGACGCCCAGCCGTTGCAGCGCGATGATCACTTCCTTGCCGAGCTCGCCGGCGCCGAGCAGCATGACGCGCGTGGCGGATTCAGAAAGGGGCGTGCCGATCCGTTGGCCGATCTGCATGGGGTCTCCAGATATAAAAGTCGGATGAGGGTGGGATTGGGTAGAGCACGATGTTAACATGCGCACCCCGATGCGCACCCCGATGCGCACCCCCATGCGCATCCCGTGCCGCATCCGCTGCGCCGTCGCGCTCGCGTGCGGCGTGCCGAGTGCGTTACCCTTACGCCTTCGCCAGTCTGAAGAGGAACGACGTCATGCTCCAAAGCTCCTCCGCGCGAGGTGTTGCGCGCTTCATCCCTTATGCGCGCACGGCCATCGCCGCGTTGGGCCTCGCCGCGCTCTGCAGCGCGTGCGCCATCCCGAAGCATCCCGATTCGGAAGCCGCGCCGCCCGATCCGTTCAACCCGGCGGCCACGCAGCTGCTCGACGACACCAGTTGGGTGCTCTCCGGCTGGAAACAGGCCGACGGCACGGCGCGTGCGATTCCGTCCGCGGATCAGGGCGCGCCGATCACGCTGGTGCTCTCCACCGACAAAGGCCAGCGTCACGCCAGCGGCTTTTCAGGCTGCAATCGCTACATGGGCTCGTATGCGCTGAAGGACGGCAAGCTGAGCTTCGGCACCCTGGGCGGCACGCGCATGGCGTGCATGACACCGGGCGGACAGATCGAAGGCTCGTATCTCGACGCGCTGAACCACATCGACCGCACCGGCGTGCAGATGCGCGCCCCGCAGCAGATGCAGCTGGTGCTCGACAACGGCGACACGCTCACGTTCGATCGCAGCGCCAAGTGATACGTAGACGGATCGATCCGCAGGCAGACAAGCGGTTGGCCGGTTGCTGCCGGCGCTGCCCAGACGGCACGCGCAGGCTGTCTTAGCAGCCGTTGTTTTTCACCGACGGCAGGCCGCGGATCGGCCTGCTTTCCCATTCTGACGCAAGCATACTTGCGTCTGCCTTCGAAGCATCGGGCTTCGCCGGTTAAACTCGACGGATTGCGTTTCCACGCGTCCGTCATTCGTTGATGTCTAGTATGCACACGGTAGTTTTCGGCTGGTTCGGCGGGTCGGCCGTCTGGTTCATTCCTCTTTTGTGGCGCCTCGTGAAGTCGGTGCTGCCGGGCGGCGCGGGTTTGCGCGGCCCCGGCACGATCCGCCTTTGGCTCGGCTTCGTCTGCGTCATGGTGGCAAGCTGCACGCTGGAGGCGTCGCTGGTCGGCGCGGCCGGCGTGAATGGCTTCGGCCACGCGCTGGCAGCGGGCTTCGGTCATCTGCTCGGACATATCGGCACGCCGCTCGCGGCGCTTGCCCTGCTCGCGATCAGCCTGCCCTGGCTGATCGACTTCCGCTGGCGCGACGCCGTCGTGTGGGCCGACGGTGCATTCGGCCTCGGTCTGTCGCGCGGCCTCGCGAAACGCGACGAGGAAGCGCGCCGCCATCGCAGCGTCGACGACGGTTTGCCGTCGCACCTGTCGACGTCCACCAATACGATGGCGCCCAAAAGCAATGGACGCTATGCGCGCCCGACCGTCTGGCGGCCACCGGCAAACGGCCGCGGCGCGGCTGCGGCTACCGGTTCGGCCGGTGCAGCGGCGGCCAGGGACGCAGCGGCGCGTAGCGCCGGAGCGAACTGGCGCGCCGACGCGGGGAAGACGCGCAACCAGCCCGCGCAGGCGGAGCCGGTGCTGCGCACGTCCGCCACGCCGCCGCGCCAAGCACGACGGCCACACGTGCCGATGCAGGCGCAGACGCCGACCCAGACGCCCTCGCCGAACATAGACCGGGCTGCACGGATGCCAATCGAGCCGGTTGCGCCGGCCGGATGGTTGCGAGAGCCGGCAACGGCGCCGCGCGCACCCGCATCGGCAACCGGTTCGGCGACGAACGCTTCGGCCGGCGAAGGCCGTCCGTCGACGATGCCGGGTTCAGGCGCCGGTGGGACATTTTCGGGAGCTCGCTCCACGGCCGCCGGGCAGCCGCTCTCGCCCGCTCCGCGCGCGAACGGCAACACCGCGCCGGCACAGACAACGCGGCATCCGGCTTCACTCAGTACACCGGCCCCGAGTTATACCCGGCCGATGGCCACAGCGCAGAAGGTCGCGCCGCCCGCCAGCGTCCAGGAAACCCTTCGCAGCATCGCGGAAAACGCCGCGCGCTGGACCGACATCGCCGGCGTCAGCCTCGCGCGCAGCACCGGCGCGGAAAATGCGACGGTCACGACGACTCCGGCGAGCGCCGAGCCGCCGGTCGAGGCTGGGCAATCGGGCGTGGCTTCGCCGAGTGCACGCGAACTTGGAATGGCTGAGGTGCCGGTAGTAAGCGCGCCTTTGCAGGACGTAGCCGGGGCCGCGCCGCAGCGCCCTGCTGCGCCGGCGCAGTCGCAGGTCGAAACGCTGGGGATCGAAGCCGCTTCCGAAGCGCCGGTCGAGCCAGGCACCGAGCCCGTCGTGCAATGGCCGATTGAGCCGCCGGTTATCCAGGCACCGTTGGTCGCGGTGCATATGTCGGCATCCGCATTGGCGTCGGCGCAAGAGGCGGTATTGGCAGAGGCTTCGGCATCGGCGGAGGTTTCGGCACCAGCAGATGCTTCGGCACCAGCAGATGCATCGACACCAATAGAGGTTTCGGCACCAGGAGAGCCGTCGACATCAGTACAAGTGGAGGCACTGGTGCAAGCACCAGCACCAGCACCAGCACCAGCACCAGCACCAGCACCAGCACCAGCACCAGCACCAGCACCAGCCATGCAGTATGCAGCGCCGATGCCCACGCCTACGCCGTTTCAAATCTTTGCGGCCCAGTTGGAAGCGAGCCGCGCGCAAGCGGACGTGTCGCCATTCGTCGAAGACGAACCGACACACCCCGAAATTGATAAAGACAGCAACGCAAATTCGCCCGCTAAACAGGCGCAGCCGTTTAACCAGCCTGCACTCGATTCTCAAATTGCGGCGTCGAATGGGGCGACTACTGCCGATACAGCGGTCCTAGCGCACGCTAGCGAAATGCGCACGGAAGAAGTGCCGTCATCCAGCCCGGCCGACACGCCGTCGCAGGACGCGACGACACACGTTGCACAGATCGCGCCGACTCACGCGCACACCGCGACGCCCGTGCCGATGTATCACGCCACACCGCCTTGGCACGTCGCGAGCGCGAGCGAAGCAGCGGCGCCAGTCGACGCCGATGCGATGGATGCCCCTGCCCTGCCGGACGTATCGGACGTATCGGACGGTTCTGACGATTTGAACCCGCCCGCCGCCTCGGCCATCGTAGCCGCAGCGGAGCCGCAAGGCACCGCCTCGGACGCGTCGAACGTGGTTCGCTTCCCAAGCTTCGCGGTCCAGCCCGCACCAATAGCCTCTGCCGCCATCGTCGACGAACCCGCAGCCCCCCCGGAGCCCCCGATCCAGCGCGCGCCGCTGCGCGGCCACAGCCCCGCTAACGGCTTCGAATTTCGCGCACCCGCGGCATCGATGGTCGAGTTGCCGACGCTCGATCTGCTCGCGCGCGCCGACACCGACGTCGAACCCGTTTCAGAAGAAAATCTCATCGAAACCGGCCTGCTGATCGAACAGCGCCTACAGGAATTCAAGGTGCCGGTCACGGTGGTCGGTCATTCGGCCGGCCCGGTCATCACGCGCTTCGAAGTCGAGCCGGCGCTGGGCGTGCGAGGCAGCCAGATTGTCGGCCTGATGAAGGACCTGTCGCGCGGCCTTGGTCTCACGTCCATTCGCGTGGTCGAGACGATTCCCGGCAAGACCTGCATGGGTCTCGAGTTGCCGAATGCGAAGCGGCAGACGATCCGCCTGTCCGAAATCCTCGAAGCCGGCGTCTACCAGAACTCGCATTCACAGTTGACGCTGGCGATGGGCAAGGACATCACCGGCCATCCGGTGGTCGCCGATCTGGCGAAGGCGCCGCACATGCTGGTGGCCGGCACGACGGGTTCGGGCAAGTCCGTGGCGATCAACGCGATGATCTGCTCGCTGCTCTACAAGGCGACGCCCGAAGAAGTGCGCCTGATCATGATCGACCCGAAGATGCTGGAGCTGTCGGTGTACGAAGGCATCCCGCATCTGCTCGCGCCGGTCGTGACCGACATGAAGCTGGCCGCCAACGCGCTGAACTGGTGCGTCGGCGAAATGGAAAAGCGCTACCGGCTCATGTCAGCGGTCGGTGTGCGCAACCTGGCAGGCTTCAACCAGAAGATTCGCGACACGGAAGCCAAGGGCAAGAAGCTCGGCAACCCGTTCTCGCTGACGCCGGAGGCGCCCGAACCGCTCGCACCGCTGCCGCTGATCGTTGTGGTGATCGACGAGCTGGCCGACTTGATGATGGTCGCGGGCAAGAAGATCGAGGAGCTGATCGCGCGTCTCGCGCAGAAGGCGCGCGCCGCCGGCATTCACCTGATTCTGGCGACGCAGCGTCCGTCGGTGGACGTGATCACCGGCCTCATCAAGGCGAACATTCCGACGCGCGTGGCCTTCCAGGTGTCGTCGAAAATCGACTCGCGCACCATTCTCGATCAGATGGGCGCCGAATCCCTGCTCGGCCAGGGCGACATGCTGTTCCTGCCGCCAGGCACGGGTTATCCGCAGCGCGTGCACGGCGCGTTCGTCGCCGACGAGGAAGTACATCGGATCGTCGAGTATCTGAAGCAGTTCGGCGAACCGCAGTACGAAGAAGGCATTCTCGACGGCCCGGCTACCGAAGGCGCGTCGCCCGATCTGTTCGGCGACACGCCGGATGCCGAAGCCGATCCGCTTTACGATGAAGCCGTCGCCTTCGTAGTACGCACGCGGCGCGCGTCGATCTCGTCGGTGCAGCGGCAATTGCGCATCGGTTATAACCGCGCGGCGCGCCTCGTCGAGCAGATGGAGACGGCGGGCCTGGTGTCCGCAATGGGCATCAACGGCAGCCGCGAAGTGCTCGCGCCGGGACCGGCGGAATGAACACGCCCCAGCCTCACGACGGCGACACCAGCTTGAAGTCCACCGGCGAGTCGATCTCGATACGCTTCGGATTCGCTTCGAGCAATCCGCTCTGCCGATCGCGCTTGAACACATACACCGTGCCGCTGTTCTGATTGCCGACAATCAGCCAGTTGCCGGTCGGGTCGATCGCGAATTCGCGCGGCGACTTGCCAAGGCTCGACTGGTGTCCAATCTTCTTCAGATGACCGTTGGCCGGATCGACCGAGAAGATCACGATCTCGTTCGCATCGCCACGATTCGTGGCGTACAGAAAGCGCCCGTCCGGCGACAGGTGAATGGCCGCGGCGCCTACCGCGCCCTTGAAGCCGGGCTCGGTCAACGAGATCGTTTGCACCTGCGTGAGCTTGCCGTCGGCGTAGTTGAAGGTGCTGACCGTAGCGCTCAACTCGCTCGTCAGATACGCATGCTTGCCGTCCGCGCCGAACACCAGGTGACGCGGGCCCGTGCCCGCTTTCTCCTGGGTGTAGCGCCAATCGGTCGGGCCGAACAGGCCGCGGCTTCCGTCCGGCGTGTAGCGGTACGAGTAGAGCTTGTCGGCGCCCAGGTCCTGCGCGAACAGGTAATGACCGTCCGGCGAGAACACGGTGGAATGCACGTGCGAGTTGTCCTGACGACCCTTCACCGGACCGCCGCCTTCATGGTGCACCGTCAGCACCGACGCCCCGACCTGGCCATCCGCCTGCAATGGGAACACCGCGAAGCTGCCGCCCGGATCGGCCGCCACCGAGTAGTTCGCGGTCAGCAGATATTTGCCGTCCGGCGACAGGCTCAGATAGCACGGATCATTGCCGTCCGCCGAGACCTTGTTGAGAAAGGTGAGCTGGCCGCTCGCGGCGTCGAAGCGAAACGCGCTGATGCCGCCGCGTTGTGTCGCCGGGCCGTTGTCGCCGGGCAATTCGTTGACCGCATAGACGAAGCGGCGGTCCCGGCTCACCACCAGATACGACGGGTTGACCGTCTGCGCGACCGACACGCGGGTCGCTTCGCCCGTCTTCGTGTCGAAGCGATAGACGTACACCCCTTCGCTCTTGCCGCCGGTGTAAGTGCCGACCAGCATGTCATAAACGCCGTCGGCGGGAACCGGGCCGGAATCTTGCGCAAACGCATGCGAAGCAACAATCGAGACCATGAGCACGAAACCGTTTATTATCGAGCGGGCGGAGCAAAGAGGTGCCGGCCTCTCGACGCGCCATGAGGTGGATTGAGCAGCAGAAGGCAAAGGAGCGCTTGAGACGGCACGCATTGCGGCCCGGCGACGGCGAAGCATGTGACCTCCTCTACATCGGTTATCTGGTCGATTCGGTTGTAACGGTGTCGCTGGTCTGCCGCGCAATCGGTCGAATTGTTTTATCGAGGCAAGTATAGAAGCGTTGCGCCGGATCATGCAGCGAATCCGGCCGGGCCGCGATCGGCCGGGCCGCGTAGGCCGGGCCTCGAACGGCTAGCCGGCATATCGGCGCATGTGTAGCAATTGTCCCGCCGGCGGGGTGTTTTTTCAAACGCGTCTCCCCCTCTCACACTATGGAGTCTTCATGAACGTCACACTCAGCCTGGGCCCGCTGGTTTCGTTGATCGCCGGTATTCTGATTCTCGTCATGCCGCGCCTGTTGAACTACATCGTCGCGCTCTATCTGATCATCATCGGCATCATTGGGATTTTCGGCGTGGGGGCGTCGCACTTCTGAGCGGCGGCGGCAGTCAGCCATGGAAGCGACAAGGGACGCTCGACCGGGCGCAGTGCCGGCCCGGCAGCGCGTCGCACGAAGGGATTCCGGTGTGGGGAGTGGAGCGCCTATGGATGGCCGCTGCGGCGGCGCACCACGTGGCATGGGGAAGCGGCGTGTGCATGACGACTGCGCGCCGGATGCAACGCGCCCGATACAGGACAAGCGCGCACAGCCGCGCGGTGCGAACTCGCGCAGTGGACAGACGGTCAGCCGTTCGAAAGCTGTTCCAGCCGCAAGCGCCCCTGCAACGACAATCCGCCGACGGCATAATGACCGTCGCCCTCCTGATGACGGCGGAAACAAGCCCGCTCGATCAGAAAGGCCGCCGCAGCCAGCATTCCGTTACGGCTCAGGCCCAGCTGGCCATGTTCGAGCGGCAACATCGAGTCGTCGGCCAGTTCGTTGGCAGCGGAGAGAATTGTGATGCAATCGGATTTCGACGGGTTCAGCATTGCTTGGATCCTCGAAAACGGCGTCTGCATGCGCCAGGGCGGGGCCGGTGCATGATCCAGAGGGCTCCAGGCATCGGCATGAAAATTGATTGTAGGCAGTGATTTGACAATTTACCAACTCACGTTTTGCCGCATTGCGCGCTGAACCAGAACGCATGGCGCGAGCCCGGCAAAAACAATGACCCCAGGCGCGGCGGCCGTCGCCTCGCGTAAAACAGGCACGCTCCTCCATGCCCGCACTCATCGAAGACTATGCGCTCATCGGCGACGGCCACACGGCCGCGCTCGTCTCCCGCGACGGTTCGGTCGACTGGCTCTGCTGGCCGCGCTTCGACTCCGGCGCGTGCTTTGCCGCCCTGCTCGGCACGCCCGACAACGGCCGCTGGCTGATTTCGCCGGTCTCGGATTCGGATACGCCGCCCACGATCACGCGCCGTTATCGCGGTGAGACGCTGGTCCTGGAAACCGATTTCGAAACGCCCGACGGCGCGGTCACGCTGATCGACTTCATGCCGCCGGGCAACGGCTGGTCGGAGATGGTGCGGATCGTGGTCGGCAAACGCGGTGCGGTGCGCATGCGGATGGAACTGGTGCTGCGCTTCGACTATGGCTTTTCGGTTCCGTGGGTGGATCGCCTGAAGCACGACAGCGGCGTCAAGGCGATCGTCGGCCCGGACACTGTCGTGCTGCGCACGCCAGTCGAGTTGCGTGGCGAGGACATGAAGACCGTCTCCGCGTTCACCGTGAGCGAAGGCGAGCGCGTGCCGTTTTCGCTGGCCTATGCGGCGTCGCATCTGCGCATTCCGCCGGGACGCGATCCGCACACGTCGCTCGCCCGCACCGAGAACCATTGGCTCGAATGGTCCGCGCGCAGCACGGTCGAAGGCAAATGGGCCGCGCAGATCCAGCGCTCGCTGATTACGCTGAAGGCGCTTGCGTACGAGCCGACCGGCGGCATCGTCGCCGCGCCCACCACCTCGCTGCCCGAACAGTTGGGCGGCACGCGCAACTGGGACTACCGCTACTGCTGGCTGCGCGACGCCACCATCACGCTGCTCGCGATGATGCGCGGCGGCTACTACGACGAAGCCCGCGCGTGGCGCAGCTGGCTCGGCCGCGTGATGGCCGGCGCGCCCGACCAGTTGCAGATCATGTACGGGATCGCCGGCGAGCGGCGCCTGCCCGAGTTCGAAATCGACTGGCTGCCGGGCTATCAGGATGCCAAGCCCGTGCGGATCGGCAACAACGCGGTCGGTCAGCGCCAGCTCGACGTCTACGGCGAAGTGATGAACGCGCTGCATCTCGCGCGCGTCGGCGGCCTGCAGGCGGACGACACCGCATGGAACGTGCAGCGCGCGTTGCTCCGCCATCTCGACACGATCTGGCAGGAGCCGGACGAAGGCATCTGGGAAACGCGCGGCGGCCGCCAGCACTTCACCTTCTCCAAGGTGATGGCGTGGGTCGCCTACGACCGCGCCATCCGGTCCGCCGAAATGTTCAAGCTGGAAGGCCCACTCGACGAATGGCGCACGACCCGCGCGGCAATCCACGCGGAAGTCTGCGCGAAGGCATGGAATCCGGCGCTCAACGCGTTCTCCCAGTCCTACGGCAGCGACCAGCTCGATGCGAGCGTGCTGTTGATGCCGCTGGTCGGCTTCCTCCCGCCGGCGGACCCGCGCGTCAAGGGCACGGTGGAAGCGATCGAAAAGGATTTGATGCACGACGGCTTCGTGATGCGCTACCGCACCACCGAATACGACGACGGCCTGCCGCCCGGCGAAGGCACCTTCCTCGCGTGCTCGTTCTGGATGGTGGACAACCTGGCGCTGCAAGGCCGCATCGACGAAGCCACCGCGATGTACGAACGGCTGCTCGACCTCTGCAATGACGTCGGTTTGCTCGCGGAAGAGTACGATCCGGCCGCGAAGCGCCTGGTCGGTAATTTCCCGCAAGGCTTTTCGCACGTCGCGCTGGTGCACACCGGCCTTAACCTGATGAAGCACGAACAGGCCATGGCTCAGGCAACCGGGCAACCGCCGCATAACGGCACCGTGGCGGGAGAACTTGAGGCTGCGGCAACCCCCGATAGCGGCGCGGCAGCATCGCCAGTACCATGATTCAATGACAGTTTGCACACAGTTCGCGTGTAAATTGCTGCATTGCACAAGTACGCTTTGTTCAGTATGATCGAGCAGACTGTTGGCCGAAAATCAATGTGCCTACAACCTATACGGCCTGCCGCAACGCCACACGCGTGTTTGCCAAGCCCCATGCGAACCGCTTAAACGGAGCACCCATGCTCTACCAACTGCACGAATTCCAACGGGCGATGTTGAGCCCCCTTACCGCCTGGGCCCAAGCTGCGTCGAAATCGTTCGCGAATCCCGCCAGCCCTTTGGCCTATGTGCCCGGCGCCACACGCCTTTCAGCCGGCTACGAACTGCTCTACCGGCTCGGCAAAGATTACGAAAAGCCTGAGTTCAACCTTCATCAGATTGTCAAAGACGGTCACAACATTCCGATCATCGAACAGACGATCATCGAAAAGCCGTTTTGCCGCCTGATGCGCTTCAAGCGTTTCGCGGACGACAGCGGCGCTGTTACCCAATTGAAAGATGAGCCGGTCGTGCTGGTGTGCGCGCCGTTGTCAGGACACCACGCCACGCTCCTGCGCGATACCGTGCGCACGTTGCTGCAAGACCACAAGGTTTATCTGACCGACTGGATCGACGCACGCATGGTGCCGCTCGAAGAAGGCGAATTTCATCTCGACGATTACATCGCCTACATCCAGGAATTCATCCGCCACATCGGCGCGAAGAATCTGCACGTGATCTCGGTATGTCAGCCTACCGTTCCGGTGCTCGCCGCCATTTCGCTGATGGCGAGCCGCGGCGAAGACACACCGCGCACCATGACGATGATGGGCGGCCCGATCGACGCGCGTAAGAGCCCGACCTCGGTCAACTCGCTCGCCACGCAGCACTCGTATGAATGGTTCGAAAACAACGTGATCTTCACGGTGCCGCCGAACTATCCTGGCGTGGGCCGTAAGGTTTACCCGGGCTTCCTGCAACACACCGGCTTCGTCGCGATGAATCCTGAGCGCCACGCGGCCTCGCACTGGGACTTCTACCAAAGCCTCCTGCGCGGCGACGAAGACGACGCGGAAGCCCATCGCCGCTTCTACGACGAGTACAACGCAGTGCTCGACATGGACGCCGACTATTACCTCGACACGATCCGCGTGGTGTTCCAGGAATTCAGTCTCGCCGAAGGCACGTGGGACGTCGCGGGCGAGCGGGTGCGTCCGCAGGACATCAAGACGACCGCGCTTTTCACGATCGAAGGGGAGTTGGACGATATCTCCGGCGACGGTCAGACGTTCGCCGCGCAAGAGTTGTGCAGCGGCATTCCGGAGAAGAACAAGCGTCACTTCACCGCGGAGAAATGCGGCCATTACGGCATTTTCTCGGGCCGCCGGTGGCGCACCATCATCTATCCGCAGTTGCGCGACTTCATCCTCGAGCACAACAAGGCGCCGAAGGTAGCGAAGGAAAAAGTCGAAGCCTGAGCACCGCGCGCATAGATAGACAACGGCCTCTTTTTAGAGGCCGTTGTCGTTTCCGGGACTGCTTCTTTTGCTTCTTATGACGCCTGTTTTGCCGCTTCTTATGCCGTAGATGCGCGGCCGCGCTGCGGCCTTACTTCCGCAACAGATACGCAAGCAGCAACTCGGTGTTCATCTGGATGACCTCACTGCGTTCGCTCGCGCTGCTGAAATCGCGGCCGAGTGTCGCTTCAAGCGTAAAACGGTTCGACACGATGTAGTAGCCCATGCCGGACAGCGTCACATAAAAGCGCAATGGATCGACGTTGGTGCGAAACAGGCCCGCGCGTTGACCACGCTCCAGAATGCTGCCGAGCGTGGCGACGATCGGCGAGATCATTTCGCGGATGCGCGTCGACTTCTGCATGTAGCGTGCCTCATGCAGATTCTCGTTATTGACGAGACGCAGCAACTCAGGATGATCGCGATAGTAATCCCAAACAAAATGCGCGAGACGTGTGATGGCCTCGACCGGCGCGATGCCGTTCAGCTCGAGCGTTCGTTCCGCTTCATTGAGCGCGCTGAATGCGTGCTCGAGTACCGCAGTGAAAAGCTGCTCCTTGCTACCGAAGTAGTAATAGAGCATGCGTTCATTGGTCTCCGCGCGGCGGGCGATCTGATCGACGCGCGCGCCGAACAACCCTCCATTTGCAAACTCTTCGGCCGCCGCAAGCAGAATGCGGCGCCGCGTGCCTTCAGGATCTCTTTTGATTTTCGGCTGATTCATGGTGGCATCGTCTTCGTGAGCCGCGTTATCCGGATCGCGCCGCCGGCCTCTCCTCGGGCCTTGCACCGACAGCACTGAACGGGCTGGTTGGGGGAACACCCTTCTGCGGTCTTTCGAAAAAGCGCTTCGATTATGGCACATGGATTGCGGATGGCAATTGGGGAAATCGGCGATAATGTGCTATTTAGTTCAAGCTCAGCGCTTGCGCTTAGTTGCAGCCTTAGTTGCACAAATTCGCGCCTCTATTCGTGTCTGTACTTGCCTATATCGGCGCGTGTTTGCGCTTTCGCAGCGCTTTTGTGTTGCCCCGGCCTGCCGCGTGTTTTCCCTAATCCGCACCCGGTACGCTGTGCGGCCACGAGGCAAGCCCCAACGTCGTGACCGTGACCGATTCCAGAACACTCGCAGATCGCATCGAAGATCTGCTGCCCCAAACGCAATGCACGAAGTGCGGCTATCCCGCCTGCCGCCCGTATGCCGAAGCCGTCGCCCATGGCGAGGCCGACTACAACCAGTGCCCGCCGGGTGGCGCCGAAGGCGTCGCGCGCCTCGCCGCACTGCTCGGCAAACCGGTGATTCCGCTCAATTCCGCCAACGGCGTCGAGCGGCCTCGTCCGTTGGCGGTTATCGACGAACAAGTTTGCATCGGCTGCACGCTGTGCATGCAGGCTTGTCCGGTCGATGCAATAGTTGGCGCACCGAAACAGATGCACACGGTGATCGCCGCGCTCTGCACCGGTTGCGACCTGTGTGTGCCGCCTTGCCCGGTCGACTGCATTGCGATGCCGCCGGTCACGGGTGAAGCAACCGGCTGGGACGCATGGAGCCAGAGTCAGGCCGACGCCGCGCGCGAACGCCACAACCTGCGCGACGCCCGTCTCGCACGTGAACGCGAAGCTGCCGAGGCACGTGCTGCAGCGCGGCGAGCGGTCAGCAGCGCGCCCGCTCCAGCAACGGAAACCGGTGCCGCGGCCACACCCGCCGCACCCGCCGCGGACTCCGCCGAAGCGAAGAAACGCGCGATCATTCAGGCCGCGCTCGAACGAGCACGCCAGAAGAAAGAAGAGTTGGCCGCCAAGGGCCAAGGGCCGCAGAACACCGAGCGCGTCAGCGCCGACGTGCAGGCGCAGATCGACGCCGCCGAGGCACGCCGCCGCCGTCTGGGACTCGCTGCGGACAACACCCCGGGTAACACCGGGGGTAACACCGAAGTTCCACCCTCGAAACGCTAACCTTTAACTCCACGCCGCGCATGAACGCGAATAAACGCCGCGCTATCTACGAGACGCTTCAGAGTCTCAACCCGCATCCCACGACCGAGCTCGAATACACGACACCGTTCGAACTGCTGATCGCCGTGCTGCTGTCGGCGCAGGCCACCGACGTGTCGGTGAACAAGGCGATGCGCAAGATGTTCCCGGTCGCGAACACGCCGCAGAAAGTCTTCGATCTCGGCGAAGAAGGGGTGGCCGGCTACATCAAGACGATTGGCCTCTATCGGACCAAGGCGAAGAATGTGATCGCAACCTGCCGCATTCTGCTCGACCAGTACGGCGGCGACGTGCCGGAAGATCGCGAAGCGCTCGAAAGCTTGCCTGGGGTCGGCCGCAAAACGGCGAATGTGATCCTGAACACGGCGTTCGGTCATCCAACCATCGCCGTCGACACGCATATCTTTCGGGTTGCGAATCGAACTGGCCTCGCGCCTGGCAAAGACGTGCGCGCGGTCGAAGCGGCGCTGGAGAAATTCACGCCCGCCGAGTTCAAGCAGGACGCCCACCACTGGCTGATTCTGCACGGCCGCTATGTATGCAAAGCGCGCCGCCCGGAATGCTGGCACTGCGTGATCGAGCCGCTGTGCGAATTCCGGCCCAAGACGCCGCCGCCGGATCTTTGAGGGCGGCGCCGTTCGGCGAGCGCACGAGAGGACGCCGCGTCGCCGTGGCGTGCTGGTCCGTCGCGTACGTGGCACGCACCCTGTACGCCCAGGGCCTGCGCCGCGCTTCGGTCCGCTGACGCGCCGCCAGCACGCCGCCCTGCCTCGGCGTAAAATCACCCCCTTCCAACCCGCCTCACGCCCAACGCCCCGTTCCCACGATGTTCAATCCCAGCCGCGACGAAGTCCGCCAATTTTTCACCGACACCTGGCGCAAGCAGCGTCAAGGCGAGATTCTGACGCCGCTCGAAGCCATCGCCGCCGACTGGATCGTCGAGCATCCGGAATATCACGCCGACCTTACCGACACGGAAGCCGCCCAGGCCCAGGACTATTCGCCCGAACGCGGCCAGACCAACCCGTTCCTGCATCTGTCGATGCATCTGGCGATCACCGAACAGTTGTCAATCGACCAGCCGCCGGGCATCCGCGCGGCGCACGAGCGGCTTGCCGCCCGGCTCGGCTCGACTCACGAGGCGCAGCACGCGATCATGGATTGCCTCGGCGAAACCATCTGGGAAGCGCAACGCACCGGCACCCCGCCGGACACCGATGCGTACTTGCAGCGCATCGAGCGGCGCGCCACGCGGGACTGAAGCGACTGAGCGGTCTCAGTGGAGTCAGCGGGCTCAGTGGAGTCAGCAGGCTCAGCGGGCTCAGCGGGCTCAGCGGGCTCAGCGGGCTCAGCGGTTAGCATGCCGCTCGAACTCGCTCCAGCACCCAACCCGAGCCCTAAAAACACAACACCCCGCCGAAGCGGGGTGTCATTCAATCTGAAAACAGCGCAAAAACAGCGCGACGGCGATTACTTCTTCTGCACCAGCGCGCCGTCCAGCGACTCGATGTAGGCCGCGAGGTCCTTCATGTCGCTTTGCGACAGGCTTTGCACCTGCGCCTGCATGATCGCGTTGTTGCGACCGAGGTGCGGGTTGCCGTTGCCCATCTGGTACTGGCGCAGCGCCCAGTAGACATAGTCGGAGTGCTGACCGGCGAGCTTCGGATATTCCGGGCTCACCGGCTTGTTCAGGTTGACGCCGTGGCAGGCCGCGCAGTTGTGGCTGTCCGCCAGCACCTTGCCGTTGCCGGCGTCTGCGGCGTGCGCGACGTTCGCTGCAACCAGACCGATGACTGCCGCCGACGCGCATGCAGCCTTGAACACCGTGTGGAGTGCCTGTTGGGGCTTATTCATGAATTCTCCTATCCCGCGAATATAAATAGCCGAGTGACCGGTTGGGTGACCGCAGCCGATCACTTGTCGGGATTGTTCTTCGACGAGGAACTTTGCGCTGCGTAGTAGGCAGCGATGTCGGCAATGTCCTGATCCGACAGCGATGCGGTGATTGCGCGCATCGTTTCGAAGTGGCGGTCGCCCTTCTTGTAGCCGTGCAGGGCGTTCTCGAGGTATGCCTGATTCTGGCCGCCGAGCATGGGCACGCGGTAGACCTCTGGATAAGCCGTGCGGTATTCAGGGATGCCGTGGCAGCCAATACACATCGCGACCTTGCCTTGGCCCGCCTTCGCGTTGCCGACGACATCCGCTGCCTGCGCACTGGCCGCATAGCCCGCGAGCACCGACAGCGCTGCGATCACGACGTGTTTGCCGACGAATTTATTCATAGCATGTAACCTGGCTTGAGGGGAAACGGGCGCCCAAAAAGGCAACGGCCCGCGCCGTTCTTCTTATAGGGTAGCCACGCAGGCCAAAAAAATCGGGCTAATTGTACCGCGACGCCGCGCCGAACGTCCACCGCGCGGGGCCAGCAGCGTATCCGGCCACCGCAAAGCCACGGCCGGCGCCATTTTGCTCCGGCGCGCCTGTTCCGCATGGCTTCGTGGCGCCCGCCGCGCTCCGCCCGGCCGGCCCACGACACCCGGCGCGCCCGCCCACCGGGCGCGCCGGGCGAGCACGGGCTGCTCGCGAGCGCCGCAAGCGCACTCGAACCGGCGTCCGGCATCGCGGGTGACACCTTACGCCAGGCGGTTTCAGCGCAACAGGCCTTCTGACTTATACTGGGTTTTTTCCCAAAAAAGAGCATCTCGCCATGCGTTTTGAAGGCTCATCGCAATACGTCGCCACTGACGACCTCAAGCTCGCGGTCAACGCCGCGATGACGCTGAAGCGCCCGTTGCTCATCAAGGGCGAACCGGGCACCGGCAAAACCATGCTCGCCGAAGAGGTCGCCGCCGCGCTCGGCATGCCGCTGTTGCAATGGCATATCAAGTCGACCACCAAGGCCCAGCAAGGCCTGTACGAGTACGACGCGGTGTCGCGCCTGCGCGATTCGCAACTCGGCGACGAGCGCGTCAAGGACATCCGCAATTACATCGTCAAGGGCGTGTTGTGGCAGGCGTTCGAGTCGGAGGAGCAAACGGTGCTCCTGATCGACGAGATCGACAAGGCCGACATCGAATTCCCGAACGACCTGCTGCGCGAACTCGACCGCATGGAGTTCTACGTGTACGAGACCCACGAGCTGGTCCGCGCCAAAAAGCGCCCGCTCGTGATCATCACGTCGAACAACGAGAAGGAACTGCCCGATGCGTTCCTGCGCCGCTGCTTTTTCCACTACATCAAATTCCCCGACCCGGTGACGATGCAGCAGATCGTCGAGGTGCACTACCCCGGCATCAAGAAGGAACTGCTCGCCGCGGCGATGCAGAGCTTCTTCGAGTTGCGCAACGTCGCCGGCCTGAAGAAGAAGCCGTCCACGTCGGAACTCCTCGACTGGCTGAAGCTGCTGCTCGCCGAGGACATTCCGCCTGAAGCGCTGCGCTCGTCCGACCAGAAACAGATCATCCCGCCGCTGCATGGCGCGCTCCTGAAGAACGAGCAGGACGTAAGCCTGTTCGAGCGGCTGATCTTCATGAACCGCAACAACCGTTGATCAACCGGTGATGAACCGGTGCTCGACCGCGCATACCCGTTGATGAGCGCGGTCCACCGACCATCCGCCGCCGAGGACACAGCATGCTGATCGACTTCTTCTACTCGCTACGCGCCGCCAGACTGCCGGTGTCGGTGAAGGAATACCTGACGCTGCTCGAGGCGCTCAAAGCCAACGTGATCGCGCCGTCGCTCGACGAGTTCTACTATCTCGCGCGCATCACGCTGGTCAAGGACGAACAGTATTTCGACAAGTTCGACCAGGCGTTCGGCGCGTATTTCAATGGCGTCGCGAAGGCCTCGGAGCTCGCCTTCGACGTCCCGCTCGACTGGCTGAAGAAGAAGCTGCAACGCGATCTGTCGCCCGAGGAAAAAGCCCAGATCGAAGCGATGGGCGGCCTCGACAAGCTGATGGAACGCCTGAAGGAACTGTTCGACGAACAGAAAGAGCGCCACGAAGGCGGCAACAAATGGATCGGCACGGGCGGCACCTCGCCGTTCGGCAACGGCGGCTACAACCCGGAAGGCGTGCGCATCGGCGGCGACGCGGCGGGCAACCGCACGGCGGTGAAGGTGTGGGAAGCGCGCGCCTACCGCGATTACGACGACCAGGTCGAAATCGGCACCCGCAACATCAAGATCGCGCTGCGCCGCTTGCGCCGTTTCGCCCGCGAAGGCGCGGCCGAAGAGCTCGATCTGCCCGACACGATCCGCAGCACCGCGGCGAACGCCGGCTGGCTCGACCTGAAGATGGTGCCGGAGCGGCACAACAAGGTCAAAGTGCTGATGCTGCTCGACGTGGGCGGTTCGATGGACGATCACATCAAGCGCACCGAAGAGCTCTTTTCCGCCGCCAAGGCCGAATTCAAGCATCTCGAGTTCTATTACTTCCACAACTGCGTGTACGATTTCCTGTGGAAGAACAATCGCCGCCGTCATGCCGAGCGCATGCCGACGTGGGACCTGCTGCACAAGTTCACGCCTGACTACAAGCTGATCTTTGTCGGCGACGCGACCATGAGTCCGTACGAAGTGCTGCAGCCGGGCGGCTCGGTCGAGTACAACAACGCCGAAGCCGGCGCCGTGTGGCTGCGCCGCCTCGCCGATCATTTCCCGCACTACGCATGGCTCAATCCGGAGCCGGAAGGTTTGTGGGCCTATCGGCAATCGGTCAGCGCGATCCGGGAAGTGCTCGGCCACCGCATGTATCCGCTCACGCTCGCCGGACTCGAAACGGCGATGCGCATGTTGAGCAAATAAGCAGGTCGCGTTTTCACTCCCCCTATAAAAAGCTTCAGAATGAGTTTGTCGTCATCGCCCGATTTGTCCCCTGTCAACGCACACACCGGACGGCTCAGACCGTTTGCCGATACCTCGCTGTCCACCCTCGTCGCCGGCTTCGTCGCGATGATGACGGGCTATACCAGCTCGCTCGTGCTGATGTTCCAGGCGGGCCAGGCCGCCCATCTCAACGATGCGCAGATTTCGTCGTGGATCTGGGCGCTGTCGATCGGCATGGCCGTCTGCACGATCGGCCTCTCGCTGCGCTTTCGCGCGCCGATCGTGATTGCCTGGTCGACACCCGGCGCCGCGCTGCTGGTGTCGTCGCTGCCGCATGTGGCCTACCCCGAGGCGATCGGCGCGTTCATCGTCTGCTCGGTGTTGCTGACCCTGGTCGGCCTGACCGGCTGGTTCGACACGCTGATGAAAAAAATCCCGGCAGGCATCGCCTCGGCTTTGCTGGCGGGCATTCTGTTCGAGATCGGCATCGAGATTTTCCGCGCGGCGCAGTTCCAGACCGCGCTCGTGCTGACCATGTTCTTCACCTACCTGATCGTCAAACGCCTCGCGCCGCGCTATGCGATCGTGACGACGCTGATCGTCGGCACGGCGGCCGCCGGCGGGCTCGGGCTGCTCGACTTCAGCCGCTTTCATGTCGCGCTCGCCCATCCCGTGTTCACGATGCCGGTGTTTTCGGTCGCGGCGAGCATCAGCATCGGCATTCCGTTGTTTGTCGTCGCGATGGCGTCGCAGAACGTGCCGGGCATCGCCGTGCTGCGTGCGGACGGCTTCAGCACGCCCTCCGCGCCGCTGATTTCGACGACGGGCATCGCTTCGCTGCTGCTCGCGCCGTTCGGCTCACATGGCGTCAATCTTGCAGCGATCACGGCGGCGATCTGTACCGGCCCCGAAGCGCACGAAAACCGCGGCAAGCGTTACACCGCCGCAGTCTGGTGCGGTATTTTCTATCTGATCGCCGGGATTTTCGGCGCGACCATCGCCGCGCTGTTCGCGGCCTTGCCGACGGCGCTGGTGGTTTCCGTCGCGGCGCTGGCGCTGTTCGGCTCGATCATGAGCGGCCTCGCCAACGCGATGCAGGATCTGAAGCAGCGTGAAGCGGCGCTGGTGACATTCATGGTGACGGCCTCGGGCCTCACCCTGCTCTCGATCGGCTCGGCATTCTGGGGGCTGGTGGCGGGCGTGCTGACGCAACTGGTGCTGAACGCCCGGCGCGCCTGAATCGTCGGCGGAAACCGTCATCCCAAATCCCTGTGAACGGATCGCCGGGAGCAAGTGTCAATACTGCGTCAGACGATCCGCCATAGAATAGAAGCATCCGGCAGCGCTTTCCGTCAAAATTCCCCGGCAACATGACGGGCAGACGCTGCAGCGTGACCCGCGGCCGCCGGAACGGTTTGTCCTTCCGTCCGGTGGCGATCTCATTTCTCCTGAACCACGGCGCACGCGCGCCATGAAGGCTCGAACATGACAACCGCACTCGATCAACTCAAGCAATACACCACCGTCGTGGCCGATACCGGCGACTTCCAGCAGCTTGCGCAGTACAAGCCGCAGGACGCGACCACCAATCCGTCGCTGATTCTGAAGGCCGTCCAGAAAGACGACTACAAGCCGCTGCTCGAAAAAACCGTGAAAGCGCATGCGTCGAAACCGGTCGGCGCAATCATCGACCAGTTGCTGATCGCCTTCGGCACCGAAATTCTCAAGATCATTCCGGGCCGCGTGTCGACCGAAGTGGATGCGCGCCTGTCGTTCGACACCGAAGCGTCGATCGCCAAGGGCCGCGAGCTGATCGCCCTGTACAAAGACCACGGCATCGGCCGCGAACGCGTGCTGATCAAGCTGGCCTCCACGTGGGAAGGCATCCGCGCCGCCGAAGTGCTGCAGAAAGAAGGCATCCACTGCAACATGACGCTGCTGTTCTCGCTCGCGCAGGCCGCTGCCTGTGCCGAAGCGGGCGCGCAACTGATCTCGCCGTTCGTCGGCCGCATTTACGACTGGTACAAGAAGAACGCCGGTAGCGCGTGGGACGAAGTGAAAGACGGCGGCGCCAACGATCCGGGCGTCAAATCGGTGCGCCGGATTTACGCGTACTACAAGAAGTTTGGCTACAAGACCGAGGTGATGGGCGCGAGCTTCCGCACCCCTGGCCAGATTCTGGAACTGGCCGGCTGCGATCTGCTGACCATCAGCCCGGATCTGCTGCAAAAGCTGCAGGAGAGCACCGAGAAGGTCGAGCGCAAGCTGTCGCCTGAAATGGGCACGGGCGCGGGCATCGAACGCGTGCCGGTCGACGAGGCGTCGTTCCGTTTCCTCGTCAACGACGAAGCGATGGCGACCGAAAAGCTCGCTGAAGGCATCCGCGCGTTTGCCGCGGACGCCGTCAAGCTGGAGAAGCTGATCGAAGCGCTGCGTTAAAGCCGGCTGGCGTCGAGCTTAAACACGCGGTCAAGCATGCGGCCCTGAGCCTTTCCGGTTCAGGGCCGCATGCCGTTTGGCGCCTGCTGCCTGCTGCCTGCTGCCTGCTGCCTGCTGCCTGCCGCCTGCCGCCTGCCGCCTGCCGCCTGCCGCCTGCCGCCTGCCGTCGACACAATGTCACAATCGCCGCCGCAACAGACGACTACAATCGTCTGCACGCCCACTCCTTCGCGGTCATTTGCCGAAGGAACGCGGCGCCGCAGAGTCCATTCCGGGAGACGATCATGTACGTTCAGCCTTATGTATTTTTCAACGGCCGCTGTGAAGAAGCGCTCAAGTACTACACCGAGAAGCTCGGCGCCGAGGTGTTGCTGCTGATGCGCTACAAGGACGCGCCGCCCAGCCCCGACCCGGAAAACCAGCCGCGGCCCGGTCTGGAAGAAAAGATCATGCACGCCACGATCAAGCTCGGCTCGACCAACTGGATGGCCTCGGATGGCCACTGCGACCCGCAGGCCACCTTCAGCGGCTTCAGCCTCTCGCTGACGGCTGACGACGCCGAGTCCGGCGAGAGATATTTCAACGCGCTGGCCGATGGCGGTACGGTGACGATGCCGTGGCAAGCCACCTTCTGGAGCAAGGGCTTCGGGATGGTGGTGGACCGCTTCGGTCTCGCGTGGATGGTGACGATGCCGGAAGCCTGAGCGAGACACGCACGGGGGCTTCGGCGGGCGCGGTCGCGAGTGCAGGCGCGGTCGCGAGTGCGGGTGCCGGCGCAGCTGCGGGTGCGTCAGTTGCTGCGGTCGCAACTGCGGTCGCAGCGGTTTGCCGACGCGATCACCGTAACCATCGAGCACCCGTGCTGTATGCAACCGCAGCCTGTCAGGCCACGCCGGCTCACCCGGCCAACGTGAAAAACTAGGCCTTCAGCACAGTGCGCGAGTGCCGCTCGATGTTCCAGTTCGGCTCGGTCTCCAGCAGCAACGCGCGCAACCGCTCCACCTGTTCGGCCAGGCGCTGCCCGAGCCAGTAAGGCCCCTGCAAGTCGGGCGGCAGTTCGAGCGCGGCGTCGCTACGCACCGGTGCGAGCGGCGACGCGGCGGGAATGCCGAAGTGCGTCGCGCGGCCAAAGCGCAGGCCGCGCGCTATTGCCAGCATAATGCCGCGCACGGCGTGCACCTCGTCGCCGCACTCCCGCGCATACGCGGCACGCGCCACGGCATCGGCGCGCATCAGCGGGCCGGTCGCCAGCAATTCCAGCGAACTGAGCACCGAGCGATGCAGCCGCTGGATTTCTTCGAGCCGGGCCTGCGGCACATCGATCTCTTTCGCCACCGAAGGCATCAGCGAGCGCAACTGCACCAGCCGCTTGTTGATCGCGAGGAAGCGTTTGACCTGTTCATCCTCGCTGATCGTTTCGCCTTCCAGCAAACGGGTGTAGATCCGCGCACAGTCGCGCAGATTGGCGGCAATCCCATAGCGCCACGAATAAGTCGCGTGCAGCGGCAACGCGAATGAAAACGCCAGCGCGATCACAATGCCGATCAGCACGTTCAGCGTGCGCCATAGACCGACGTCGATCAGATTGTCGCCATGACCCGCGACGACGCACATCGTGATCGCCGTCAGCAGGCCGATGTATCCCGACGATCCAATCGCGAACCACGCGCAGATCCCCGCGACGATCGACATCAGCACGTAGGTGAGCGGCAGCGACCCGGTCAGATTCTGCGTCAGGATGAGCAGAAGCCCGATCGCCGCGCCGAGCAGCGTTCCCGCCGCCCGGTCGGCGGCCTTCTTGCGGATATTGCCGTGATGCTGCAAGCCGCCGATCACCACCAGCAAGGTCACCGACGACCAGATGCCATGTGGAATGTTGATACCGGTGGTCGCGAGAATCGACACCAGCATCGCGACACCGACGCGCAGGCTATGGAGTACCTTCGCGTGGCGATAGCGATAGTACGGCGACGTGATCGTTCGCACCATGCGGCTAATGGCCGAGCGGCGGACAACGACGCGGGGGGAATCGGCAGAAGCCATGGCTCGCGCGACGGACGCTTTGAAGGACAGTTCCGCTATCGTGCCCTGGAGTACCCCGGAAAGACAAACGCCCGCAAACTTTTGTCCGCGGGCGTTGCTTTTCCGGCGAGATGGGACGGCTGACCTAGCCTTCGACCACGTCCAGGTAGTCTTCCGGACGGGTACGGTCCTCGGCGCGCTGCATGCCGAACATGCGCACCAGAAGGCTCACCACCACCGACACCACCAGGTTGACGATCAGCGACCACACCGCCGCGTAGCCCGGAATCGCCATGCCGAACAGATGGATCGTGAAGATCGAGCCCGCCAGCTTCAGCGAAATCGCCATCCACGTGCCGGTTGCGATGCCGGCCGCCCAGCCGATCAGCAGGCCGCGGTAGTCGAGCACGCGCGTGTAGAGACCCAGCACGATGGCCGGCAGCGTCTGGATGATCCAGATGCCGCCCAGCAGTTGCAACTGAATCGCATACGTGAGCGGCAAGCCGAGAATGAACGCCACCGCGCCGACCTTGACGATCAGCGAGACCAGCTTCGCGACGTTGGTCTCCTGCTCATGCGTCATGTTGCGGTTCACGAACTCCTTGTGGATGTTGCGCGTGTACAGGTTCGCTGCCGCGATCGACATGATGGCCGCCGGCACCAGCGCGCCGATACCGATCGCCGCGAACGCCACGCCGACGAACCACGACGGGAAGAAGTGCAGGAACAGCGCCGGCACCGCGAAGTTCGGGCCGAACGCCTTGAAGTACGGCGCGAACTCCGGCATGTCCTTCACGCCCGAAGCCAAGGCCATGAAGCCGAGCAGCGCGAGCAGGCCGAGCACCAGCGAGTAAGCCGGCAGCATCGCCATGTTGCGGCGGATCGTGTTACCCGAATTCGACGACAGCACCGCCGTGATCGAGTGCGGATACAGGAACAGCGCGAGCGCCGAGCCCACCGCAAGCGTCGCGTACGCGCTGTAGCCGTTCAGGCTCGAAACATCCGGCGCCTTCAGGAGCAGCTTGGCCGGCGGCACCGCGCTGAAGATGTGGCCGAAGCCGCCCAGTTGCGGTGGAATCACGATGATCGCGGCGAAGATCGTGATGTAGATCAGGATGTCCTTGACCACCGCGATCATGGCCGGTGCACGCAGGCCCGACGTATAGGTGTACGCCGCCAGAATCGCGAAGGCGATGATCAGCGGCAGATCGCCGACGAAGCCTTGGGTGTCGAAACCCAGCGCGCCGATCACCACTTCGATACCGACCAGTTGCAGCGCGATGTACGGCATCGTCGCGACGATGCCGGTCACGGCGACCGCCAGCGCCAGCATGCGGCTGCCATAGCGAGCGGAAACGAAGTCGGCCGAAGTCACATAGCCTTGCCGTTTGGCGATGCTCCACAGTTTCGGGAACACGACGAACGCGAACGGATAGATCAGGATCGTGTACGGCAGCGCAAAGAAACCCGTTGCGCCCGCACCGAATACCAGCGCCGGCACGGCGATGAAGGTGTAGGCGGTGTACAGGTCGCCGCCCAGCAGGAACCACGTGACGATGGTGCCGAAGCGCCGGCCGCCGAGGCCCCACTCTTCCAGGTGGGCGAGGTCGCCCCTGCGCCAGTGGGCCGCGATAAAACCGAGAATGGTGACGCCGATGAAAAACAGGACGAAGACGAAAGTTGCGGTGGCGTTCATTATTGTGCGCCCCCTTGCGAGCTGCCCGATGAGCGGGTCTTGGTCTTGAAGTACACGAGCGCCGTGATGATCGCGCTGATCAGCACCCAAAGGAGCTGGTACCAGTAGAAGAACGGAAAATCGAACAGCTGCGGTTCGACCTTGTTGTATGACGGCACCCAGATCATCGCGATCCAGGGCAACAGCAGCAACCAGAGCCAGTGCTTGCTGGCCTTGTTCGCGTCGGCGTCGTGAGCCATGACGTCTCCTCTTCCCTATTATTGAAATGTTGGCCCGTGTGTGGACGGGTGGTGGATGTCCCGTCGCAGGTAGGCCACGGGCACCCCGAAAGCTTCGAAAGAGTATAGGAGCCGAGAACGTCCGGTCAAGCAGGGACGACCCGAGGCGCAAAGGTGCTGCTGGGGCGCGCGGGGCGGCGATTTAGCAGAGATGAGAGGTGGCGCGAGACGGCTGGACGCGGGGGCTGGGTCGCCGATGGGCGACATGCGTGTTGGGTATTCAGCGAATCGAACCGGCCCGCCCCATTCTCACATCAAACCGAGAACGAACTGCCGTTCTGCCCGGTCGATTCCTGCAGCCCCTTGATCCACTTGCGCGCCGGCAAACCGAGCTCCGCTTCGATCAGCTTCGCGCGCGCTTGCAGTGTCGTGAACGGCACGTCGAGCGCCGGGCCCGAGAAGGCGATTGCGATGCGGTTGCCGTCATGCACTTCCGGCAGCGCGACCACGCGGCCGTCGAAGGCTTCGTTCAGACGCTTCATGTTGCGCACGAAGCTCGGATGATCGCCGAACAGGTTCACCGTCACCACGCCCGCGCCGGTCAGGCACGCGCGCACCGCGCGGTAGAAACCGACACTGTCGAGCACCGGGCCACGCGCGGTGGCATCGTAGACGTCGATCTGCAACGCGCCGATCGTGCCATGGTTGGCGCGGTCGTTGACGAAGTCCCATGCGTCCATTTCGTGCACGGTCAGACGGGCGTCGTCGTGCGGCAGGTCGAACATCGTGCGCGCGGCTACGACCACCGCCGGGTTCAGCTCGACCGCCTCGACCTTTGCGCGCTTCAGGAAGCGGTGCGCAAATTTGGTCAGCGCAGCGGCGCCCAGACCGAGCTGGACGATACGCTTCGGCGTTTCGATGAACAGCAGCCAGGCCATCATCTGCTGCGCGTACTCGAGTTCGATGTGATCCGGCTTGCGCAGACGCATTGCGCCTTGCACCCATTCCGTGCCGAAGTGCAGGAAGCGCACGCCGCCCTCTTCCGAGAACGTGACCGGCGCGAAACGCGGCTTGCGCGGCGCTTCGATTTGCGGCGCGTCGTGCAGGTCGTCGTCGTGCGGTGCGCGTTTTTTATTGCTCGCGGCTTTCTGTTTGTTCAGCGCAGCGCCGCCGGCGTCAGCGTGTTTGTTGCGGAAAGCGCGCGCTTCAGCCGAGGCGCGCTTGATCAATTTCGTCATGTAAGGATGTCGCGCCAGAGACGCAATTTTTGGTCGAACGAGAGCATAGCATTCGCCGGACTCGACGAAGGCAATACGAGGGTGGCGTAGCCGGCTTCGCCGATCACCGGCGCAAAGCGGCCCGCCGTCTTGCCGTTGAAGCAGACCTTGCGCAGCAGCGGCGCGTGCTCGCGCAGAGACGCGAAGTCATTCGGTTGCGCGTTGCGGATGGCGGCATCCAGGCTCCCCTCGCGATGGCACGCGGCAAGCACGTCCCATACGCCGATGCCGTGCGAAAGCAAACGCCGTAACCGCGCTTCATAGGCGAGTTCGGCGAGCGGATCGTCGAGCACGGTGCCGAGCAAACGCCAGAACTGGTTGCGCGGATGCGCGTAATACTGCGTCGCCGCGAGCGATGCCTCGCCGGGAAAGCTGCCGAGAATCAAGGTGTGCGTATCCGCCGCGACGACGGGAGGAAAGCCGCGCAGCATCAGCGCTGTTCCTTATGGTCCGATACCGGCGGCACGTGACCGGCTTCACGTGCGTCCCGTTCCGACAGCTGTCCTGGCTCCGCACGCGGCGCGCCATGGGCGCGCGACGCCGTATGCTCGAGCGGCCGGCCGTGTTCCCGCACATGCGTGCGCGGCGATGGGTGCGCATGAGCGGACGCTGGCTGCGCAGACGGCATACGGGCCGACAACGCCAGATGCGCCCAAAGCGTCGGCAACATGCATTCGGTCACCATCAAAGGCGCACCGTGGCGCTCGAACACCGAGCGGCGCGCAACCAGCGCGTGCGGCGGCGGCGCGCCGATCTCCTGCTCGGCCAACCGGTACAACGGATGACGTGCCGTCAATCTGCGGCTCACCAGCGACGAGCGCGCGACGCTGCTATCGCTGTACAGCAACTCGGCGAGCGGCCGCGTACGCAACCGCCGCGTGGCCTGCCATACGCCGACGCTCGCGGCGAGCGGCGCCACGCTGTGCGCCGCGACAAACGGCACGCCGTCGACCGACAACACCACTTCCCGAACCCACACCGGCGCGCGCGGGGCGAGACCCAGCGCGGCGTACTCGTCCGCCCACGGCAGCGCGACGGCTTCGCGCGTCACGCGCACCGCAACCGCGCCGAGCGTGCGCAAATGCGCGGTCAGCGATCCACCGCGGGTCAACCAGTCTTTCTGGGCGGTACTGAAGCCGGGTAAGGGCGCGACGCGCCAGTGGGCGTCGGCGGCATCGAAACGGATAGGCATGGTGTCGGATTATAACGGCGCCGTTGTCAGAGGATCGCGAGTCCCGCGTCTGCAGTTCCAGCGAGGATGTCAGGCGATCGCGATGTCAGACGGAATCGCATCAATCAGCCTAACGATTTCGGACAGTTCCGATTCTCCTCGTCCAGCGACGCGCGATACAACCTTCGTGCTTTAACAAATCGACGGTCCGCCCGCGATCGAGGGGCGCACCATGTGATTGAATATTGATGGAGAAAAAGAACCATGAAAACGTTCCTGGGCACTACCGTATGCGCAATGTCTGTCGTGCTGATGGCGGGTTGCGCGGCACCGCTGGACCGCGACAAGGAAACGTCGTTGAACAAGGCAGTCGGCATCGAAGTCGCGCCGGTCGCTAACGGTGTTTCCGTCCGGCTGCCCGAAGCCGCGCTGTTCGAGTTCGGCAAATCCGACGTGCGCGGCGATGCGGCGGCCGTCATCAATCGTTCGGCCGTTCTGCTCAAGCGCAGCAAGAAGCCGGTGCTGGTCGAGGGCTACACCGACAATGTCGGCACGCTCGACTATAACCAGCAGCTTTCCGAAGCGCGCGCAACGGCGGTAGGCTACGCGCTTGTGGCGCGTGGCGTGCCGATGGAGCGGATCCGGACGAAGGGCTATGCCTATGACAACCCCGTCGCCAGCAACGATACCGCCGAAGGGCGCGCGCTGAACCGCCGCACCGAGATCGTGGTGCGTGGCGAAACGATGGATACGCTGATGGGGCGGTAGCAGGCATTCGCGATCCGATGCCAGTTTCGTAAAAACGCCCGCATCATGCGGGCGTTTTTACGTGTGCGTTCTTATCGGGGCGACCTTACGGCGTCCAGGCGATAAGCGATTCGCGCGAACATCTATCGAGTGCTTAACATCGTCCGCAAACGGGCCGTCACTCGCTCAACGACCGGCTCCCATGCACCCGGCTGCGGTTGCCGGAACAGATCAACCGAGTCGTACCACGGTTGCGCCTCCTCATTGCCCCACGCCCAATGCGACACGTGGTCGAGCATCGCCAGCACCGGGCGCCCCAGCGCGCCGCCCAGATGCAAAGGCGCGCTGTCGATCGTGACCACGGCATCGAGCGCGATCGCGTGCGCGGCCACATCGTCGAAACCGGCCTCGTAGTGCGCAGTCAGATCGCACACGCGATAGCCCTGCGCGCTCAACGCCGCGACGTCTGCGTGACGGCCCGGCGTCAACGGATGAAACACCACATTGGGTAGCGCGAACACCGGGGCCAGTGCTGCAAGCGGAATCGATCGTTTCGCGTCGCGCCGATGCGTCGGGCTGCCCGACCAGACAAGGCCGACATGCATTCGCGCCGCCGCGCCACCCCAAGCGCTGATCCGCTCGCGCCATGCGGTCACGCGACCTGCATCGGCCGATAGATAGGCAGCGCCGCGCACCTGATCAGGCTGCAAGCCAAGCACCGACGGCACGCTCATGATGGGCAAGCCAAAGTGGGGCTTGCCGAGCGGCCCGTCCTCGATGGACACGCAATCCGCGTAAAAGCGCGCAAACAGCGGCTGTAACGCGCGGCGCACCGCGAGCACAAGCCGGCCGCCCTCGTCGCGCACGCGTGCCGCCAGTTCGTGCACGAGGCGCACCATCTGGATGTCGTCGCCGCTGCCCTGTTCGCTGTGCACGATCAAGGTCTTGCCGGCCAGCGGTTGACCCTGCCAGCGCGGACACAGCCGTTCCATCACCGTCACGATGTTGTTCGACTCGCGATCGTCGCGCATCAGACGCGCCGCGAAGTGCGGCCATGCGCTCGACCAGTCGCCACGCCGCAATTTCAGATCGGCCAGATCGACGGCCGCCTGCGTCGCGGACGGATCGAGCGTGAGGGCTGCCTGCAGCGCCGCTTCGCTGTCGGCAAAACGCGCCTGCTCGGCGAGATACATGCCGATTGCGCCCAGCACGTGAGCATTGCCGGGCGCGGCGGCATCGACCGCGCGCATGGTTGCC
Organism: Paraburkholderia caffeinilytica; assembly: GCF_003368325.1. Taxonomy (NCBI): domain Bacteria; kingdom Pseudomonadati; phylum Pseudomonadota; class Betaproteobacteria; order Burkholderiales; family Burkholderiaceae; genus Paraburkholderia; species Paraburkholderia caffeinilytica. Next base: position 3,123,421 of record NZ_CP031467.1, on the reverse strand, counting down.
TCCGCTTCTGCGGCGTCGTTGCACTGCCATTGCGCATGGCTCAGTTGCCAGGCGATTTCTGCATCGGCGGGATGGCGCGCCAGCATCTCGCGACAAACGCGTTCGACCGTGGGCCAATCGCGGATCGCACGGAAAGCCAGCACAAGCTGCAACGGCAACGCGGGATTGATCGCCGGATCGAGCGCATAGGCGCGCAACAGCGCCGCGCGCCGCTCGGCGCGCGCGCTCGCATCCGGCGACGCTGCAAGCGCGATCGCCAACCACCAGGGGGCGCGGGCATCCTGTTGCGCATGCTGCTCAAACGCGCGCAACATGTGCGCCGCCGCCGAATGCGCGCCGCAGCGATCGATCAGCCAGACGATCCATTCGACCGTCACAGCCGACGACTGAGCGGCTACCGCCAATTCGCTGTTGCGCTGGGCGGCGTCAGCGCGGCCGAGCGCGTCGGCGAACAGGGCTACCCGGGCGTAACGCGCGCCGTTCGCAGCCGCTTGGATCTGCGCCTGTGTTTGCGCTTGCATTTGATCTTGCTGCTGCGCTTGCGTCTGCGCCCGCGCCCGCGTCTGCGTCTGCGTCTGCATCTGCGATGCACTGTGATAGGCGGCTTCGAAACGCCCCGCCCCCGCGCACAGGTCTGCGTGCAATTGCGGCGTGCTCCCCTCTACGACGAGTTCGAGGGCTCGTCGCTCAGCGGCGTCGAAACCTTGCTCGCGCAAGATCGACCACAGAAGAAACACGGGATCGGCTGGTTTCACCAAGGTGGAATCGGACATAGGAAGACAGAAAGTTGTCGCGACGCGGAAGCGCGCAATCGCAGAAATAAGATTCAGTGCATAAACAGCTTAAAGATTGCAAACAATCCTTGATGCATCTGAATTTTGAACGCGCCAGCATAAGACAAAAGCGTCCTTTTACATCTCACAAATCAATCTCAATTTACTGTTGTTGAATACACTTGATTAGTTAACCATAATTATTTCAGGCCGATGTTTCGCAGGCCGCAAGCATCGTCCGGATCGAAAACAAACACAAAGGAGTAAGGCTTGAATACTACGAACTCAAAAGAAACGTCTGACCGCATCGCCCATTTGGCTGCGGTCGTTTTGCGGCGCCCGAGCGCCCTGCATCAGGAAAAGGAACTTGCCGGGTCCGCGCTCGCACAGCACCACACGTCGAAACAGACCAGCACGGCGATCGGCAGCCTCGCTGCGAAAGTACTGGCCGACCATCATTCCTGCATCGAAGCAAAGGAACTGGCGGGCTCCGTACTTTCCCAAGTGCGTCATCTGCATGGACAAGCGCCTGCACACTAAGGCCTTGCCACAGCCCGTTCGTGCACCTGGGAAAACCTGCCGCCGGACAGCCTGGCGGTGAAGAGGCATAGGGCAAAAAAAATGCGCTGCCAAGGCAGCGCATTTTTCAACCGCAAGCGTCAAAGCGACGCCGAACCAAGCTCAATTCAAACTCGAAAACTCAACCTGCACGCGCCAACAACAACGCATTGGTCCGCTTCACAAAGCTGGCGGGATCTTCCAGCGCGCCGCCCTCGGCAAGCAGCGCCTGATCGAACAGCAGATGGCACCAGTCGTCGAAATTCGCGCTGTCCGCATGCAAGCCCTTCACCAGCGCATGCTCCGGATTCACTTCGAGAATCGGATGGAACGACGGCGCTTCCTGACCGGCCGCCTTCAGCATACGTTGCAGATAACCGCTCATTTCGCCGTCGTCGGCCACGAGGCAAGACGGCGAATCGGTCAGGCGGAACGTCAAGCGCACGTCCTTGGCCTTGTCCTTCAGCGCTTCTTTCATCTTGTCGACGAGCGGCTTGAATTCCTCGCCGACCTTCTCCTGCGCCTGCTTTTCTTCGTCATTCAGCGCACCCAGATCGAGATCGCCGCGCGCGACGCTTTGCAGCGGCTTGCCGTCGAATTCGTTCAGGAACGACAACATCCATTCATCGACGCGATCGGTCAGCAGCAGCACTTCCACGCCCTTCTTGCGAAATACCTCGAGATGCGGGCTGTGGGTCGCGGCCTGCCAGGTGTCGGCGGTCACGTAGTAGATCTTCGTTTGCTCAGGCTTCATGCGCGACACGTAGTCGGCGAGCGAAACCGTCTGCTCCGGCAATTCCGTATGCGTCGACGCGAAACGCACCAGCTTCGCGATGCGCTCGCGATTGGCGAAATCTTCGCCAATGCCTTCCTTCAGCACCTGACCGAATTCCTTCCAGAAGCCGGCGTACTTTTCCTTATCGGCCTCGTTCTCCGAGTTCGCCAACTCTTCGAGCATCGACAGCGAGCGCTTGGTCACGCCTTCGCGGATCGCCTTCACGTCGCGGCTTTCCTGCAGGATTTCGCGCGATACGTTCAACGGCAGATCGGCCGAATCGACCACACCCTTCACGAAGCGCAGATACGCCGGCAGGAGTTGCTCGGCGTCGTCCATGATGAACACGCGCTTCACGTACAGTTTCAGGCCGGCGCGATGATCGCGGTTGAACAGGTCGAACGGCGCATGCGTCGGGACGTATAGCAGTTGCGTGTATTCGCTGCGGCCTTCGACGCGGTTATGCGTCCACGTCAGCGGGTCCTGATGATCGTGCGAGAGGTGCTGATAGAACTGCTTGTACTGTTCTTCGGTGATGTCGTTCTTCGAACGCGTCCACAGCGCGCTCGCCTGATTGACGGTCTCGTCCTCGTCCTTCGTGACCATCTCGCTCTTTTCGGCGTCCCACTCTTCCTTCGCCATCAGAATGGGCAGCGCGACGTGGTCCGAGTACTTCTGGATGATCGACTTCAGACGATGCGACGACAGCAGCTCGTCTTCATCGGCGCGCAGATGCAACGTGATCGTCGTGCCGCGTGCGGCGCGTTCGATCTGCTCCACCGCGAAATCGCCCTCGCCCGCGCTTTCCCAACGCACGCCTTCCGAGGCCGGCAAGCCGGCGCGGCGCGTTTCGACCGTGATCTTGTCCGCGACGATGAAGCCCGAGTAGAAGCCCACGCCAAACTGGCCGATCAGCGCCGCATCTTTCTGCTGGTCGCCGGAGAGCTTGCCGAAGAATTCCTTGGTGCCCGAGCGCGCGATCGTGCCGAGGTTGGCGATCGCTTCGTCACGGCTCATGCCGATGCCGTTATCGTCGAGCGTGATGGTGCGCGCCGCCTTGTCGTACGAGACGCGAATCCGCAGATTCGAATCGTTTTCGTACAGCGCGCTGTTTGCGATCGCTTCGAAGCGGAGCTTGTCGGCCGCATCGGATGCGTTCGAGATCAGCTCGCGCAGAAAGATTTCCTTGTTGCTGTACAGCGAATGGATCATCAGGTGCAGAAGTTGTTTGACTTCTGCCTGAAAGCTCATGGTTTCTTGTGCCATGGTCGGACTTCCTCTCTGTTGCGAATGGGGTTCTAGTCGGGCGTGGCGCCGGGCTGTGCTGCGGGCCACGTCGGCCGCCGCCGGCGCTTTTTGCGCACCGGCGGGCCGGATCATCGGGCCGCCGGAAGCCGTGTAGCCGGATTGCCCGCCCATTTGGGGGCAATCCGGCGCGGTTTCAAGAGGCGCGCCGCGCGACGCTGTCCAGATAACGGCATAGGAACGTCGCCAGCTCGGGATCGCCGCAGTTGGCGATATTGAAGCGCATCCAGGTGGTTGGCGATTGCAGCGGAGAAAACAGACTCCCCGGCGTCAGCAGAAAGCCTTCTTCGTGGCCGGCAGCCGCAAGCGCGCTCGCATCGACGCCGGTGTCGGCCCACAGAAACATACCTGCCGTGGGCGTCAGAAACAGCTTCATGCCGGTCTTCTCGAGCATCCTCACCGATTTTTCGCGCACGCCGTCGAGCCGCGCACGCAGCCGCTCGACGTGCCGGCGGTAATGGCCCTCGGTGAGAATCTTGTAGAGCACGCGCTCGTTCAGTTCGGGGCTCGTCATGCCAACCAGCATTTTCTGATTGCTGACGGCCGTGGCCACCTCCGGCGCGCTGGCGATAAAACCCACGCGCAGATTGGGCGCGAGCGTCTTCGAAAAGCTGCCCAGGTAAATCACGCGCTTCAACTGGTCGAGACTCGCGAGGCGTGTGCCCGGATGGCTCGGCGGGCACAGATCACCGTAAATATCGTCTTCGACGACGATGAAATCGTAGGCCTCGGCAAGACGCAAAATGCGAAACGCCTGCGCGGCCGTGAGCGATGTGCCGGTCGGATTCTGCAGCACCGAATTGATCACCAGCATTTTCGGCCGCCAGTTCTGCACCAGCGACTCGAGTGCGTCGAGGTCCGGCCCGTCCGGCGTATACGGCATGCCGACCAGATGCGCGCCCTGCGACGCGAAACGCCCGAACATCTGAAACCAGGCCGGATCGCCGACGATCACCGCATCGCCCGGCTTGACGTAGATCCGCGAAATCAGATCGATCGCCTGGGTGATGCCGGACACCATCACGATCTGATCCGGCGAAGCGCCGATTTCCAGCTCCTCCAGCCGCGTCTGCAACTGCTGGCGCAGCGGCAAAAAGCCCTGCGGCGTGCCGATGCCGAGCATCTGCGCGCCGCTTTGCCGGCCGAGCGTGCGCAGCGCGTTGGTGATCAGATCGCCGTCGAGCCAGCGGCCCGGCAGGTAGCCCAGGCCCGGACTGCGCTCGGGGCGCGCGCCGGTGTGCAGCATGTTGCGCAGCAGCCAGACGACATCGATCGTGGCCGGCGCGGGCGCCGCTGCGGCGATCGTGCGGATTTCAGCCGTCGGCGTACCGGTCAATCGTTCGCGTACATAGAAGCCGGAACCGCGCCGCGACTCCAGGTAACCCTGCGCCACCAGCCGTTCGTACGCCTCGACCACGGTGAAGCGCGATACGCCCTTGTCCAGCGCCAGCTTGCGGATCGACGGCATGCGCATGCCGGGACGGAATACGCGCTCCTCGATGCGACGGCACGCCCACTGGACGAGCTGCTCGACCAGCGTCAGCGACGTCGTATCGTGCGGGGTGGGAATCTGGGCAAGCGGGACGGACATGGCGGGCTCCAACTGTACCGAACGGTATCGAATCGATTGTACCGTTACTGTGCCGGTGGCCACCGTTACATTTAAGGCTACATTTAAGATAAGCAACGGATGATGACGCGGCGCGGGCAGCATGGACCGCACGCGAGCGACTTCGGGGAGGACCCGCCCAAACGCCATCCGCCTGGCCCGCCGACCCGGCAAACGGTTATGCTTACGACCCCGGCAACGCTGCTGCCGCACCCGGCGCGCGTTCCGGCTTACCGCAGAAACCGTTTTCCCGATCCGCCACATGACTGCCCATTCGCTCCGAATCGATCACCTCGTGATTTCCGCCCGTACCCTCGACGAGGGCACGCAGTACGTCGCCGACACCCTTGGCGTCGCACCGGCCGGCGGCGGCGCGCACCCGCTGATGCGCACGCACAATCGCCTGCTGAACCTGTGGGGCGGCGTGTATCTGGAAGTGATCGCGGTCGACCCGCAAGCGGCGGAAGCCGCGGATGGCGCCGCGCCCCGTGCCCGCCTGTTCGCCCTCGACGACCCGGCAACGCAGGCGCGGCTCGAAAAAGGGCCGTACCTGTCGCACTGGGTGGCCCGAGTCGACCGGCCGAAGCAGCTCGCGACATGGCAAGCGCAGTATCCGCAGCGCATCGCGCCGATCGTGCCGATGACGCGCGGCGATTTCACGTGGAGCCTGTCGGTGCCTGACGATGGCGCCTTCCCCGCGTGGCAAGGCGCCGGCGACGGCGTGCTGCCGTCGCTGATCCAGTGGGACACGCCGCGCCATCCGTCGGCGGTCTTGCCGGAAACGGGCATTGCGCTGAAAGCTTTGAAAGCGATTCATCCACAGGCCGACACGGTCGCCGCGCAATTGCATTGGCTGGGCGCGGCGCACCTGCTCGCCCTCGAGCCCACGGAAGGCGCAGCGGCGCTCGTCGCCGAGTTTGAAACACCCGAGGGTCTACGGACCCTTAAATAAGCAGCGCGCGCGGGTCGCCGACTCGCGCGATAATTGAAGTTTTGACCGGTTCCAGAGATACCAGCAGAGGAGACCATGGACCAAAGCGACCTGAAAGCCCCCACGTGGCAACTGTCCGAACGCGCACGCAAGCTCACGAGCTCGGCGATCCGCGAGATCCTGAAGGTCACGGAACGGCCCGAAGTCATTTCGTTCGCGGGCGGCCTGCCCTCGCCGGCTACCTTCCCGGCCGAACGCATGCGCGAAGCATCCGACCGCATCCTGCGCGACGCGCCCGCCGCGGCGCTACAGTACAGCGCGACCGAAGGCTATTTGCCGCTGCGTGAATGGATCGCGCAACGCTACTCGGTGAACGGCGCGCAGATTCGTCCCTCGCAGGTCCTGATCACGACCGGCTCGCAGCAGGCGCTCGACCTGCTCGGCAAAGTGCTGGTGTGCCCGGACAGCCCCGTACTGGTCGAAACGCCTACTTACCTCGGCGCGCTGCAATCGTTCTCGATGTACGAGCCGCGCTACGTGCAGGTGCCGACCGACGAGCAAGGCCTGATCCCCGAAGCGCTCACCCCCGAACTGACGGCCGGCGCGCGTCTGCTGTACGCTCAACCGAACTTCCAGAATCCGACGGGCCGCCGCCTGCCGGTCGAGCGCCGCCGCGCATTGGCCGCGTTCGCGAAGACCGCGCCGTTCCCGGTGATCGAAGACGATCCCTACGGCGCGCTCGACTACGCAGGCGAACCGCTGCCCACCATGCTGTCGATGGCGCCGGATCACATCGTCCATCTCGGCTCGTTCTCGAAAGTGCTGGCGCCGGGTCTGCGGGTCGGCTACATCATTGCGCCCGAAGAATTGATCTTCAAGCTCGTGCAAGCCAAGCAGGCCACCGATCTGCACACGCCGAGCTTCACGCAACGCATCGTGTACGAAGTGATCAAGGACGGCTTCCTCGACACGCACGTGCCGACCATTCGCGAGCTGTACCGCGACCAATGCGCGGCGATGCTCGCCTCGCTCGAACGTTACATGCCTGAAGGCGTAAGCTGGAACCGTCCGGAAGGCGGCATGTTCGTGTGGGTGAATCTGCCCGCGCAGATCGACAGCATGAAGCTGCTCGAGGAAGCCGTCGCGCAGAATGTCGCGTTCGTGCCGGGCGGTCCGTTCTTCGCGAGCGAAGCCCAACACAATACGTTGCGCCTCTCGTTCGTCACGGTGCCTCCAGCCAGGATCGACGAAGGCGTGTCGCGTCTCGCGGCGCTGATCCGCGCGAAGGTCTAAGCGACGCCGGCCACCCCGCCGGGCTACCGAACTCCACTACCGATCAAGGACAGACACCATGGCTCAAACAAATGTGTACGACAAGCTTAAGGAACTGGGCATCGAACTGCCGGCCGCAGGCGCGCCGGCAGCCGCCTATGTCATGAGCGCACAAAGCGGCAACACCGTGTACCTGTCGGGCCACATCGCCAAGAAAGACGGCAAGGTGTGGGCCGGCAAGCTCGGCGGCACCCTCTCCACCGAAGAAGGCAAGGCCGCCGCGCGCGCCATCGCGATCGACCTGCTCGCCACGCTGCATGCGCACGTGGGCGACCTGAACCGCGTCACGCGCATCGTCAAGCTGATGAGCCTCGTCAACTCGACGCTCGAGTTCACCGAGCAGCATCTGGTGACCAACGGCGCCTCCGAACTGATCGCGGACGTATTCGGCGAGCGCGGCAAGCATGCGCGCTCGGCGTTCGGCGTGGCGCAGATTCCGCTCGGCGCGTGCGTCGAGATCGAGATGATCGCCGAAGTCGAATAACAATCGCCAACAGGTTCGGCCGCCGCTTCACCGGGCCGGCCGTCCCGAGCGTACTGAACGCGTCGCGAGGTGTCCGTCACCTGCGGCGCGTTTTGCATTTGTGGCAAGGTAGATCGTTCTGTTGCCACCAGGTAGAATCCGCCAAGCCTATCAATTTGCCGGATTCGCCGGACTTCGCCCGATGACCGCTCACACCGTTGGTTTCAAACAAGTCGACATGTTCACGTCGGTGCCGTTCAGGGGCAATCCGCTTGCGGTCGTGTTCGATGCCGATGCACTCGATGCGGATCAGATGCAGGGCACCGCGCTGGGCCGTGCCGGCAACGTTTCGGTGCACTACGGCGGCGCAGCCGGCAAAACGTGGATCGGGGGGCCATCGGTAACGATCGTCGACGGCAGGTTCCGGCTGTCATGAACGCCGCAGCGCCCGATTGCGGGGTAGCGCGCGCCGGCCTGCCGCTGAATGCCGCCCGTGTTTGCCGCTTCAGGCCACGCTTAACAACAAAATGCCGCACCGTTTGCGCGACTAATGCGCTATGCATGACGAGAGGCTTGGTACACCTGAATTCCAGATCCCGATGAAATATTCGATAACAACTGCCAGGCCGCGGCCCCAAGGCCGGCTGCGCCGGCTGCGAATTCAGCTGACCGGGGCGGCCAGCCGCGCCCGCGTATACCCGATGCGTGGACCCTTCCTTAATCCAGTGGCATTAAGTAATATCGAAACGTACCCGATGACCTGCGGATGGTCAGGCACGACGCCACGCTCCCTTCCCCTGCGCAGCAGTACCGGCACCTTGGTCACCATGCAGCCACCCATGAAATTAGCGCAGTCAATGCTCGCGCAGTTGCAACTGGCCGGCACCAGGGAACGGGCCGCCCGATGAGCCAGTTCCGCTTCTCCGACCAGCGCGAAGCCAAACCCCGCCGCGATCCTGCTGTGTCGCGCCGCCGTGCCTTGCTCGCCATTCCGGCGCTCGGCGTGCTGGTGCTGATCCTGCTTTGGACCGTGATCTTCGCGCGCCTGTCGGTTGAGAAAGAAGCCACCTATCGTGAGGCGATGGCCTCTGCCGCGATTCTCTCCGCGGCGCTGGAACAGCACACGGTCAAGGCGATTCACCAGGTCGACCAGATCACCCGCTTCGTCAAATTCGAGTTCGAAAAAACGCCGAGTCATTTCGACCTCGCCAGCACGGTGGAAAAAGGCGTGGTGCAAAGCGAGACGCTGGTGCAGGTGTCGCTGATCGACGAGCACGGCACACTGATCGCCAACACGGCCGAACTCAATCCCAAGCACATCGATTTGTCGGACCGCGAACACTTCAAGGTCCACGAACACGAAAACGACGACCAGTTGTATATCAGCAAGCCGGTGCTCGGCCGCGTATCCGGCCACTGGACCTTGCAGATGACGCGGCGCCTGAATCATCCCGACGGCTCGTTCGCGGGCGTCGTGGTGGTCTCCGAAGATCCGAGCTATTTCACCAGCGACTTCTACAACAACGCGGCCATTGGCCGTGAAGGCGTGATCGCGGTGATCTCGGACAACGGCGCGGTGCTGGCGCGCCGCACGGGCAGCGTCGACACCGCCAGCGGCTCGTTCTCGGCGAGCGGCTCGTATCCGACCTCGGAGCATGTGTCGGGCACCTACGTCGATTCGATCGACAACGTCACGCGCATCGTCTCGTACCGGCATATCGACGGCTATCCGCTCGGCGTGCTGGTGGGTCTGTCGCAAGCCGAGGAATTCGCCGACTACAACCACACGCGCAACGTCTATCTGCTGATGGCAGGTTTCATCTCGCTCGCGATGCTGAGCTTCTTCGCGGTCGCCACCGGTTTGATCGGCAAGCTGCTCGGGCGCGAGCGCGAGATGACGCATCTGGTCGAATACGATCTGCTGACCGGTTTGCGCAATCGCTATGCGACGCTGCAAACACTACGGCACGACGTGGCGCAGCACTCCAATCTTGGGCGCCTCGCGATTCTTTTCATCGACCTCGACAACTTCAAGACCGTCAACGACACGCTGGGCCACAACGCCGGCGACATCGTGCTGCAAATGACGGCCTCGCGCCTCGCCACCGCAGTCGGCGACAGCGGCGCGTTGAGCCGCATCGGCGGCGACGAATTCGTCGTGGTGCTCAAGGGCGACGATGTCGAGAAGCGCGCCGTCACGCTCGCCGAAGCCGCAGCCGAAGCGTTCGCCAAGCCTTTCGAAGTGCGCGGCAGTTCGTTCGTGCTGCACGCGAGCATCGGCATCGCACTCTACTCGGTCGCCAATGAGAGCGAGATCGACCTGTTGAAAAAGGCCGACCTCGCGATGTACAGCGCGAAGGACGCGGGCAAGAACTGCTACCAGTTCTATTCGCCGCAGTTGTCGCACCGCGCGGACCACCTGATGAAGTGGGAACAGCAGTTGCGCGTCGCGCTCGCCGAAGGCCAGCTGTTTCTCGCCTATCAGCCGAAGATCGACCTGACGCGCCGCTGCATCACCGGCTTTGAAGCGCTGGTGCGGTGGAATCATCCGCAACACGGCTTGATTCCGGCGAACGAATTCATTCCGGTCGCGGAATCGACCGGACTGATCGTACCGATCGGCGACTTCGTGATCGAAACCGCGTGCCGTCAACTGGCGTTGTGGCAACAACAGGGCTTTGACACGCTGTCGCTCGCGGTCAACATCTCCGCGGTGCAGTTCTGGCGCGGCGATCTGTACGAAACCATCTCGCATGCCATCGAGGAAAGCGGCATCTCCGCGCGCCGCCTCGAGCTCGAAATCACCGAGACGGCAATGATGGAATATCCCGAACTCGTGTCGGAGAAAATCTTCGCGTTGAAGCGTCTCGGCGTGCGCATCGCGCTCGACGACTTCGGCACGGGCTATTCGTCGCTCTCCTACCTGAACCGCTTCTCGGTCGATACGCTGAAGGTGGACCGATCGTTCGTGCAGGCGATTCCCGGCGACCGCAGCGTCTGCGTGATGGTCACCGCGATCGTCAACCTGGCGCGTTCGCTCGGGCTCACGGTGGTGGTCGAAGGCACCGAGACCGAGGAGCAGATTGCGTGGCTCGCCGCGCTCGGCCATATCGAGGCGCAGGGTTTCCTGTTCTCGCGTCCGGTGCCGGTCGAAGCGATTCCGGCGCTGCTCGAACGCTTCGGCGTGTGCGGCATGAAGGGGCACCGCGCCGCGCATGACGTCGACAGTACGCGCAGCGTGTCCAGCACCAGCACGAGCACCAATAGCTGAACGCGGTCCGTCGGTGGCGCGCCCGTCACGCACAGGAGCGCCGCACGCAGCCTATGAGCGTATGGGCTGCGGCCCCGCGCTTATCCCACCGCAGTGTCGCAAAACCGGCTACATTCACGCTGTAATGCGTCACTGCGCGATGCCGGCTACCGGCCGCGCCAACACACACAACGACGATCTTAAAGGGCGGGCCGCCCGTGTACGGGGGTTCGCGGCGCCATGCAGTCGATCACAAACCAGAGTGCCGCCAGACAAGGAAAACGGGAACCGCTATGGACGTTGTTCCGGGTCGTGTTCGGCCTGTCGGCGCTGTCGTGGGGTGGTCTCGCGCTGATGGCGCAACTTGAAAACCACTACGTGGAACGCGAGGGACGGCTCTCGCGCGTGGCCTTTTCCGATCTGATCGCGCTGGCCTGGATGGTGCCCGGGCCGGTGGGCTGCAATGTCGCCGTGCAACTTGGGCACGCGCTGCGTGGACGCGCCGGCGCCTGGGTGGCGGGCGTCGCAAGCGTATTGCCTTTTTTTACCTTGATGACGCTGTTCGCGATTTTCTATCGCACACCGCTCGTGCGCGCCGCGGCCTCGCAAACTTTGCTCAATCATTTCAGCGTGGTGCTCGCCACGCTGATCGCGATCACCTGGTACAAACAGACGCGCGCGCTGGTGCGCGGCAAGCTCGAATGGACCGCGGCGGTGCTCGGATGTGTGGCGCTCTTCTACGCGCACAGTCCCGCGGCCTATGTGTTGATGCTCAGCGCGGCCTTCGGCTCCGGCTGGCTGGCCAGCCCGGTTCGCAATACACGCATCGCGGTGTCGCTCGACCGCGGCGACTGGCGCTTGCTGGGCGCATTGAGCGTGCTGCTGGTGTTGTTCGCCCTGCCGTTGCCGCATCGCTATGAGCTGGCGCTGCTATGGCCGCGGCTGGCCGGTGCGGGCATGACCTTGTTCGGCGGCGGCTTCTCGGCGTTGCCGGTGCTCAAGACGCTGTTTGTCACGCCGGCGATCGGTGTGTCGGATAACGACTTCACCTTGGCGTTTTCGCTCTCTCCGTTGTCGCCCGGACCGCTGTTGAATGTGGTGCCGTTCTTCGGCTATCTGGTGGATGGCTGGGCAGGTGCGCTGATTGCGACACTCGCGCTATTTGTGCCGTCGGGCTGCCTGGTCGTGCTGGCGCAGCGTCATCTGCATCAGTTGAAGGCCAATCCGCGCTTCGAACACGGCATGCGGATCCTGCGCGCGGTCACCACCGCGTTTCTCGCGGTGGCCGTGCTGCGCATCGTAGGGCATGTGCCGTTCAAACCCGTGTATCTGGTGACGGCGCTATTCTCCGGCCTGTGCTTCGCGAAGCTCAAGTTGCCGGTGTATGCGGTGTACGGGACGGTGGCGGTTGTGTGCGGGCTGTGGCTCGCCTACAGCGCGATGCAGTAGGCGGCAGCGTGGTCGACGCCGGATAGCCGGCCTTCAGAACCCGCGCGACAGCACCGCCACGCCGATCGTCACCACGCCCAGCACGATATTCACCAGCACCAGACGCCGGATCGTGCCGACCGCTTGCGCGCCGTCCGGCCACTTCTGTGCCTGCACCGCACGGCGAATGCGCGGGAACACGGCAAAGCGAATGTGCCCGAAGATCAGCATCATCACGATGCCGAGGCCGGCCATGGCATGCAAGGGCCATGTGGCGTGACCGCCGCCGAATTGCGTCAGCAGGAAACCGCCGGTAAGGAGAATCACCAGCACGGCTGCGGCGACCCAGTTGAAGAAGCGGCTGAACACCGATTCCCACAATGGCAAGCGCAGTTGCGGCGAAAGATCGGCAATGGCCGGACGCAGACAGAAATGCGCGAACACCATCCCGCCCACCCACACTGCGACCGCGAGCAGATGCAAAAACAGCGCGAGTTCGACAGCTTTGTTCATTTTGTTTTCCTCTCCCGACGACGCCACGCCGCTTATGACGAGTGATATTTGTAGCGGCTATTGAGCGCATTCGACCGCGCGCTATGCGTGCAGTTCCATGAACAGGCGGCGTCTTGACATTCTTTGTAGTTGTTATTGCAGCACGTCCGATACCGCGACGGTACTGCACCCCGGATTTCTGCTACGCGCGGCGTGTGCTTCAAAGTGCGCGTTGTTGCTGTTTGCGCTCTGAAGCACACGCCGCGTTCATGCCTGGCTTTACGCTACTTCTCGTGACTCGCCACTCGGTACTCGGTATTCGCCGCGATTACGCAGCGAGTACCGGACGCATACCGTCGAGCTTCATCTTGCTCTCAGGCGCGCGCCCCTTGCGCGCCCGCTTGCCGACGTGCGGCGTGAGCGTGGCGCCGCTCAACTTCTCTTCGTCGATACGGCCGCCGCGACGCGTGCCGATCAGCACCACGCCCGCCTTGTTGATGGACAGCGCCTGCAGCAGCGTTTCGTTGTCCTCGAGCGCCATCAGCGTGACGCCGCGTCCGCCGCCCGAGAGCGTCTTCATTTCGTCAAGGCCGAACACCAGCAGACGTCCGCCTGAAGACAGACACGCAATGTGCGTCGCATCCGGCAGCATCGGCATCGGTGCGAGCGGCGCGGCGCCCGCGTCGATCGTCATGAACGATTTGCCGGCCTTCACGCGGCTCACCATATCGCCGACCTTGGCAACAAAGCCAAAGCCGTTGCTCGATGCGAGCAGCAATGCCTGGTCCGCGGAAGCCGCGTAGTAATGCATCAGGTGGCTGCCCGATTCGAGCTCGATCAGCGACGTCACCGGCACGCCATCACCCCGTCCGCCCGGCAGCATCGCCACCGCCACCGAATAGACGCGGCCATTGCTGCCCCACGCGACCAGCGTGTCCGGCGTGCGGCACTGGAACGCTGCGTAGAGCCCGTCGCCGGCCTTGAACGTGAAGCCGGCCACATCCAGCCCGTGGCCCTTCAGCGCACGGACCCAGCCCTTCTGCGACACCACCACCGTAACCGGCTCGTCGACCACGCGCGCTTCGAACGTGGCGCGCTTTTCCTGCTGGATCAGCGTGCGGCGCTCGTCGCCGTATTGCTTCGCGTCGCCTTCGATTTCCTTGATGAGCAATCGCTTCATCGCGGACTCGCTGCCGAGCAGTTCTTCGAGCTTGGCCTTCTCGTCGCGCAGTTCGGACAGTTCCTTCTCGATCTTGATCTTCTCGAGCCGCGCCAACTGACGCAGGCGGATTTCGAGAATGTCTTCGGCCTGGCGATCGGACAAGCCGAACGCGGCGATCAACGCAGCCTTCGGTTCGTCCGACTCGCGAATGATGCGGATGACTTCGTCGATATTCAAAAAGACGATCATCCGGCCTTCGAGGATATGAATCCGGTCGTCGACCTTGCTCAAGCGATGACGCGTGCGGCGCGTGACCGTCGCAAAGCGGAACGCGATCCACTCGTGAAGGATTTCGCTCAAGCCCTTCTGGCGCGGCCGGCCGTCGCCGCCCACCATCACCAGATTCAGCGACGCGTTCGATTCGAGGCTCGTATGCGCGAGCAGCGAATTGACGAACTCCGTCTGATCGATGCGGCTCGATTTCGGCTCGAACACGAGGCGCACCGGCGCATCCTTGCCCGATTCGTCGCGCACGGCGTCGAGCAGCGCGAGCATGGTCTGCTTGGTCTGCAGTTGTTCGGGCGTGAGCGCCTTTTTGCCGAGCTTGATCTTCGGGTTGGTCTGCTCTTCGATTTCCTCGAGCACCTTCTGCGCGGCCGTATTCGGTGGCAGTTCGGTAATCACCAGTTGCCATTGACCACGAGCCAGCTCTTCGATCTTCCAGCGCGCGCGCACCTTCAGACTGCCGCGGCCGCTTTCGTACGCGGCGGAAATCTCCGCTTCGCTCGAAATGATCTGGCCGCCGCCCGGGAAGTCCGGCCCCGGAATGTGCTGCATCAATTCGTCGTGCGCGATCTTCGGATTGCGGATCATCGCCACCGCAGCCGCTGCGACTTCGCGCAGATTGTGCGATGGGATCTCCGTGGCCAGCCCCACTGCGATGCCTGAAGCGCCGTTCAGCAACACGAACGGCAAGCGCGCGGGCAGTTGCCTCGGCTCTTGCTCAACGCCGTCATAGTTGGGCATGAAATCGACCGTGCCCTGGTCGATTTCGTCGAGCAGCAACTTCGCGATGGGCGTAAGACGCGCTTCGGTGTATCGCATCGCCGCCGCGCCGTCGCCGTCGCGCGAACCGAAGTTGCCCTGGCCGTCAATCAACGGGTACCGCATTGCAAAGTTCTGCGCGAGGCGCACCAAGGCGTCGTATGCAGACTGATCGCCGTGAGGATGATACTTACCGATCACGTCGCCCACCACGCGTGCCGACTTGACCGGCTTGGCGTTGTCGCTTAGACCCAGTTCGTTCATCGCATACAGGATGCGGCGCTGCACCGGTTTCTGCCCGTCGCAGACATCCGGCAGCGCACGCCCCTTCACCACGCTCACGGCGTATTGGAGATACGCACCTTCCGCGTAATTGCCGAGCGTGAGAAAGTCGCCTTCCGGGGGCGGCGGCTCGGTGAAAAGGTCGAGAGTGTTATCGTCGTCCATCTAGATTCCGTATCCGTGTTTGGCGTGAAGTTTTCGTGCGAAGGTGGCGCGCTATCGCAAGCGCGCTCAGATATCCGCTTCTACTTCGTTGCCCTTTTCTTCCAGCCAGCTGCGGCGCGACGCCGCTTCGCCCTTGCCCATCAGCATCGTCATGCGCGCCACCGTGGCGTCATAGTCGAGTTCGCCGAGCGCCACCGGCGTGAGCCGCCGCGTGTCGGGGTTCATCGTGGTGTCCCACAGTTGCTCCGCACTCATTTCGCCGAGGCCCTTGAAGCGGCTGATCGACCATTGCGATTCGCGGACGCCGTCCTTGGTCAGCTTGTCCAGAATCGCTTCGAGTTCGCCTTCGTCGAGTGCGTAAAGTTTTTGCGCCGGCTTCTTGCCGCGCGCGGGGGCATCGACCCGGAACAGCGGCGGACGCGCCACGCACACATGCCCGCGCTCGATCAGTTGCGGGAAATGCTTGAAGAACAGCGTGAGCAGCAACACCTGAATGTGCGAACCGTCGACGTCGGCGTCCGACAGGATGCAGATCTTGCCGTAGCGCAAATTCGACAGATCGACCTTGTCGTCCGGACTGTGCGGATCGACGCCGATCGCCACTGAAATGTCGTGCACTTCGTTGTTGGCGAACAGGCGGTCGCGCTCGGTTTCCCACGTGTTCAGCACCTTGCCGCGCAGCGGCAGGATCGCCTGGTATTCCTTGTCGCGGCCCATTTTCGCCGAACCGCCCGCCGAGTCGCCCTCGACGAGGAACAGTTCGTTGCGGCCGATTTCCGTCGATTCGCAATCGGTCAGCTTGCCCGGCAGCACGGCCACGCCCGAGCTCTTGCGCTTCTCGACCTTCTGGCCGGCGCGCGTGCGCGCCTGAGCCTGTTTGATGACGAGGTCCGCGAGTTTCTTGCCGTGCTCGACGTGCTGATTCAGCCACAGCTCCAAAGCCGGCCGCGAGAACGACGACACCAGTTTCACCGCATCACGGCTATTCAGGCGCTCCTTGATCTGCCCTTGAAATTGCGGATCGAGCACCTTCGCCGACAACACGAACGACACGCGCGCGAACACGTCTTCGGCCAGCAGCTTCACGCCCTTCGGCTGCAGGTTATGCAACTCGACGAAGCTCTTTACTGCCTGGTACAGCCCGTCACGCAAACCGGATTCGTGCGTGCCGCCCGCAGGCGTCGGAATCAGATTGACGTACGACTCGCGCATGAGCGTGCCTTCTTCGCTCCACGCGACGACCCACGCGGCACCCTCGCCTTCAGCGAACGTCTCTTCGCTCGCGCGCGCGTTTTCGACATAGCGCTCGCCTTCGAACAACGGGATCAGCAGATCGCTGCCGTTCATGCCTTCGAGCAGATAGCCGCGCAAACCGTCTTCGTATTTCCAGCTTTGCGTTTCGCCGGTTTTTTCATTGATCAGCGTGACTTCGACGCCCGGCAACAGCACCGCTTTCGAACGCAGCAGACGTTGCAGTTCGCCGAGCGGCAGGTTCGGCGAATCGAAGTACTTCGGATTGGCCCACGCGGTGACCCGCGTGCCGGACTTCTTGTCGCCTTTGGCCGCGGGGCGTACTTCGAGTTGTTTGGCGACGTCGCCGTTGGCGAAACTCAGATCGGCGATTTTGCCGTCGCGCCACACGGTAACGTCGAGACGGGTGGACAGCGCGTTGGTGACCGACACGCCGACGCCGTGCAGGCCGCCCGAGAACGTGTAGGCGCCGCCGGCGGCTTTGTCGAACTTGCCGCCCGCGTGCAGGCGCGTGAAAACGATTTCGACGACCGGCACGCCCTCTTCCGGGTGCAGGCCGAACGGAATGCCGCGGCCGTCGTCTTCGACCGAGACCGAATGGTCAGTGTGGAGCGTGACCGTGATTTGCCGGCCGTGGCCGCCAAGGGCTTCGTCCGACGCGTTGTCGATCACTTCCTGAATGATGTGCAGCGGATTTTCGGTGCGGGTGTACATCCCGGGCCGTTGCTTGACCGGCTCCAGGCCCTTCAACACCTTGATCGACGCTTCGCTATACGCGGCGTTTGGCTTTTTCGTAGACATGGTTGACTCGGGTGCGTCGGTTCATCGTTGTCCACAGGTCCTGTGGACAATGCGTTGAGTTTTCAAAAAAAGCGAAACGAAACAACGGGGTTAGGTGGGGTGCCCGCAGTGCGGGCAAGCTGTTTTACCGCCCGGCTTCCCATGGGCGCGCTCGACGGCGGGTCGATGCGGGCTCCACAGCCCAGCAACGGCCCGCCGGTGCGAACGCCGGGGGACGCCTGTTCGCGGGGTATTTTACTGATTTCAATACAGGCGGCAATTCACGACATGCGGGATTGGCCGTTCACTTGCGCTTGTTTTCCAGCTCGTCCCAGCGTTCCAGCGCGATCAGCAATTCCTCGTCGATCGCGGCGTAGCGCTCGGTCAGACGCGTGCCTTCCTGAGCGTCTTTCGCGAAGACCGAACCGTCTTCGAGCTGAGCGCCGATGGTTTTCTGCTCCGCTTCGAGCGCGGCAATTTTCGCCGGCAACGCGTCGAGTTCGCGCTGATCCTTGAACGACAGTTTGGCGGCGCGCTGCGTATTGCGGCCCGCGCCGCTTGCGCCGCTGTCTTTCGACGCCACTTCCTTAGCCACCTCTTTCTGCGCTTCCTGCGCCATCTGCTGCGAACGGTCGCGCTGAATCTGCCAGTCGGTAAAGCCGCCGACGTACTCGCGCCACTTGCCGCCGCCCTCCGACGCGATCACCGAGGTCGCGACGTTATCGAGAAACGCGCGATCGTGGCTGACCAGCAGCACGGTGCCGTCGTATTCGGTGAGCAGTTCTTCGAGCAGTTCGAGCGTCGGGATGTCGAGGTCGTTGGTCGGTTCGTCGAGCACCAGCACGTTGGCCGGCCGCGCGAACAGACGCGCCAGCAGCAGGCGATTGCGCTCACCGCCCGACAGCGACTTGACCGGCGAGCGCGCGCGTTCCGGCGCGAACAGGAAGTCGCCGAGATAGCTCATCACGTGCTTCTTCTGGCCGTTGACTTCGACCCACTCGCTGCCCGGGCTGATCGTATCGGCAAGGCTCTTCTCCAGATCGAGCTGCGCGCGCATCTGATCGAAGTAAGCGACCTGCAGATTGGTGCCGATGCGCACCGTGCCTCCGTCCGGCGGCAGCTCGCCGAGAATCAATTTCAGCAGCGTGGTCTTGCCCGCACCGTTCGGACCGACGAAGCCGATCTTGTCGCCGCGCATCACCGTGGCGGTGAAGTTGTCGACCACCGTGCGCGAACCGTAGCGCTTGGTGACGTCGGTCAGTTCGGCGACGATCTTGCCGGACTTCTCGCCCTGGCCCACATCGAGTTTCACGTTGCCTTGCACATTGCGCCGCTCGGCGCGTTCCTTGCGCATCTCCACCAGCCGCGCGATCCGGCCGACGCTGCGCGTGCGGCGCGCTTCCACGCCCTTGCGGATCCACACTTCTTCCTGGGCGAGCAGCTTGTCGAACTTGGCTGCTTCCACTTGCTCGATTTCGAGCTGCTGCGCCTTCCGGGTCTGGTAGGCGCTGAAATTGCCCGGGTACGACAGCAGACGCCCGCGATCCAGTTCGACGATGCGCGTGGCGACACGGTCGAGAAACGCGCGGTCGTGGGTGATGAAGAGCAGGCCCGCGCGCAACGAGACCAGCAGTTCCTCGAGCCAACGGATGCCGTCGAAGTCGAGGTGGTTGGTCGGTTCGTCGAGCAGCAGCACGTCCGGCTGCACAACCAGCGCGCGCGCCAGCGCGACGCGCTTTTGCATCCCGCCCGACAGCGAACCGACCCGCGCCTCGCCATTCAGACCGATCTGCTGCAGCGTGGTGGCCACGCGCGTGCTCCAGTTCCAGGCGTCCGAATGGTCAAGCGCCGATTGCAGGGTGTTCATGCGCGACATCAGCGCGTCGTGCGCCGGGCCTTCCGGCTCGTCGGCAAGCTGATTGGCGACCGCGTCGTATTGATCCAGCAGCTCGCGGGCATGGGTCAGACCGGCGGCGACCGCTTCGAACACGGTGTCGTCCGTATCGAACTCCGGCTCCTGCGGCACATAGACCGAAGTCAGACCCTGTTGGCGCGTGACGAGGCCGTCGTCCGGCTTGGCCAGATCGGCGACGATCTTCAGCAGCGACGACTTGCCCGCGCCGTTGCGGCCGATCAGCCCAACGCGCTCGCCCGCTTCGAGAGAGAAATCCGCGTGATCGAGCAACGCGACGTGACCGAACGCCAGTTGGGCTCCGGTAATGGTGTAAAGCGACATGGAGATTTGGAGAAGACAGCGATGAGTCGGAACTGCCCATTGTACCGGGCGCGCGAGCGGGTGCCTGTATGCCGGACAGGATAGGTCGAACGGCCGGCTTGCAAAACGGCGATTAACCGTAAGCCCAATGCGCACCGGGCCCGGCTGCGTTCAAGCCCTGCGCAGGCCAGGATGCAAAATGGAAACCGCGGCTGGACGGCGCTCGCGCACGCCCAGCCGTCGCTTCCGTCACGTTACTTCACGTGCACCGTGATGGTCTTGCTCATCTCCGGGCCATACGAGCGATGCGCGCCGTCGCCGAATTGCAGCGTCAGCGTATGGTCGCCCGGCGGCAGGGTCAGATCGGTTTCGGTCTGCCCCTTGCCGAAGTGGAGCGATTTGTCGGTGGCGGGAATCACTTCGCCCTTGGGAAGCGACTTGCCGTCGATCAGCAGATGATGATGGCCTGTGCCGTCCGTCATCGTGCCGGCCGGCGCGATCGCCATTCCTTCCACGCCGAACACCACGTGCACCGGATTGGTAACGGTTGCGCCGTCCGCCGGTTGCACGAAAGACACGCCTGCGGCCTGCGCCGCGCCCGATACGGCGAGCAACCCGGCCAATACCGTGCCGGCCAACCATTTGTTTTTAAACATCGTTTTTCTCCTGGTGGGGAAACGAGAGTCATGCGTGGGCCATCCAGGCGTCGATCGCGGCTCCGGACGCCTGAGGCCAATCGTCGCAATGCATGCCAGACGCCCGGCGCGCCTGTCCGAACGACTAGCTGCGGATCAGAGCATACACGCTGTGTATGACGGGGTCCGTCATGCAGGCCCGGATACGTCGCAGGCGCTTTGCGGCGATGCCGCATGGGTAATTGGCGGTCCGTTTGACAAATTCCGGTAATATTGCAGGTCGCCGCCATGCCCAAAAAAGGGGCAGACTGCGCGGATCAATGCACCGAACCAAAGAAGAGTACGTCGTGAGCGAAGTAATTGAAGTGACTGAATATAAGAGCTGGGTCTGCCTGATTTGCGGCTGGATCTACAACGAGGAAGAAGGCCTTCCCGAAGAAGGTATCGCCGCGGGCACGCGCTTCGCCGCGATTCCGGACGACTGGCGCTGCCCGCTGTGCGATGTCGGCAAGGCGGAGTTTGCGGTGGTGGAATTCTGAGTGAGCTCGGTTGAGCCGGGGTGCGCTGCCTGATGTCGTGAGGTGGGGTGCCGGGCGGTTCGCGCGGCCCAGTGGGCAATGCCCGCTGGGCCGTTTGCTTTGTGGGACGGGCTTTGCGGCCCTCCTCGCGGCCGGGCGTGTTTGATATACTCTGCGCTCGCTGGCGAATTTGGACGCGCCGGATCTTCGCTGGGCTTGTTGGTCGGCGGGATTGCAGCGATTGTTTTGGTTCGGTCCTCTCCCCGTAGTTCAATGGATAGAACAAGTGCCTCCTAAGCGCTAGATACAGGTTCGATTCCTGTCGGGGGGACCAGATTCACACCTCAAGACGTCCAGCGAAATCCTGAAAACCCCGCCAAGTTAAGCTTCGCGGGGTTTTTCATTTCCGGCGACGCCCGAATACAACCATTCACAGCTGGCGGGTAATTGGCGGCGTATCGTTTGCCACCGAATCGCGCCGCGTCCACAGCGTTCAATAGCTATGCGGTCAGAGGTCTACCTGATAAAGAGCAACCCGCGAATCGCCTGCCACGCTTTCCCCTGACGAATGATAAAGTCCTGTCGACTTAGTTCGGCGAGGGAATTATGCCAAATGAATCAATGAGCTTAAGCTCTGCCGGCTGGGCGGATTTGCGCCGTCGCGAAGGTGCTGTGATGAGCTACTACAACGACGTAGCGAATAACTGCACCTACGGAGTCGGCACACTTGCCCATCTTGGATTCTGCACTCCGGACGAACTCCAACGCCCTGTGTCAGTCGCACAGGTCAATGCGCAACTTGCTACGAAGGTCCGACTCACCGAACAGATTGTTCGCAGCAACGTGAGAGATCACGAACTGACACAGGAGCAGTTCGACGCACTGGTGAGCTTCGCCTATAACTCAGGCGAAAGCGGATCGCGCGACACGTTTGCTGCCGCCAATCGGGGTAACGACAGGTTGGTCGCAAGCAACATGGCACTCTGCGTCTATGTGCATCCGCGCGACGCACAAGGTCGCCGTCTGCCACCGCGCCGTGTGACTGGGCTTGTCAATCGCCGCCGTGAAGAGGCTGCGCCATTCGCTCAGGGCGCGCGATGAAGACCGCACTCCTGGCACTCGCACTTGCGTGCTCTTCCGCATTGGCTGACACCGTCGATCCCGCTGATGTCATCTCGCGGCAAAGCGGGCTGCCTGCGAGCGAAGTACAGGGCATGCTGGCGAACTGCGACGCAAACCAGACGAGCCTGAATTTTTGTGCATGGCGTGACCGGGTGGTTGCCGAACAGAAACTGCAGGACGTCGTCGACGATAAAGCCGGAAAATCGCCCGGCTGCAAAACTCGCCTGGAGAACAAAATCGCAGCGTGGAAGAAGCGACGCGATGCGAGTTGCAAGAAGTCCGCTGAGGCTGAAAACGGCAGCGGTTCGATCGTGCCGATGGAGATCGCCGCGTGCCAGGCAGCAGAAACCGACCGCATGACGAAGGCAATCGCATCGATTCACCGATGCGATTGACCGACGACCCGGCGTATAGCTGGTAGCGGCGGGGGTCAAGAGATAGAGCTTGGCCGCTGCTCCAACTATTCTTTGCAAAACATGCGCTCGGTTGTCGGCCTAGTTGAGCACGGCATTAAGTTGAACTCGTTCGACTACGATCGACCACAGAAGCGACACCTGCCAAGGCTCGTTCGACGCGTGCCCTTGAAGCCAAATCCCACTGCGCCCCATATACCAACTAGGCTCGCCCGATCGCATCCGCCGAATCCACGCGGCTTGCAAAACCACACCACCCGCGAACACCTAAAGTATTCCCACCGAACGCCGAAAATCAGGCATGGAAAACGACGACCGCCTCCTCCGCCCCGGCCACCCTCTATACGAAGAAGCGATGGCCCTCGAAATGACCGTGCGCACGCTGCGTCACGCGCAGGGCAAGAAGAATCCCGAAGACGTTCTCTACGCCTCACCCGAGTGGGATGCGGTCAGCGAGGAGTTTGTGCGCGACCTTTACCGGGCGATGGGTGGCGATCCGGCCGAACTGCCTTGATCGAACCGGGTTCTCGCCCGTCATCGCGGCACAAACCATCCTCAGCCCATCACGAAGGCCGCTTCGGAATCTCCAATCCCCTCGCCACCGCCGGACGCGCAACGAACGCCGCCAGCACGCGTTTCACATTCGAAAACTCGTCAATCCCGACCAGATCCCCTGCTTCGTAGAAGCCGATCAGATTGCGCACCCACGGGAAGGTCGCGATATCGGCGATCGAGTACTTGTCGCCCAGAATCCAGTTGCGTCCTTCGAGCTGCTGATCCAGCACCGCAAGCAGCCGCTTCGACTCGGCGATATATCGGTCGCGCGGACGCTTGTCTTCGTATTCCTTGCCGGCGAACTTGTGGAAGAAACCCACCTGGCCGAACATCGGGCCGATGCCGCCCATCTGGAACATCACCCACTGGATCGCTTCGTAACGGCCGGCGGCATCCTGCGGAATCAATTTGCCTGCCTTGTCCGCGAGGTAGATCAGAATCGCGCCGGACTCGAACAGCGGCAGCGGCTTGCCGTCGGGGCCGTTCGGATCGATGATCGCCGGAATCTTGTTGTTCGGATTCAAAGACAGAAACGCCGCCGACATCTGGTCGTTCGTATCGAAGCGCACGAGGTGCGGCTCATAGGGCAAACCGGTCTCTTCGAGCATGATCGACACCTTCACGCCATTGGGCGTCGGCAGCGAATACAGCTGGATCCGGTCCGGATGCGCGGCAGGCCATTTCTTCGTGATCGGGAAGGCGGAGAGATCGGTCATGGAGATGATGTAATCCTTGTGCGAAAGCTGCGGCTGAAAATGGGAGTCGGGCTTCGGCGATCGGCTGGACCGCCGAAAGGAAAGACCCGAACGCGCGAGCGCCCAATATAAACCGGCTCGGAAAAACGCGTGCGAGCTCGCCTCAGTGCGGCTCGCCTCGAATCACGCCAGAATCACTCCAACGCGAACGTTGCCACGCGACGCGCTGCCTTCCCAACCGCTCAACCGTCCAACCGCGCTAAAGCTCACCACAAATCCTTGGTCGCCGAACCGGCGCGCAGGTTATACCCTTCACGCCACAAGGCCGCACCGACCGTCAGCAGCAACGTCTTCTGCTCGCCATCGTGTTGCTCCCACGTCGTCGCCAGCCAGGTGGCGAAACTCGCACAGGTGGTTTCGAGGTCGACGGGTGCTTTGCCCTCCAGGTACTGACGTTCGAACATCGCAAGCACTTTTTCGGGTGTCATAGGCGCCTCCTCCGTATTGGATGCGCCAAGTCTAAAGGCGGCGCAGGGCACACGGAGCGTCCGCGGCGCCGAACCCGGGTTACTCCCTACTCCCGTGCGAAACAGCGTGAGGCCTTCGCCTTGCAGCCAAGCCCTGACGCCCGACAGCCAAAGCCGGACACCCAAACCCCATAAGACAAAAAAGGCGCCAAAGCGCCTTTTCCCATCAAGCGACAGCGCGCGCCGATCTATCGCGCGTTGCGCTTTACATTGTCTTTGGCGTTTTCCTTAGCATCGCCATAGGCCTTTTGCACTTTGCCTGCGGCTTGCTGGAGGTCGCCTTTAAGCTCTTTACCCGGGTTGTGGGTGGCCTTACCGAGCGCTTCATTGACCTTGCCCTTGATCTGCTCGCCTACACCTTTTACCTGGTCCTTATTCATGTTCGGCTCCGATATCTGGAATGCCGGCGCGACACTACGCCAGTATCCCGATTCAGCAACGGGTGTGCCCACGCCCGCCGCCAGCCCGTCTTGCCGGGTAACGCCGGCCGCGAAGAATATTTCAAAAAACCCTAAAGTCCCGCCGCAGCCTGCCGTAAAGGTGCCATGGAGGGGCTATGGAACGCACACTCATTACGCTGACGGGATCATCCCACGCCGCACTGATCGATCGGGATATCGCACATATTGCGCGCGTGATGCGGCCGTCTCTACAAGGCGACCTGGGCGGACCGATCCTGCCGGTCACCTACTGGCGCAAGCGTCTGCACCAGTTGCTCGACACCGGCAATCTGTCCCACGCGCAACTGTGCACGGTCGACAGCCTCCTGCTGCAGTTGGACCGGTTCGAAGCCGAACCCCTGCCAGTATGGAATGCGCCCGCCCCGGCAGCCGCCGCTCCAGCCCCGCGGCCACGGCTCGCCACCGGTCGTCACCGCTGATCTGACGCGCGGCAAGCCTTGATGGCAGGCGCTCCACGTCGCCTGCGCCACTCTTCCCCGCTAAAAAAAGGCCGCGAACCCTGTCGCGGCCTGAACACGTCGCAACGCAGGGATTTCGCGTCACGCTGCAAGCCTACACGTCCAACTGTGACATTCGCGTTTAGACAGAAGCGGTCTTTGCGCTTCCGGATATTTTCTGCTCGCACTCAGTGGAAATAGGAAAAAGGGACGACCTTAGGTCATAATGTCCGCAAAAATTCCCAGCAAGGACATCCGTGACCCTCGCCGCACCGCTCGACCTGCTCAGACAGGCGCGCGCCCGCTTCACTCAACGCGAAATCGCCGCGCACGTCGGCAAGGACATCAAGACGGTGCGTCGCTGGGAAAAAGGCGAAACACCGTGCCCATCGATGCTCGAGCCGGCCTTGCGGGATCTGCTGCACAGCAGCGGCCGGACGAAGGCGGGCGCTGCCACCGGCGACGCCCAATTCCGCTTCATCGATCTGTTTGCCGGCATCGGCGGCATTCGGATGGGTTTCGAGGCGCACGGCGGCGACTGCGTCTTCACGAGCGAGTGGAACGATTTCTCCACCAGGACCTATCGCGAGAACTATCCTGCCGGCGGCGACCACACGCTGATCGGCGACATCGTCTCCTTTCCCGCCGAAGAGGTGCCGAGCCACGACGTGCTGCTCGGCGGCTTTCCGTGCCAGCCGTTCTCGATTGCCGGCGTCAGCAAGAAAAACGCGCTGGGTCGCCCGCACGGTTTCGAGTGCACGACACAGGGCACGCTGTTTTTCGACGTCGCGCGGATCATCGCGGCAAAGCGGCCCGCGGCGTTCCTGCTGGAGAACGTGAAGAATCTGCTCTCGCACGACAAAGGCCGCACCTTCGACGTGATCCTGCAAACCCTGCGCGACGAACTCGGCTACGAAGTGCACTACCGCGTGGTCGACGGCCAGCATTTCACGCCGCAGCACCGGGAGCGCATCATCATCGTCGGCTTTCGCGGCAAGACGTCGTTCTCCTGGGACGATCTGCGTCTGCCGGAAAGCGGCCCGCGCCTCGGCTCGATCCTGCATCGCACGGACGGCAGCGAACCGGTGCTGCCGTGGGACCACGATCGCTTCTTCGACCACGCCATCAAACGGGTGCAGCCAAAGTACACGCTTACGCCGAATCTCTGGGCCTATCTGCAAAATTACGCGGCCAAGCATCGCGCGGCGGGCAATGGCTTCGGCTTCGGCATGGCTTATCCTGACAGCGTCACGCGCACGCTCTCCGCGCGTTATCACAAGGACGGCTCGGAGATTCTGGTCTATCAAGGCGAGCGATTGCGGCCGCGCCGCCTCACGCCGCGCGAATGCGCACGGCTGATGGGTTTTCCCGATACCTTCAGGATTCCGGTCAGCGACACGCAGGCTTACCGGCAATTCGGCAACAGCGTCGTGATGCCGGTGATGCGGGAAGTGGCGCGCATCATGCTGCCGCATGTGCAAACCCTGCTCGCCGAGGAGACGCACAATGGTTCGAAGCAGGCCCTTTCGCTCTATTCCTGAGCGGCACGATCCTTTGCCCGGACGCTAACGATGGTCGATATCGTCGACAGCGCAACGCGCAGCCGGATGATGTCCGGTATTCGCGGCCGCAACACGAAGCCGGAAATCCTGATCCGCAGCCTGCTGCACGGCCGGGGCTTTCGCTTCCGTCTGGACGCGCGCGATCTGCCGGGCCGGCCGGATATCGTGCTGCCGCGCTATCGCGCCGTCGTGCTGGTGCACGGCTGTTTCTGGCACGGTCACGACTGTCATCTGTTCAAATGGCCGCAAACGCGGCCCGAGTTCTGGCGCGACAAGATCGGCCGCAATCGCAGCAACGACGACAAGGTTCGGGCGGCGCTGCTCGCGAGCGGCTGGCGCGTCGGGGTGGTCTGGGAATGCGCTTTGCGCGGTGCGAATCGCGATATCGAAGGCGTGTTGCAACGGCTCGCCGAGTGGTTGAAGAGCGACGCGCCGAGCTTCGAGGAACGCGGCTGAAAGTTGCCTGTAGTCTGCCCAGTTCGAGCTAACTCCCCAGCCGCTGGTGATACACTCGATTGGCTGCACGGGGCATTTTTTGCGTGCCGATGCTGCAGAAATCGGGCAGCAACCGGCCGCGGGCTCAACGGCCAGGCGGCAGCAAAAAGAGCACGCTCCGACCATCCCAGAACCACTCAAGAAGGGAGGCACACGATGGCTGATTTCCGTCTCTGGTCCGACGATTTCCCCACCAACGGCTTTATGCCGAAAGCCCACGAATATGACGACAAGGCCTTCGGCGTAGACGGCGAGAACATCTCGCCCGCGTTGCATTGGGATGCGCCGCCGGCCGACACCCAAAGCTTCGCGCTCACCGTTCACGATCCCGACGCGCCCACCGGCAGCGGTTTCTGGCACTGGGTCGTCGTCAACATTCCGGCTGATGCCCGATCGCTGCCGCGCAACGCCGGCAAGGCCGACTGTTCGCTGCTGCCGCAAGGCGCACTGCAGGTGCGCAACGACTACGGCACGGTCGGCTTCGGCGGCGCGGCGCCGCCGCGCGGCGACAGGACGCATCGCTACATCTTCCGTCTGCATGCGCTGAAGGTGCCGCATCTGCCGATCGATGCGGAAACGACCAACGCGGTCGCGCGCTTCATGACGCATCTGAACGAACTCGACTCGACCACCCACACCGGTCTGTACGAACTCAAATAACGCGTGAGACGCGATGCCGGGGCGCGGTCGCAGCGCCCCGGCATCGTCGCTGCGCGCCATCCTGGCTTTCCGGGGCGGCGCGTAGCGCGCGTGGCTCATCGCAAGTTCGCAGGACCGATGCGCCGCTCCACGCCAAATCAAAAGAACGATGCACGCACAACCATCGCGCAAGGACGGTTCGATGCCGGCCGATGCCGCCTCAGCTGCTCCACTCGCCGCCGGCGCACCGCTCCCGGACAGCACCGAACTAGGCTTGCCGATTCCGCAACGCTACTGGGCGATGCTGGTCATCGCCCTCGCCCTTACGCTGGCGGTGCTCGATAGTGCGATTGCCAACGTGGCGCTGCCGACCATCGCGCGCAATCTGCATGCGAGCGCAGCCGGCTCGATCTGGATCGTCAACGCTTACCAGCTCGCCATCACCATTTCATTGCTGCCGCTGGCTTCGCTCGGCGATCGCATCGGCTACCGGCGCATCTATCTGGCCGGGCTGATCCTGTTCACGGTGGCGTCGTTCGGGTGCGCGCTGTCCACTTCGCTGCCGACGCTCGCGCTCGCCCGCGTGGTCCAGGGCTTCGGAGCGGCAGGCATCATGAGCGTGAACACGGCGCTCGTGCGCATGATCTATCCGCCCTCGCAGCTTGGACGCGGCGTCGCGATCAACGCGATGGTCGTCGCGGTGTCGTCCGCGGTCGGGCCGACGGTCGCCTCCGGCGTGCTCGCCGTCGCCTCCTGGCCGTGGCTGTTCGCGATCAATGTGCCGATCGGGATCGCGGCGATTGTCGGCGGCTTCAAGGCGCTGCCGCTGAATCCCGGCCACGAGTCGCCGTACGACTATCTGAGCGCGGTGATGAACGCGTTCGTGTTCGGCCTGCTGATCTTTGCAATCGACGGTCTCGGTCACGGCGAGCACGTCGGCTGGGTCATCGCGGAGGCACTCGTCGCGATTGCGATCGGCTACTTCTTCGTGCGCCGTCAGTTGACTCAGCCGGCGCCCCTGCTGCCGATCGATTTGCTGAGGATTCCGGTGTTCGCCCTGTCGATCGGCACCTCGGTCTGTTCCTTCTGCGCGCAGATGCTGGCCTTCGTGTCATTGCCGTTTTTATTGCAGGACACGCTGGGTTTGTCGCAGGTGGAAACCGGTTTGCTGATGACGCCGTGGCCGGCGGTGATCATCATCGCCGCACCGATTGCCGGCGTGCTGTCGGACAAGGTGTCGTCCGGTTGGCTGGGCGGCGTCGGCCTCGTTGCGATGACGGTGGGCCTGCTGCTGCTCGCCACCCTCGGCGCGCATCCCGAGCCCATGCAGATCGCGTGGCGCATGGCGCTGTGCGGCGCGGGCTTCGGGATCTTCCAGTCGCCGAACAACCGGACCATGTTGTCCGCGGCGCCGCGTGAGCGCGGCGGCGGTGCGAGCGGGATGCTCGGCACCGCGCGCCTGACCGGTCAGACGCTCGGCGCGGCGCTGGTCGCGCTGATCTTCGGCATCGCGCCGCAGAATGGGCCGACTGTCGTGCTGTATGTGGCAGCCTGCTTCTCGGCGGTCGCCGCCGTGGTCAGCATGTTGCGTGTGGTAAAAAGTTCGACGTGACCAGCACGCGCGGATCCTGAAGACCCGCGCGCCGCCGTTGATGCGGCTACGACGAGGCCGTCACGTCAGCGAGCTTTACCGCTTTGGCCGTCACCGAAGAGGCGGTCGCGATGTTGCGCAGATCGCCCAGGAACGTATCGCGCCAGACCGACAGATTGTTCTCGCGCATCGGCGCCATCATGTCCGCGTGGCGCGCTTGACGCTCGGCAAGCGGCATCGACAGCGCACGCTCCAGCGCCTCGGCCATCTGTGACAGATCGAATGGATTGACGACCAGCGCCCCCGGCAGTTGCTCGGCCGCACCGGCAAATTGCGACAACACGAGCACGCCCGGATCGGCCGGATCCTGCGACGCGACGTACTCTTTCGCGACCAGGTTCATCCCGTCGCGCAGCGGCGTCACATAACCGACCTGCGATTGACGGAACAGCGCCATCAGCAGATTGCGCTCGTATTTGCGGTTCAGGTACTGGATCGGCGTCCAGTCGAGTTGCGCGAAGCGGCCGTTGATGCGGCCGGCCTCGCCCTCCAGCGTCTGACGAATGCGCTGATACGTCTGCACATCCGCGCGCGTCGGCGGCGCGATCTGCACCAGCGACACGCGTCCGTGCCAACCCGGTGCATTCAGCAGCAACCGTTCGAAAGCCTGGAAGCGCTCCACCAGACCCTTCGAGTAATCGAGCCGGTCTACGCTCATGATCAGCTTGCGCCCGCGCATGCCGTCACGCAGGCTGCGCACCGGCTTGCGGTCGGTGAACTGCTCGGCGGCCCTGGCGATCGCGTCCGGATAGATGCCGATCGGGTACGCGGCCACTTTCAGGAAACGATTGTAGGCGTGCACCATGCCGTCTTCGCTCGAGGTGCCGTGCTGGCCGCGCTCGATGAAGTCGACGAACGACTGGCGGTCCGCTTCGGTCTGGAAACCGATCACGTCGTAGCTGCACATTGCCTTGACCAGTTCCTCGTGCGGCGGAATCGTACGGAGTACTTCCGGAACCGGAAACGGAATATGCAGGAAGAAGCCGATGGGATTCTTCACGCCGAGCTCGCGCAGGCAGCGCGCGAACGGCAGCAGGTGGTAGTCGTGCACCCAGATGATGTCGTCGGGTTTGAGCAGTTCATTGAGCTGCCTGGCAAGCGCCGCGTTGACGCGCTGGTAGCCCGCGTACTCCTGCCGGTCGTAGCGTGACAAATCGTTGCGATAGTGGAACGTCGGCCAGAGCGTCGCGTTGGAGAAGCCGCGATAGTACTGGTCGTAGTCGCGCTTGGTGAGGCCCACCGTCGCATACGTCACGTTGCCCTGCTTTTCGATCAACGGAGCGGACGGCTCGCTCACCGTTTCACCGCTCCAGCCGAACCAGACTCCGCCGGTTTCCTTCAAAGCGTCCAGCACGCCGATCGCGAGGCCGCCTGCTGCGGGGCGGCCTTCCTGGGTCGGCGCCACACGATTCGATACCACGATCAGTCTGCTCATTGGTGCTCCACCTAGTCAGTAGTTTCGTTGCATGCGGATATGTGCCAAAAAGGTGCACGCAAGTCGCGTGCCGTTTTACGAGATGCTGGAAATAAAAATGTATGTAAATGTGACAAACGAGCAGAAACGCGCGACGCTGAAGCAACGCGAAGAAATTTTTTCTGCTTTGTATGACGAAACCGGAACCCTTCTTAACGATGGTCAGACGGACTCAGGCGTCCTGTTCCGAGCCGAGATCGCGCTGGTACTCCAGTCCTTCCCGTCGCACGCCCCCTTGGTTGTGCTCGCCGTCTGGCGGGGCGTTGGGCGCGATGCGGTTCTGCGCGGCCGGGTCCGGCGACTCCGGCGGGCCGCTCTTGCTGCCTGGCCGGGAATCGCGCTTCGAGTGGCGCGCGGAACGTCGCAGTGCTGGGTGTCTCATGATCGATGCCTCCAGGGGAAGCCCGCCGCGATCGGGAGCGGCGTCAATTCAGTGTAGGGGTCACGACGGTAATTTGCCGGTAAAAGATGCGCCGTCTTTGTAACAAGTACATAAATTCGCTGCGCCGAACTGTGGTGCAGCGTACGGAACGGGTCAGAGTTGCATGCTGGCGGCACGCGACGGCTGACGCCGACAGGCTTGTGGCGTTTGCGTGGGCTGCGGCGGTGGATCGCCGATCGGCGGCGCAACCGGTTCGACGGGATCCGGAGTCGGACTTGGAATCGTATCGGGCTCGCCCGGATCCGGCGACGGCGGCTCGATCGGTTCAGGGCGATGAGCGTGCATCGGAAGAGGAAGCGAAGAAACGGTGGCGTATTCCAGCATGTCGGCACCTCGTTCGGGTTCCATCGAATCGAGCAAAGCCCATGCCGAATCGAACGCAGAAGAACCGCCAGCTGATTGATGAAGTACGCTTCGGCGCGCGCAGCGCCGCGACTGTCGCTTCAGCGCCTCACCGAGGCGAAGCCGATGGCTCCACCACACCCAACCGAAGCCACTGGTTTCCCATGCAGACCCGTCCGCGACGCACGTAGTGCGGAGTGGGAACTGATGAGCCCCATGTCACACGCGAATGGAGGTGCGCGAACACGGATTCCAGATGCACCACTACCCGTTGCAAACTACGGTGCCCACTTAGCATCAGTGGTTTGAGCTGCTTTCTTTTGCCTACTTTTTCTTTGCAGCCGGCAAAGAAAAGTAGGTGCCTGCCCCGCACAGGGGCGAACACTAATAGACCACTAACAATTCAAGGAAAAGCACAAAACGCAGAAACACAAACAAACACTCACCGCCAAAGGCAAAAAAACAACCTCACCCCCCAGCCCCCCCCAAAGCGGGCGACTCATCAGCAACATCACCCTCATCCCGCGCATCATTCCCATACTCAACGAGACGGTTATAAAGCGTCTTCAAACTAATCCCAAGAATCTCAGCAGCCCGCGTCTTCACGCCCCCACATTGCTCGAGCGTAGCCAGAATCAACTGCCGATCCGCCTCGGCAAGCGAAGTGCCAAACGGAATCGTAATTGCCGTACCGGCGGCAGGCTTCGACAACGTGATCTGCAACGGCACCGTCGCCGTACTGTCCGAATCCGAACCCGACATGATGTGCGCGCGCTGCACATAGTTCTTCAACTCGCGCACGTTGCCCGGCCACGGATACGACATCAGCATGTCCTTCACGGCGGCCGGGAAATGCTTCTTCGTGTTGTGACGCTCGTTGAGTTCGTCGAGAAACGCCTGCGCCAGCAACTCGACGTCCTTACCCCGGTCGCGCAGCGGCGGCAAGCTGATCGGAAACACGTTCAGCCGGTGGTACAAATCGAGCCGCAACTTGCCCTCCAGCACCGCCTGCTCAGGATCGCGGTTAGTGGCCGCAATCAGGCGCACGTCCGTTTCGATTTCCTTGGTCGTCCCGACCCGCATGAACATGCCCGTTTCCAGCACGCGCAGCAACTTCACCTGCAACTCGGTCGGCATTTCGGTGATTTCGTCGAGGAACAGCGTGCCGCCATTCGCGCGTTCGAAATAACCTTTGTGCTGACGGTCGGCACCGGTGAACGAGCCGCGCTCGTGGCCGAACATTTCCGATTCGATCAGGTTCGGCGAAATCGCACCGCAGTTCACCGCGAGGAACGCGTGCTTGCGGCGCAAGCTGAGTTGGTGCAGCGTCTGGGCGGCGACTTCCTTGCCGGTGCCCGACTCGCCCACCAGCATGACCGAGGCCGCTGTCGGCGCAACGCGGCCGACCTGGTCGTAAACCTCCTGCATAGCCGGCGAATTGCCGAGCATCAACCCAAAGCGGCCCATGCGGCGCAACTCGCCGCGCAAAGTGCCGATTTCCGCCTTCAGGTCGCCGGCGCGCGGCAAGCGTGAGAGGATCGCCTTCACGCGCTGCATGTTGATCGGCTTCACCAGATAGTCGGTGGCGCCCATCTTCAACGCGTTGACCGCCGACTCCACCGTGGCGTGGCCGGTAATCACGATCACCTCCACGCCGGAGCGCGGATCGAGATCTTCAAACAGATCGACTCCGCTGCCGTCGGGCAGCTTCAGGTCGGTAAACACGACGTCCGGTATCTGCCGGACCAGTTGAATGCGCGCTTCGCGCAGATCGCCCGCAGTGGCGGTAGTCAGACCGTCTTCCCCGATGATGGCGGAAAGCGCCTCGCGGGTACCGGCATCGTCATCGACAATCAGTACGTGTGGCATCGCGTCTCGAAAGCCAGAAAGCGTGAATAGGGGACATGCAAAACCGCATGACGGGAAGCCGGCCGGCAGCATGCCATCGCGCCGTATGCGCACTCGGATGTGAGCACACGCTAACGTTCCGTAGCCGCGCCATGACTCCGACTTGACTCAATGCCGCAACAATCGATTGGGCAAAACCCCAAAAAAGCACGATATTGTTGCCTATTTACCCATTATACGGCTTTATCGAGACAAATTTGTCATGTGCGCCAGGTGCCGTTCGCAGAAACGGCACACCGGCGCGGCCGCGCACGCAAGGCGCTGGTTCCGATCCTCAACCGCGCGGGAACGGCCAGGCGCCGTCTTTGCCATTCGAACGCACCGGGCCATTTGCGCCATGCGCGGTATGTGGCGTGGACAGGCCGGCGCCCGCCGTCACGCTGCCGGACGACGCAGCCGGCGCCTCCGCTCCACCCTCGCCTTCCCAGCGGCTCAGGTCACGCGCGGCAGAAACCTGCGCGGCACGGTTTCGCTGCAGGTGGCGCACGGCCAGAAACCCGCCGAGGGCCACCAGCGCGCCGAAGAAGCCAATTTTGGGTCGTGCCATCGTGGACTCCTTGTCATCGTCAAACGGATCAGCGTCGGGCACTGCGCGTTAGCGCCTGCTGAGGACGCCAAGCAGGAAGCCGGTACCCGCGGCAATACCGATCGAGCGCCACGGGTTGCGCCGCACATAGCGTTCAGTATTGACGGCCGCAGCCCGGTAACGCCGCTGTGCGTTCTGCTGCGCATCGCCGAGCGCCGATTGCAGGGTTTCGACATGCGCCCCCAGCCGCTCGCGTAACGCATCGACGCCTTCGCCCGGCACGTTGGCGGCAAGCCGAAGCATCTCTTCCGAGTCTGTCAGCAGCACCCTAAGATCTTCGACAATTTTCCGCCTACCGAGTGCTAACTGTTGCGTCGTGTCAGTCATCATTCACTCCTTCCGAATTCGGTGTTCGCATCCTGTTTCCGGCATGTCGCGGACAATCGGAGAGCCGCATCCGCCGCCGGCGCGCTTCGAACAGAGACGCTCAAAACGCACGCATATCGGATGCCCGGCGCAACCGCCGTGCCCGGTAAATTTGCCGCTCCCATTCGATACCGACACGGGGCTCAGGCACTTTCGACCGGTGGTGTGCCGGACTATTTCGCCGACCGTCACATGGATTGCCGCAAGCGGCGCCAAAGTGGTTAAATCGGATTTCTGTGAGATAGTGACCGTACGGTCCGTCTTGCTTCAAAGCCTGCGCCGCAACACCGAACCCCATTTGCACAGGACCCCGTCTATGGCGTCAATCGATCTGGACTCGCCCACCGTCTCCGCCGGCGGCAATGCGTCGGCACAGACGAAGCAGCGCGTCGCGGACGGCGTCGCGGGACTGAAATCGTACGGGCTGCTGTATGGCTCGTCGCCGGTGATGCTCGATCTTTACGAACAGATCGAACGCGTCGCCAGCACGGACGCGACCGCGCTGATCATCGGCGAATCCGGCACGGGCAAGGAGCTGATCGCCCGCACGATTCACGATCAAAGCAGCCGCAAGGACGCACCGTTCGTCGCCGTGAACTGCGGCGCGATTCCGGACGAACTCATCGAAGCCGAATTGTTCGGCCACGAAAAGGGCAGCTTCACCGGCGCGGTCCAGGGCCGCATCGGCTACTTCGAGCATGCGAACGGCGGCACGCTGTTTCTCGACGAAATCACGGAAATGGCGCCGGTGCGCCAGGTCAAGCTCTTGCGCGCGCTCGAAACCGGCACGTTTTTTCGGGTCGGCGGCAACGAACTGATTAGCGGTAACGTACGCGTGATCGCGGCGACGAATCGCGACCCCGCGGTGGCGGTAAAGGAAAACGGCCTGCGTGAAGACCTGATGTACCGGCTCGCGGTTTTCCCGTTGCGCGCGCCGCCGTTGCGCGAACGCGAGAACGATCGCGAACTGCTCGCTCAACACTTCCTCGCCTTGCTGAATCAGCAGGAAAACGCGAGCAAGAGCTTCAGCAAACGGTCGATCGAAACCCTGCGGACCTGGTCGTGGCCGGGCAACGTGCGCGAGTTGAAGAACGCGGTATATCGCGCGTTCATTCTCGCGGAGAAGACGGTCGAGTTGCCGCATCCGCACCTCGCATCGCGTGTGAAAAAGCCCGTCACGCAGGGCGATGCGATGAGCGTGTGGATCGGCACGCCGCTCGCCGATGCGCAAAGGCAGATCATTCTCGGCACGCTCAAGTATTGCGGCGGCGACAAACGGCGTGCGGCCAAAGCGCTCGGCGTGAGTCTGAAAACGCTTTACAACCGTTTGAGCGCATACGGCGGCGAAGAAGGCCCGGACGAAGAAAACGAGCAATAAGGCGTACCGGGGGCTCACGCGGTTTGTTTGTTTGTTTGTTTGTTTGTTTGGTTGGTTGAGCGTGAGCGTGAGCGTGAGCGTGAGCGTGAGCGTGAGTTTTCAGTATGCGCGCCGTCTGCTTTTTGCGTCCTTCTTCTGCGCGTGTCGTGCATTCACCCTCTCTGCCGAAACAGCAGGTTTCGCGCGCCTGTCATCTCACAATTAATCCCTTCGCATAACCAATCAAATCGGTTTGCTCTCACCAGAAACCGATTTGACTCGCACCATCTTTTGCAATTGCTTGCACTTTCCCACTGCCAATTACAAATGGCATCCTGCAAAATGCGGCAGCGCATGGCGCAACGATAAGGAAGACGTGCTTTTCGCGCACGCACCGTCGACACACTCGAAACACATGTGAACGGTGCGTGAGCGAAAGGCATTTGCACGAGCAGGGACAGGGAAATGCAAAAAAGTATGGTGCGGGTCGAATGGGCAAAACGAACAACCAGCGCGTCCAAAGCGGCAACACGCGAACGTCCGAATACAACAGCGCTCGTCGCGTTGGCCGTGGCGATCACGTCGGCGTTGAGCGGCTGTAGCTCGCTCTACACGGAAGGCGCCACCGCCGGCGCCGGCATCGCGGGCGCCGCGCTCGCGGCCAAGATCACCAGCAATGCGGCAGTCGCCACCGGCATCGGTCTCGGCGCAGTGGCCGCAGCCCGTGCCGGCGTGCAGTACTCCGAGCGCGTGGTTCACAAGAATACGCAGGACGGCATTGCCAAAATCGCCGGACCGCTCGAAGTCGGCGCGATCGCACCGTGGAGCGTGACCCACTCGATGCCGATCGAAGACGACGAACACGGCCGCGTCACGGTCAGCCGCACGATCAGCGCCGGCGCGCTCGACTGCAAGGAGATCGTCTTCTCGGTCGATCAAACCGCTACCAAGAATGTGCCGGCGAGCAGCGCGTTCTACGTCGCGTCGATCTGCCGCGATGGCGACAACTGGAAATGGGCGTCGGCGGAACCCGCTACCGAACGCTGGGGCGCGCTACAATGAAAGCGCTGTCGCGTCCACCTCTCCGGAATGAAGACACGCCGTCCGAGTTGTCGCTCGTCGATGGCGCGCGTACCGCCCTGATTCCGCGCATGCCTGCTGCGGAGCGCTCCGGCAACCGGCTGCGGCTCGTGCTGGCCGGCGCGCTCTGCGTCGGCGCCAGCCTGCTGACGAGCGGCTGCTCGTCGGTCGGCGCGGCGAGCGGTGCTGCAGCCGGCGTCGCGTCAGGCCTCGTGACCTCGAATCCGGCGGTCGGGATCGGCGTCGGGATCGCCGTGCAGGCCGCAACCGACGAAGCCGTCGGCCGCTATATGCGCATCATGCACACCGATCAGCAAAACATGATCGCCGCGTTGGCAGGGGCGATGCCGGTCGGCGAGACGCGGCCCTGGGCGGTCAAGCACACGCTCCCAATCGAGAACGGCCACGGCCAGGTGCGTGTGACGCGAGCGTTCAGCTCGGCACTCGCACTGTGCAAGGAATTCGTGTTCTCGGTTCAGGACGGCGACGGCCCGAACGCGCACGAAGACTGGTACACCGCGAGCGCATGCCGGCAGGACAAGGGCTGGAAGTGGGCGTCGGCGGAACCGGCGGTCGAGCGCTGGGGCGCTCTGCAATAAAAAAGCGGCAGGATCTCCCCTGCCGCCTTTTGCTCGAAGCGTCTTAATCAACTCGACCGGATTTAAGACTCCACGTCTTCCAGACTGAAGATTTCGGTCTGGTCGTTGTACGAGAAGATCTCGCCATAACGGCCCCAGTTGATGACTGCGTCGAGCGTCTCTTCCGCGGCGCTGTCCGACAGAAAATCCTCCAGCTCCTGCTCGAAGCGCACGCGCGGCGCACGATGTCCCGGCCGTTCGTTCAACACCTTCTTGATCCGCGCGGCGAGCGGCACGTGGCGCAGCAGATGTTCGGCGAACATCATCTTGCGCTCCTGGGTGCCGAATTCAGAGAACACGCGCGCCGGCGGCGTCAGGAAAATATCCCCTTCGCGGATGTCGGCAAAGCCCAGATGCTGCAGCACTTCGGCAACCGGGAACAGATCGTCCACCTCCAGGTGCAGTGAGCGGGCGATTTCCGGCATGTCGGCACGGCCGTGGTACGGCGCGGCGGCCAGCGTTTCGATCAGACCGGCCATCAGGTTGGTCGACACATGCGGCAGCCAGCTGTGCAGCTCGAGGCCCTTCTTGGTCTTTTCGTCGGTCTGACGCGCGGTCATCTTCGCGTAGATCTCGTCGACCAGCCGGCGGAATGCCGGGTCGAGGCGGTTACGCGGATGCTTGAACGGCACCTTGATCTCGGCGATCACGCGGCCCGGATTGGACGACAGCACCAGAATCCGGTCGCACATGAACACCGCTTCCTCGATGTTGTGCGTGACGATCAGCACCGCCTTGATCGGCATGCGGCCTTGCGTCCACAGGTCGAGCAGGTCGGTACGCAGCGTTTCGGCGGTCAGCACGTCGAGCGCGGAGAACGGCTCGTCCATCAGCAGCAACGTGGGGTCGACCACCAGCGCGCGCGCAAAGCCGACGCGCTGACGCATGCCGCCCGACAACTCGCGCGGATACGCGTTTTCGAAACCGTCGAGACCGATCAGGTCGATCGCCGCCAGCGCGCGCGTACGGCGATCACTCGCGCCGACGCCTTGTGCTTCGAGTCCCGCTTCCACGTTTTGCAGCACGGTCAGCCACGGGAACAGCGCGAAGGTCTGGAACACCATCGCCACGCCCTTGGCCGGGCCGTCGAGCGGCTTGCCCATATACGTGACTTCGCCGTCGGTCGGCTCGATCAGACCGGCGATGATGCGCAACAGCGTCGACTTGCCCGAGCCCGACCGGCCCAGCAAACCGACGATCTCGCCTTCGCGCAGCGACAGATTCGCGTCGTCGAGGACCAGCAGCTCGCCCTGCGACTTGTTGAACCCGCGGCACACGTCCTTGACGCGCAGAATCTCTTCACCGAGGCGCGGCGGCATCGGCGGAGTCTGAATCGGCGCAGCGGTCATAACAGCTTTAGGATTTTGCATCGCGTTTAGCCTTTAATTCTCAATCTAGCCGGAGCTTCGCTTCAGCGTAGGCGAACATCGGACGCCACAGCAGGCGGTTGAACAGGGTCACGAACAGGGACATCACGGCGATGCCCACAATGATCTTCGGATAGTCGCCTGCTGCGGTGGTCTGCGCGATGTAAGCGCCCAAGCCATGCGCGGCAAGCCTGGTGTCGCCCCACTGGACGAATTCAGCAACGATACTGGCGTTCCACGCACCGCCCGACGCGGTAATCGCACCGGTCACGTAATACGGGAAAATGCCCGGCAGCATTGCTTGACGCCACCATTGCCAGCCGCGAATGTGGAAGTTCTTGGCCGCTTCCCGGTAGTCGTTCGGATACGAACTCGCGCCGGCAATCACGTTGAACAGGATATACCACTGCGTGCCGAGCACGATCAGGGGCGACAGCCAGATGTCCGGGTTCAGATGAAAGCGCACGATGACGATAACGAACACCGGAAACAGCAGGTTCGCCGGGAACGCGGCGAGGAACTGCGCAATCGGCTGCACCTTCTCGGCCAGCGCCGGCCGCAGGCCGATCAGCACGCCGATCGGCACCCAGATCACCGAGGCGATGGCGATCAGCACCGCCACCCGCAGCAAGGTGATGAGCCCCAATACCAACACGTGCCAGACTTCGTCGAGCGACACGCCGGTCCGCACGTACGTAATCACGCGATACACCACATAAACCGTGGCAAGCAGCACCACGGCGGCCCAGACAAGGTCGCCGACGCGCGAGCTCTTCTCGCGCTGCGGAATCTGGAAACGCGGGGCGTTAAACGCCGGCAACGTGAAGTTGACGCGCGCGGCCTTGGCGAACATCCAGCCGAGCGGCACCAGCAGACGGTGAATCAGATGAGTGCGGCGGATCAGGTCGAGCAGCCACGATTCCGGCGCATCGCCCGAGCTGGTGGTTTCCATGCGGAATTTATCGGCCCATGCGACGAGCGGGCGGAACATGAACTGGTCGTACGCAAGAATCACGACCGTCATGGCAAGGATCACCCAGCCGATTGCATGCAAATTCTTATCGGAAATCGCCTGCGCGAGGTAGGCGCCGATCCCCGGCAGGGTGATCGTATTGTTGCCGACCGTGATGGCTTCCGATGCGACCACGAAAAACCAGCCGCCCGACATCGACATCATCATGTTCCAGATGAGGCCCGGCATCGAGAACGGCACTTCGAGTTTCCAGAAGCGCTGCCATGAAGTCAGATGGAAGCCGCGCGAAACTTCGTCCAGGTCGCGCGGCACCGTGCGCAGCGACTGATAGAAGCTGAACGTCATGTTCCATGCCTGGCTCGTGAAGATCGCGAAGATCGCCGCCAGTTCGGCACCGAGCACCCGGCCCGGAAACAGCGCGAGGAAGAACGTGACCGTAAACGAAATGTAGCCAAGCACCGGCACCGACTGCAGGATGTCGAGAATCGGCACCAGCACCATGCCGGCGCGGCGGCTCTTGGCAGCCAGCGTGCCGTACACGAGCGTGAAGATCAGCGAGGCGACCATTGCAGCCAGCATGCGCAGCGTGGTGCGCATGGCGTACTCGGGCAGATTCGACGGGTCGAGCGAGATCGCCTGGGTCTTGAGCGTCGACATCGGCGCCAGGGTCTCGTGAAAGCCGATCGCCGCCATCGCGATGATGCAGATGATCAGCGGAAAGGCAACGAAGTCCCAGCGATTGGGCAACACCCGCCATGCCGAGGCATTGGCTGTGCGCTTCAGGTTGAAGCTGAAATCCATCAGACGCTCTCCCTATTCATACAGGTACTCAAACGCACGAAGGAGGCCGCGGTTTCGGCGCGGCAGTCTGAAAGTCGGTCCGGAAAACGGAAATCAGGCATGGCAAAACGCATGTGCACGGTAAATCGTTAGCGTTGGAGAGACACGTGGACCGGCGACGGACCGGTCCGTGGGCAAGCCCGCCTGGGACCGCTACCGTCAAGCCGGGCTCCTGTCGTCGCAGGCGCCGCCCGAAGGCTGGCGGGCTTTCCTTGTTTTGGACGGCACGACACTACACCATCCTATGTTTCAGGCACAACCTTTCGCCGCAAATAGCAGCAAATAGCGGCGAACCTCCCGGCAACGGCCTTCGACCGACGACAGTGACGCGTGTGCGGCGAGCTCTCTACCGTCGCGCGCCGGCCACTTCCCCAGCCCTCGGCATTGCGGCGCGAACGGATTTCAAGCATCCGGAAAGCCCGCGCAGCCATTCAGAAAGCTGACGCGCTGCCGTTAAGAACCTGATGGGCAAGGCGGACGCACTTCGCATTACCGCAATAACGGTGGCGTCAGGCCCCATGACGGTTAAAATCAAGAGACGGCACGCCGCTTCGCGGTCAGGCCGGCCCACAACGCGGCGCACACCGAGGGCGCTCCGCCAGCGGCACCCACACCGGCGAAACAGCGCCATCGCGCTGCTACAAAAGAGCTATTTGCATGTCACAGCCAGACGAATCAGAGGGCCGATGAACAGGACAACCTTGCGCCAGGCAACCGGACCGATCAGCTTCGTGCTGATCGTGCTCGTTTGCTGGTTCGTGGCCGGCATGGTCGCGGACCGGATGGTACAGCAAGAGCTGGACGCGGCTTTGCGCACGCAGCGCCAGATGTCCACGTCGATCGTCGACAACATGGCGGAGGTGATCGCCAGCGACCTCGCCATGGCCCGCGCCATTCCCGCGACCATGGCCGAAATGGACCTGGTCCAGCACGCGCTGGCGCAATCCCAGAATTATGCCGCGAACGGCGAAGCGGCGGAACCCGCCCTGCGCGCCGCGTTGCTGAAAGACCCACACATGCTCGCCGTGGGCGATTTCCTGCACGACGCGCAAGGCTTCTCCGGGCTCGACCAGGTCTGGCTCGTCAACGCCAACGGCGTCTGCGTCGCGTCGAGCAACTCCGTCAACAGACCGCTTGCGGCGGAGCACTCCTTCGTCGGCGCCGATATGCGCACCCGCGGCTACCTGACGAACGCCCTGCTTGGCGCGTTTTCGGAAGCCTACGGCGTCGGCCGCCAGAGCGGCGAACCGGGCATCTTCATCGCGGCGCCGGTGTATGCCGACGGCCTGCTGGTCGGCGTGGTGGTGGCCAAGGTAGGGATCGCGCGGCTGCGCCACTGGGTCGCGCATGCCGGCACCTTCGTCGCCGATGAAAACGGCGTCATCATCATGGCGCACAACAGCGCACTCGAAGGTCACGCGCTGCCGAACTCGCACGCCACGCAGATGAGTGCCGCCGAGCGCCTGACCATCTATCGCCGCGACATCCTCCCCGACGTCCAGATCCAGGTCGACACACGGGTGCGCGAACAGGCGCCCTGGGTGCCCGCAAGCGTCGCCGAACAGCTGTTCGGCATGCGCGAGCAGCCAACGCCGTCGCTGTACCAGGCACGCGGCGGCCTGAACTCGGGACTGTCGGCGCACCTGGTCGATCCGCTCGCGGCCTGGCCCGAACTGCTGCGCAATCACAAGCGCGACCATCTGCTGGTGTTTCTGACGCTGGCCGGCACCGTCGCGCTCGCGTGGGTCATCACGGTGTCGTACGTGCGCGAGCGGCGCCACCATCGCGCCACGCGCGACCTCGCGGAACAATTGCAATCGGCCAACACGCTGCTCTCGGCCGAGGCGCGCCACGACGCCTTGACAGGCGCGCTGTCGAGGCGCTACTTCCTCGACCTGCTGCGCCACGAGATCGAACGCGCGCATGCGGGCAACGAGCCGCTGTGCATGGCGATCGCCGACCTCGACCATTTCAAGCAGATTAACGACCGCTTCGGCCACGCCGCCGGCGACCGCGCGCTCGAACATTTCGTCGACACCTGCCGGGCCGAGCTGCGCGGCACCGATGCGATCGGCCGGCTGGGCGGCGAAGAGTTCGGCTTGCTGCTGCCGACCACGGACCTGGCCGGCGGCCGCGAAGTCGTCGAACGTTTGCGCCTGCGTCTAAAGGCGATTCCTTCGCCGAAGTTGCCGCCCTCGGTGGGTTTGAGCGTGAGCATCGGCATCACCGAACTCTCGTCCGACGATCTGCCCGAGCGCATCATGAGCCGCGCCGACATGGCGCTTTACGCGGCAAAGTCGGGCGGCCGCGACCGCACCGAAGCCCTTCCGCCCGACGACACCGCGCCGCCCGCGCGAACGGTAGCCAACGCCTGGTGACGCCAGCCGAGGGCACCCGATAATCCGTCCAGGCCGCTGCGCCGTCCGCGCCCGGCTGCATGCAGCCGTCAATACAAAGCAAGTGCAAAGCAAGTCGCGGCCTCGGGCTTCCCGTAACGAAGCAGGTATCATCGACCCTGACATAGAGGTTGCCGCTACCGCTCTAACGGGAGATTCGCATGAAGGGAAATCTGGTCATCGTCTGTCGCGATCAGGATGCTGACGCGTTCGACCATCTGCTGGCCGAATATGGCGCGTTCCAGACGCGCTTGTCGTCGACCGCGTGGTACCTGAAGCTGGAGGTCGCGCCGGAACTGATTCAGGAAGAGATACTCGCGCGTCTCGGCAAATACACGACACACTACATCTTCGAAGCCGAAACGGTAACGTGGAGTACGGTGGACGGTGATGCGGCGAATGCGTTGAACACGCTGTTTTCAGACTAGCGCAAGGTTTGCCGGGCGCGCATTCCAGACAGCGCATCGGGCATTGCATTGCGGACGCCGCATTCGGCACTGCATTGCGACCATTGCATCCGGACATTGCGTTCCGGCACTGACACTGCGGGGCCGGCGCCTGCCGCCCTTGCCCCGCTCAACTCCAGGCGTTTTCCGAAGCCGCCGCGACACGCGGCACCACTTCGAACGGAAAGCTCATCAAGACCCGCAAGCCACGGCCACCGTGGTTGCCGATCTCCCACGCCCCACCCGCACGCCGCACCAGACGCTCGACGATCGCGAGTCCCAGCCCGCTATGGCCGTTGCCGCCACGTGCCGGGTCGAGCCGGACGAACGGCCGGCTGGCATTGATCAGATCCTGCGCGGCGATACCGCTGCCGTTGTCGCTCACCGAAAGCGTGAAGCCTTGC
Organism: Paraburkholderia caffeinilytica; assembly: GCF_003368325.1. NCBI lineage: Bacteria > Pseudomonadati > Pseudomonadota > Betaproteobacteria > Burkholderiales > Burkholderiaceae > Paraburkholderia > Paraburkholderia caffeinilytica. The sequence goes on along the minus strand of NZ_CP031467.1, from coordinate 3,079,277 downwards.
GCCGTGCGCGCGGTGGCGACGACGATCGGCGGCGCGCCGTAGGCATGGGCATTGTCCAACAGATTCGACAGGATCCGGTCGAGCGTCGCCGCGGGCAACAGGAAACCCGGCCCCGCGTTGAGTTCGGTCTGCACGGCGGGCGCACCGGCCGCGACCGCGCGATAACTGCGGACCACGCGCTCGCACTGCGCGTCCACTTCGACGGCTTCGCTGCGATCGGCGCCGTCGTGTGCGAACACCAGAAACTGTTCGACGATATGCGTCATCGAATCGACGTCGCGCACCACGCCGTCGCGCATCTTCACTTCTTCCATCATTTCGGCGCGCAGCCGCATGCGTGCCAGCGGCGTTTTCAGATCGTGCGCGACGCCGGCCAGCATGACGGCCCGGTCGTGTTCAGTACGCGCCACTTCCTGAACCATCTGGTTAAAGCCGTGCGTCAGCTGCCGCAACTCGCGCGGACCGCGCTCGGGCACCGGCGGCACCGGCAAGCCGCGCCCGAAGCGCGCCACCGCCTGGGCGAGCGAGCGCAACGGCTGCTGCAGCGCCCACGCGGCGAAGAGCGCGGCCATCACCGCGAACGAAAAGATAATTGCGAGCCACAGCACCGTACGGTCGAGCGAACGGGGCGTGCGCAAAGGCTGCACCGGCACCACGATCCAACTTCGATCGGTGGTGGCGCGCACCCATAGCGTGGGCGGACGGCCAGGCTGGCCGATCCGCACGAGCGTGCCAGTGGGCATGCGATCGCGCACGTCCTCGATGAAGCGTTCGAGCGGGGGCGGCAGGTTGGTGCTATCCGGCGGCACGTCGGCGCTCGACGGGTCGACCAGCCTGACGCGCGACGGCAAAGGCTGGTCCGGCGTGCGGGCGACGTGCTGGCGCACCGCGTCGACGAGGAAGGTGGCTTCCTCGACTGCGTAGCGTGTTTGCAATTGGCTGCGCTCGAGCCGCATGAGCGCGTACCACGCGAAATGCGACAGCAGCAGCACCGCAATGACTAGCAGCGCGAGGCGCCCGAACAGCGAATCAATGGGCCGGCGCATGCTGTTCGCCATCCGGCACGAACACGTAGCCGCGTCCGCGCACCGTTTGAATGAAGCGCGGCGTGGACGGGTCGGTTTCGAGAATGCGACGCAAACGCCACACCTGCACGTCGATGCCGCGGTCGGTGCCGTCGTATTCCGGGCCATGCAGCAGTTCGAGCAGGCGCTCACGCGTGAGCGTGCGCATGGGGTGGTTGACGAAGATCTTCAGGAGCGCGAATTCGCTGCCCGACAGCGTGAGCGGCTTGTCTTCGAGATGCAGCGTGCGCGACTGAAAGTCCAGCGTGAAGCGGCCGAAGTTGAACGGTTCGCGCTGCTCCGGCGCCGCCGCCGACGGCAGCGTGCGGCGGCGCCGCAGCACTGCCTGCACGCGCGCCAACAGCTCGCGCGGGTTGAACGGCTTGCCGAGATAGTCGTCCGCGCCGAGCTCCAGCCCGACAATCCGGTCGACGTCGTCAGCACGCGCGGTCAGCATGATCACGGGAATGTCGTCGCCCGACGCGCGCAGCTTGCGCAGCGCAGTCAGCCCGTCTACGCCGGGCATCATCAGATCGAGCACGATCAGATCCGGACGCTCGCGTTCGAGCCTGCGCTCGAGCGTGCCCGCGTCGTGCAGCACCGAGACTTCGATGCCCTGACGGGCCAGATAGTCGCGCAGCAGATCGCGCAATTCGACGTCGTCGTCGACAACCAGTATTTGAGTAGCCATGGGATGAAGTTTAACGCGCAGCAGGAAGGGTTTTCGATTTCAGACGGCCCGCAAGGGTTACCGGGTGTTACGGTGAAAGCCGTACGTAATCACCCGTAACAGCCGCATCGCGCCACGTAACACAGCGCCGGACGCAGTTCTCTACGCTGTGTCTTACCGAATGCAGGCCGTCCACATGACCGGTTGCACTGTCGGCTATTCCATTACAGGGAGTCTTACATGTCCACCAAAAAAATGTCGCGCGTTCTCGCCGTTGCCGCCACTGCCCTCGCCATCGGCGCGGGCGCTGCCTATGCCGCACAACCCGCCGATCACGGCGGCCCCGGCGGCTGGCATGGCCACTTCATGAAGGAACTGACGCAACTGCACGATCAGTTGAAGCTGAACGCGGATCAGGAGAAACAATGGCAAGCCGCGCTCGACACCATGAAACAGAACCATGAGGCCATGCACGCCAACCACGAACAGATCAAGAACCAGATGAAGGCCGCGCAGCAACAGCCGATTCTCGATCTGAACGCCATGGCCACCGCGCATCAGCAAGTCGAGCAGAAAGACGCGCAACTGCGCCAGCAAACCACGGACGCGTGGCTCAAGTTCTATAACGGCTTGAACGACCAGCAGAAGACCACCGTCAGCACGGCGCTGAAGCAGCGTTTTGCGAAGATGGAAGCGCGTCACGAAAAGATGCGCGACCGCTGGGAGCATCACAAGGACGCAGCATCGGCGCCGGCTGCGAATCAGTAAGCGGGTCGACGTAGGCGGAAGGCGGCCGGTGCGGCCGTCGTCCGAATGCAGAAACGCCACGGAAAAACTTCCGTGGCGTTTCTGTATGCGCGCAACTCATGCTTCAAGCCGGGTTGCCCGTTGTCCGTTGCGCTTGCAACCGGCACCCCTCGAGCATCGGGCGATGAATGAGCGCCACCGTGGTCGGCCTTTACCGCACTGATCCACGCTTTCCCACATTTACCCGTTGAGGGGGCCGAGATCGAACAGCAGCACTTCGGCGCGCTCGCCCTTTTCGAGCGTCACCGTATCGGTTTCGCTGAGCTTGGCGGCGTCGCCGGCCTGGAGCGCTTCGCCATTCACGGTCAGCGCGCCTCGCGCCACGTGTACATACGCGAGCCGGCCCTTCGGCAACACGAACGTGGCCTGTTCCGCGCCATCGATCAGCGCCGCGTAAATCGATGCATCCGCGTGAATCGTCACCGAGCCGTCGCGCCCGTCGGGCGAGGCGATCACACGCAGACGCCCACGCTTGTCGGCATCGTCGAAGCGTTTTTCTTCGTAGCCAGGCTGATCGCCCGCGCGTTTCGGAATCACCCAGATCTGCAGGAGGTGCGCCGATTCGTCCTGCGATGCGTTGAATTCGCTGTGCTGCACGCCTGTGCCGGCACTCATGCGCTGCACGTCGCCGGGACGGATGGTCGAGCCGTTACCCATGCTGTCGCGGTGCGCGAGCGCGCCTTCTAGCACATACGTGACGATTTCCATGTCCCGATGGCCGTGCGTGCCAAAGCCCTGGCCGCCGGCGATGCGGTCTTCGTTGATCACCCGCAGCGGGCCGAAATGCACGTGTTGCGGATCGCGGTAGTCGGCAAACGAAAAGCTGTGATACGAGTCGAGCCAGCCGTGGTTGGCGTGGCCACGTTCGTCGGAACGGCGAATCTCGATCATGAGGGTCTCCCGGTGAGTCAATTAACGATGCCCAGAATGTATGGGCGCGAAGCGCGCTAAACAACGGGCAACGCCGCACCGGATCGTTTCATAAATCCGTGCAATCGCGCGGCGCGGCCGGCGCCGGCCGCGGGTAGTCGGCGTGGAGGCCCGTCTCGCCAGACAGGCATCCGATATCCGGACGCCGGCTTGTCGAACATCAACGCAAATGACTGCGCGCAAGCCTACCAGCCCGCGGCCCGCCATCGTCGCGCATGCACAACGCATGTGCCCGCCCATCGGCAGACGGCGCCGCCCCGCACTGGCGCCCTGCCCCTGTTCGGGTAAAATACCGCCCTTTTCGAGACGCGTGTGCGCCGAACGCGCGCCGGCGGGTCCGAAGCGACGCTCGCACGCGGCGCAACAATTTTGACCGCCTAGAATAGCGACGGCCGGCCACAAGCCGGCGGTCGTCGAGATCGGCACACCACGACGATCAGTTTGATCCAGGAGAAACATGAAGAAGGCCGCACTGTGCGTGGCGCTTGCCGTCATGGCCACCAGCGCGATGGCGAAAGAATGGAAAACCGTGCGCATCGGGGTGGACGCCAGCTACCCGCCGTTCGAATCGAAGGCGGCCAGCGGCCAGGTCGTCGGCTTCGACGTCGATTTGACGAAAGCGCTGTGCGCGAAAATGAACGTCAAGTGCGTGTGGGTCGAGCAGGACCTGGACGGGATCATCCCGGCATTGAAGGGCAAGAAGTTCGATGCGATCGTATCGTCGCTGACCGTCACGGACAAACGCCGCGAGCAGATCGACTTCTCCGACACGCTGTTCGACGCGCCGGCCCGCATGATCGCCAAAGCCGGCTCGCCGCTGCTGCCCACGGCTGCATCGCTGAAGGGCAAGCATGTCGGCGTCGAGCAGGGCTCGACTCAGGAAACCTACGCCAAGGCGTATTGGGAGCCCAAAGGCGTGACCGTGGTGTCCTACCAGAATCAGGATCAGGTTTACGCCGACATTGCTTCGGGACGCCTCGACGCCGCCTTGCAGGACGAATTGCAAGCCGACGCCGGGTTCCTGAAGACGCCGCGCGGCAAAGGCTTCGCCTGGGCCGGCCCGGAAGTGAAAGACCCAAAGACGATCGGTGAAGGCACGGCCATCGGCCTGCGCAAGGATGACGCCGCGCTGAAGGCGATGTTCAACCAGGCGTTGGCGCAAGTGCGCCAGGACGGCACGTTCAGGAAGCTCGAAAAACAGTACTTCGACGTCGACATCAATCCTGGCCATTGAGTGGGTGACTCACTCGGGGCTCGCCCGCATGGGCTTTCCCGAGGCTTCGTAATACAGTCGCAAGAGATTCAAAAGCAGCTTGAACAGCAGTTTCAGATGCAGCTTCAACCCCGATTCACGACGAGAGTCGAAAAGCGCGCTGCAAGACCGGCAACGGCCCTGCAGTCATGATTTGCACAGCGGTGCGCTGTGCGCCGCGGGAAACGGCGAGTCCAGGCTCGCGGCAAACGCGGTGCAGAGCTGGCCGCGTCTTTCGCGGTGCGTCACGAACGCATCGTCAAGGACCCCCTATGTTCCTTCAAGGCTACGGCCCGCTGCTTCTCAACGGCACCTGGCAAACCGTCAAACTGGCGGTGTTGTCGCTGGCGTTCGCTTTCGTGCTGGGCCTGCTCGGCGCGGCGGCGAAACTGTCGAAAAACCGTTTCTCGTATGGTGCCGGCACCGTCTACACGACGCTCGTGCGCGGCGTGCCGGACCTGGTGCTGATGCTGCTGCTGTTCTACAGCATCCAGATCTGGCTGAATAACCTGACCGACCTGCTCGGCTGGGACCAGATCGACATCGACCCATTCGTGGCCGGCGTCGCGGTGCTGGGTTTCATCTACGGCGCGTACTTCACCGAGACTTTCCGCGGCGCGTTCCTCGCGGTGCCGCGCGGCCAGCTCGAAGCGGGCGCGGCCTACGGCATGACCGGCTGGCAGGTGTTCTCGCGGATCATGTTCCCGCAGATGATGCGCTTCGCGCTGCCTGGCATCGGCAATAACTGGCAGGTGATGGTCAAAGCCACGGCGCTGGTGTCGATCATCGGTCTCGCAGATGTCGTCAAGGCCTCGCAGGATGCCGGCAAGGGCACATTGCGGTTCTTCTTCTTCACCCTGTTCGCAGGGGCGATCTATCTCGTCATCACCACAGTGTCCAACTTCGTGCTGATGTACCTCGAAAAGCGTTACTCGACCGGCGTGCGAAAGGCGGATCTATGATCGAGATCATTCAGGAATACTGGCGCAACTATCTGTATACCGACGGCTACCGCCTCACCGGCGTCGTGATCACGCTGTGGCTGCTGGTGGTGTCGATCGGACTCGGCTTCTGCCTGTCGATCCCCCTCGCGGTCGCGCGCGTGTCGAAGAAGAAATGGCTCGCCGGCCTGGTATGGCTGTATACGTACATCTTCCGCGGCACGCCGCTCTACGTGCAGCTGCTGCTGTGCTACACCGGCCTGTACAGTCTCGAAATCATCCGCAACCACGAGCTGACCAACGCGTTCTTTCGCGACGGCATGCACTGCACGCTGCTCGCCTTCACGCTGAACACCTGCGCGTACACCACCGAGATTTTCGCGGGCGCGATCAAGGCCACGCCGTATGGCGAGATCGAGGCGGCGCGCGCGTATGGCATGTCGTCGTTCACGCTGTACCGACGGGTGATTCTGCCGTCGGCGCTGCGCCGCGCGTTGCCGTACTACAGCAATGAAGTGATCCTGATGCTGCACGCCACCACCGTCGCGTTCACCGCGACCGTGCCGGACATTCTCAAGATCGCCCGCGACGTGAACTCGGCCACGTATCAGTCGTTCAATGCGTTCGGCCTCGCCGCCCTGCTCTATCTGTGCATTTCTTTTGCGCTCGTGTGGCTGTTCCGCCGCGCCGAGCGCCGCTGGCTCGCTTACCTGCGGCCGCAAGGCAAGTAAACAAGACAGGATGGGCGCTACGCCCCCAAGCAAGTAAGCCCGCCAAGGACCCCGATGAACACCAGGAAGCAAAAGCTCTTCGTCGACGAGCTTCACAAACAGTACGGCGACAACGAAGTCCTCAAGGGCGTGTCGCTGAAGGCCAACGCCGGCGACGTGATCAGCGTGATCGGCTCGTCCGGCTCGGGCAAGAGCACGATGCTCCGCTGCATCAATTTCCTCGAACAGCCGAACGCCGGGCGCATCTTCGTGGACGGTGAAGAAGTCCGCACGCAGATCGGCAAGGCCGGCGCGCTGCGCGTGTCCGATCCGAAGCAGTTGCAGCGCGTACGCACCAAGCTGTCGATGGTGTTCCAGCACTTCAATCTGTGGGCGCACATGAACGTGCTCGAGAACATCATCGAGGCACCGGTCAACGTGCTGGGTCTGAAGCGCAAGGAAGCCGAAGAACGGGCACGCGAGTATCTGGAGAAAGTCGGCCTCGCACCTCGTCTCGAGAAGCAGTATCCCTCGCATCTGTCGGGCGGTCAGCAGCAACGCGTCGCGATCGCGCGCGCGCTGGCCATGCATCCGGACGTGATGCTGTTCGACGAGCCGACTTCCGCGCTCGATCCCGAGCTGGTCGGCGAAGTGCTCAAGGTCATGCAGACGCTCGCCGAAGAAGGCCGCACGATGATCGTCGTCACCCACGAAATGGCGTTCGCGCGCAACGTGTCGAATCACGTGATGTTCCTGCATCAAGGCCGCGTCGAAGAAGAAGGCCATCCGGACGAAGTCTTCCGGAACACAAAGAGCGAACGGCTCAAGCAGTTCCTCTCCGGCAGCCTCAAATGACACTGTCGACCAGCCCGCTATTTGGGCTGTAGTCAAAGTAGTATTACAAGGCGCTTACTAGCGCCTTTTTTACTTCGCTCACCTGTGCATTCCGGCCGTTTTGGCCTCGAAAATGGCCCCAAAGCGGGCCCGAACCACCCTCTTTCCGCCCTACTCTGCCGCATCTTAGGCGTCAATAGTGGCAATCCTTAACGTTGCTCGCCTCAATCCGTGATTCCCTTGCGGCATAAGGGTTTCCCGTCTTTTTGGGGACGCTGCAACGCTTCCCTGTGCATATTCGTATTGCAATTTGGAGACACCGGCCCAAGCCGGTACTAATTTCTTCTCCCACCCTGGGGTATTTTTGATAAATTAGTAACCAAAGTAGCAAAACAAAGTTCATTAAAAGTAGTTTCACTTCAAAGCAACAGAGGAGAACCGGTCGGCGAGGGATCGGCATGGCGCGAAGAATGGCCCGCTGAGGCTATCCGTCACGGCAGGAGACCCAATCCACCCGCTAATCTCCCTGGTACCGATTTCTGTTCGGCGCGCTTGCGTCCGAACACCATTCGCAGTACTGGGTTTCACTTTTTGACAGGGTATGGAGGAGAAGATGAAGAAAGCATTGCTCGCCGCTGCGCTGATGACAGCCGGTGTAGTTGCGCACGCCCAAAGCAGCGTGACGCTGTACGGCCGCCTTGACGCTGGCATTGAGTACATGACGGGCGTTCCGCAAGGCACGGGTGCAAACGGCCAGGCAACGGGCAGCACGAATCGTTTCCGCGCGGAAAGCGGCGACTGGGGTACGAGCCTGTGGGGTATGAAGGGCGTTGAGGACATCGGCGGCGGCAACAAGGTTCTGTTCCAGTTGGAAGGCTCCTTCAACACCATGACGGGTGCAGGCCCTGGCGGCGGCGGTCTCTTCAATCGTTGGGCAACTGTCGGCGTGTCGAACGACCAGTACGGTACGTTCACGATGGGCCGCATGCTCTATATCTCGAACGGCGTGTGGGACTTCGACCCGTTCGGTCAATCGAGCTGGTCGTCGGCATCGCTGGTGCGTGGCCGCAACTGGCCGCAGTCGAGCAACAACTTCGCGTACCAGTCGCCGAAGATCGCAGGCTTTGACTTCTACGGTCAATACGCCCTGTCGAACGCAACGAGCTGGAACGGTAACGGCACGACCACTCAAGGTCGCGAAGCCGGCGCACAAGTCACTTACACGACCTCGCTGTTCCAGATTCGCGGCCTGTACGACGAAATCCGCAACCCGGCTAACGGCGGCCTGTACGGCCCGACCGGCACTGCCGTCAATACGGCCAACATCTCAACCGGCGTGTTCGCGGCATCGCGCGAATACTCGGCTCTCGTGAACGTGTTCCTCGGTCAGTTCAAGGTTCAGGCCGCTTACCAGGCTATCCGTTCGGCCGGCGCAACGGGCGTTCTCCCGGGGCAGCCTACTACCCTCGATCACGAATGGGGCGGTGTGACTTGGCAAGCAACGCCGGCTGCGGCGCTGATCGCAGCGGTCTATCACGTCAACGGCAACAATGGCGCAGGCAATGCGACGATCTACACGGTCGGCGGCTCGTACAACCTGTCCAAGCGCACGCTGCTGGATATCCAGATTGCTACGGCACGAAACAGCAAGACGGCTAACTACGGCCTGAATGCGAATAACTCGGGTACGGCAGTCGGCACGGACAACCCGCTGCCGGGTCATAGCCAAACCGGCGTGTACGCAGGTATTCAACACTCGTTCTAATCGAACGGTGTGCCCCAAGGGAACTTCCTTTGGGGCGCCCCCGGAAGAGACTTCCTTCGGGGTGTAGTCAGGATTTCTTCAAGCGAATCTTTTTCACGCTGCTGCGAGAGGCGCGTATCGGTGCGATGTCCGAAAGGGTATCGCACCGTTTTTTATTTGCGCGCACGGTTTTGCCACTGCCTCGACGCACCTGATCGGTGCGTGCGTGCGATGGATGCCAATACCGGCGCTTTAACTCTGCGCTTTAACCGTGCGAGTCGAACCGCTCAAACCGCCGCTTCGTTCTCCTCACCCGTGCGAATCCGGATCACACGCTCCACGTCCGCGACGAAAATCTTGCCGTCGCCGATCTTGCCGGTGCGCGCCGCACCGATGATCGCATCGATCACCTGATCGCACTGGTTGTCCGCGACCACCACTTCGATCTTCACTTTCGGCAGAAAGTCGACCACGTACTCTGCACCACGATAGAGCTCGGTGTGGCCTTTTTGCCGACCGAAGCCTTTGACTTCAGTCACGGTCAACCCCGTGAGGCCGACTTCAGCGAGCGCCTCGCGCACTTCGTCGAGTTTGAACGGTTTGATGACTGCAGTGATGCGCTTCATGGCGGACCTCATCTCGTGATTGGAAGGTTGAAGGGGAATGGATGATTTTTATTCTACGCCGCGCCGGATGCGTTGCGGCAATCCGGCACGCGCTTCTGGCCTGCTATCGGGTAAGTCCGCAGCCGTCCGGCTGACGTTCACTCCACCGGCTCGGTATAGCGCGACGTAATCGGATAACGCCAGTCGCGGCCGAACGCCCGATGCGTGACGCGAATGCCGATCGGTGCCTGCCGGCGTTTGTACTCGTTGATCTTGATGAGGCGCGTGACGCGCTTAACGTCGTCGACCGCGTAGCCCGCCGCGATGATCTCGGCAAGCGAGCGGTCCTCTTCCATGTACATGCGCATGATCGCATCGAGCACTTCGTACGGCGGCAAGCTGTCCTGATCGGTCTGGTTCTCGCGCAGTTCCGCCGACGGCGCGCGCGTCAGAATCCGCTCGGGGATCACGTTCTGCCTGCTGAACGTCGTGGCCTGATTGCGGTAGTGGCACAGCTTGTAGACCAGCGTCTTGGCGATGTCCTTGATCACCGCGAAGCCGCCGGCCATGTCGCCGTACAAGGTGCAGTAGCCCACCGCCATCTCGCTCTTGTTGCCGGTGGTCAGCACGATCGAGCCGAACTTGTTCGACAGCGCCATCAGCAAGGTGCCGCGAATGCGCGCCTGAATGTTTTCTTCGGTGGCGTCTTCGGCGCGGCCTGCGAATTCCTCGGCGAGCGAGCCGCGGAACGCGTCGAACATCGGCGCGATCGCGATTTCGTCGTAGCGTACGCCGACCCGGCGCGCCATCTCGGCGGCGTCGGTGGTTGAAATGTCCGCGGTGTAGCGCGACGGCATCATCACCGCGCGCACGCGATCCGCGCCCAGCGCGTCGCACGCGACGGCCAGCACCAGCGCCGAATCCACGCCGCCCGACAAACCGATCAGCGCGCCCGGGAAACCGTTCTTGTTGATGTAGTCGCGCACGCCCATCACGAGCGCGGCGTACACCTGCGCCTCGAGCGAGAGCTCCGGCGCGATCGCCGCGGGCACCGGCTTGCCGTTGTCGAACTCGACAATCGCGTTGCCTTCCTCGAACTGCGCCATCTTCGCGACCAGCTCGCCCTGTTCATCGAGCACGAACGAGCCGCCGTCGAACACCAGTTCGTCCTGCGCGCCGACCATGTTCACGTAGACCATGGGCAAGCCGGTCTCGCGAATCCGCGCCCGCAGAATGTCGAAGCGCACCGCTTCCTTGTTCAGGTGATACGGCGAACCGTTCGGAATCAGCAGCACTTGCGCGCCTGCCGCCTTCGCCATTTGCGCGGCCGACGCATGCCATGCGTCCTCGCAAATCACCACGCCATACTTCACGCCGTCCAGTTCGAACACGAACGGCTTCGGGTCGGAAGCGAAGTAGCGCTTCTCATCGAACACCTCCGTATTCGGCAAATCCTGCTTGCGATAGGTGCCGGCCACTTCCCCGTCCACGATCAGCGAGGCGGCGTTGAAGGTGTCGACCGGCGGGACACCGCGCTCGATCGGCGCGTTTGCATTACCATGGCCGTGCGCCGCGACGTGCGTCGCCGCGTGTGCCACCGCATGTGTCACGTCACGCAGCGGATGGCCGACGACCACATGCAAGCCGGCGAAGGGCTTCAGCTGCGCGGCCAGATCGGCAAGCGCCGCCGCGCTCGCGGCGTAGAACGCGGGACGCAGCAGCAGATCTTCGGGTGGATAGCCGGAGAGCGCGAGTTCGGGCGCGATCAGCAGCTTCGCACCATCGTTGTGCGCGGCCCGCGCGGCAGCGACAATCTTCGCGACATTGCCGGCGAAGTCGCCGACGGTGACATTGATTTGAGCAAGAGCGATTCGGGTCTTCATGGCAGGATCGACAGGCAAGCCAGACGGCTTACGAGTACCGCGGCTGGTTAGCTCGACGGCAACGGACAAATCGGATAAACGAACGACGCTTCGCATCACGCCTGGCGTCGCTCATTGGGAACAGTCACACAGATTGAACCAGGAACGCTTTGATTATCGCACGGGCATTCTGGCGTCGCCCTCCGAGGTCGACGCCGCGGAATGGAACGCCCTCCTCGCCCGGCAAGCGCAACCCACGCCGTTTCTGCGGCACGAGTTCTTGAGCGCGCTGCACGCGACCCAATGCGCGGTCGCCGATACCGGCTGGGCGCCGCAATTCGTCACGCTCGCCGACCCACGCACCGGCAAGCTCGTGGCGGCCGCGCCCGTGTATCTGAAGGGGCACTCGTACGGCGAGTACGTCTTCGATTGGGCCTGGGCCGATGCGTACAAACGCAACGGTCTGCCGTACTACCCGAAGCTGCTGTGCGCGGTGCCGTTCACACCGGTGCAGGGCAACCGGCTGTTATCGGCGGATACGCATGCGCTCCGGCATCTGGCCGCGACGTTGATGGCGTTTGCCGAGCAAGCCGACGTATCGTCGCTGCATGTGCTGTTTCCGACCGAAACGGAAGGCGCTGCGCTGACCGACATGGGCATGATGCAGCGCGAAGGCGTGCAATTCCACTGGTTGAACGACGGCTATCGCGACTTCGACGATTTCCTCTCCACGCTCGAACAGAAGAAGCGCAAGAACATCCGCGCGGAGCGTCGCAAGGTTCAGGAAGCCGGCGTGACGATGCGCCGGATTCGCGGCGAGGATATCCGGGACGCCGACTGGCGATTCTTCAGCAAGTGCTATCGGCAAACCTACCGCGAGCACTTTTCGAGTCCGTATCTGAACCTCGATTTCTTCCGCACGATCGGCGCCTCGATGCCGGAAAATCTGCTGCTGGTGATCGCCGAATACGAAGGCAAGCCGATCGCCAGCTCGCTCGTGGTCTACCAGCGCGACGGGAAAACCGGCGGCACGCTCTATGGCCGCTACTGGGGTGCGTTGGAACACGTGCCCTGCCTGCACTTCGAAACGGCTTACTATCAGCCGCTCGAATTCTGCATCGAAGAAAAGCTCGGTGCGTTCGAAGGCGGCGCCCAGGGCGAGCACAAGATGGCGCGTGGGTTTTTGCCGACCGTGACGCGCTCGGCGCATTGGCTCGCGCATCCGGCCTTCGCCGATGCGGTCGGCCACTTCCTCGACAACGAAAAGAACAGCATCCACGCGTATGTGGACGAGCTGCGCGAACACAATCCGTTCAAAGGCTGAAGCATACCCATGGCGTGGTTTCTGTATCTGCTCGAATGCTCGGACGGCAGCGTCTACACCGGCATTGCCACCGACGTCCAGGCGCGCTTCGACAAGCATGCGAGCGGCATGGGTGCGCGTTACACGCGTTCGCGTAAGCCGGTGCGAGTGCTGGTGTCGTTTGAGTTGGCGGACAGGTCTAGTGCTTCGCGCGCGGAGTATTGGGTCAAGCGGCTATTGCCCGCTGAAAAGCGGGCGCTGGCGGCGGGGCTTCGTACGCTTGAATCGGTGCTGCCTGAGCCCGTACCCGAGCCGGCGGCCGTCGACGAAACTGAAGACGAAGCCAGCAACACCTGACGGCATGACCGCAATGGCGCGGCCTATAAAGCGCGCCGCCTGTTTCAGAACCCCTCAACCTGTTTTCGCCGCCCACAGTTTCGGACAAGTCTTATTGCGTGCGTAAGGCCTCCCTATGCATTCTCGGCAGACGTTGATCTGTCGCGATATATAAGTGGGAGACGCAAAAAATGGAGAACCGGAACGGGCATGACATCACTCGCCTAAGCCCGCACTATTTCCTCGAAGTGCTGGGGGAGCACAGGGTCAAGGATATTTCGATCGTCTCGTTCAGCGCCCTCGAAAAGATGGGGCAGCCGTATCGGATCGATATCGTCGCGACTCATCCGGAGAAATTGACGCGAGACGTTATCCTCGGACATGAGGCAAAGTTCAGGCTCGTGCCTGAAAGCGGCGAGGAGCCACGCGTATTCTGGGGGCGCGTGACACGCTTCTCGCATGTGAAGACGACGAACGATTGCAGCACGTACGAGATCGTTGTCGAACCGCATATCGCCTGCCTGACCCCGCGCACCACGCAAACCTACCAGCATCAGAGCGCGCCCGAGATTATCGAATCGATCTTGCGGCGCAATGGCCTCACGGGCCATCAGTTCACCTTCAAGCTACGTCGCCGATACCCTCAGCATCCGTTCCGGTTCCAATACCAGACGGGCGACTGGCGCTTCATCAACATCCTGATGCAGCAGGAAGGCATCTACAGCTACATCGTGCCGGGCGAGCACGGTGATGTCGTCGTGTTCGGAGACGATATCGACCACTACATCTATCAGCCCACCATGACTGCGCCTTACCGGCCAATGTCGGGGCTGGAGACTGGCGCTGAATCCGTGTCGGCGCTGCGCACGCATAGCGAGCTGGTGCCCGAGTCGTTCGCTGTCGCCGACTACAACCCCGATCAGGCATGGGAGCGTTTCGAGGCAGAGGCCAATGTCGCGCTTAAGGACACGACGACATTCGGCAAGCCCTATATCTACGGTACGCATCATCTCGACGCCGGCGGTGCGCGATGGGAAGCGCAGCTACGTCATGAAGCGGCGATTGCGTGGCAGGTCGTATACGAAGGTGAAAGCAACGTTCACAGCCTGTGCATCGGCAGGATCCTGCGCACGGATTGGCAGTTGCCCGACGCACCGGACGGCCACGTCATGATCGAGGTCACACATGCCGGCGCGCGTGACAAACCCTATCGCAACACCTATCGGGCGATCCCCTCCAACCGGCGCTTTCGCCTGAAGATCGAAGACGACACGTGGCCGAAGATTACCGGCTCACTGAGCGCCCGCGTCACGTCGCCGGGCCAGTACAAGTACGCGTATCTGACGCAGCAGGGGTATTACGTCGTGCGCTTCGACTGCGATTTCGGCGAATGGCCAGCCGGTGGCGAAAGCATGCCGCTACGCCTCGCCAAACCGTTCGCGGGTGGCCGGCAAACAGGCTTTCACTTTCCCGCCGTCGAAGGGACGGAGGCCATCATTGAATTCCGGGACGGCGATCCGAATAAACCTTACATCGCGGCGTTCCATCACAACAGCCAGCAACTCGACCTGATTACCAATCAGGACCGCTGGATGTCGCGCAACGTCATTCGCACGCAGGGCGACAACGAGGTCCAGTTTGAAGACTGGGAAGGTCAGGAACACGCCAAGGTTTCTACCCGGCACTCAGGCAAAAGCCAGCTGACGTTGGGACACATCGTCAACGGCAAGCGTGAACATCGTGGCAGCGGCTTCGAACTGCGCACCGATGCCCAGGGTGCGGTGCGTGCCGGCGGCGGGCTGATGCTTTGCAGCGACCTGCAGCAGCAGGCAGGCGGCCAGCAGACCGATATGGTCGAGGCCATGAACCAGTTCCAGACGCGATCGGCGCAGGCGCAGGAATTAGCCGAACTGGCGAACATGGCGAAGGCCGAGATAGCCGACCTGAGGGCCGAAAACGAATGGCTGAAGAACAGTGTGAACGAACTGAAAGAGGCCGTCATGCTGCTGTCCTCGCCGAAGGGCGTGGCTGTTTCGACACCGCATCGCGTATCGGTTGGCGCAGGTAAGGACGTGAACATCGCGACCGGTGCGGGCTTCAACGTCAGCGCTTTGAAGAACGTCGTCATGGCGGCAGGCGATGCATTGTCCATGTTCGCACACAACCTCGGCATCAAGCTGTTTGCCGCGCGTGGCAAGGTCCAGATACAGGCGCAAAGCAACGAACTCACGATGTCGGCGCTTAGGGATATGACCATCACCAGCACGGAAGGCAAGCTCATCCTGTCCGCGCACAAGGAACTCTGGATCGGCGCAGGTGGCTCCTATATCCGTCTCACCGATCGCAACATCGAGATCGCGACACCGGGCGGCCTCTTCGAAAAGGCCTTGACCTGGCGGAAAGACCGCCCGACCTCTGCGATGACCAAGACATCGCTGCCCTATTCGAACGATCTGCCCGATACGGGCGGCCACGGTTCCAGGTTCTCCGGCTGAAGACGCCAGGCACCCGGTGTCCCTGTTCGCTTTCCACCTGATTCACTTGATTCACTTGACCAGGCGTTGAAACATGCCCGCGCAAACTCATCCTGCACCTGCAACCTCCCCCTCCCCCGAGCCGCCGCCAGGCGTCCCGACCCAACTCACGTGTGCCTTTCCGTTTCGGGACGCCGACAACAAGGAGATCGTCGACCCGCAAAAGTTCTATGACGCCCTGTCGCTCACGAACGACGGTTTCTTTCCGCTGGGCGTAAATGGCTTCCCGCACGGCGGCATTCATTTCGGCAATGGCTCCGCGGCGCGACTCGATCAAACGCGCGGCGTACGTTGCATCGCAGATGGGGAAATCGTCGCCCACAAGATCGATGACGCTCATCCCCACCTGCAATTCACCGATGGGAAATGGGCCGCTTATTCGACCGGGTTTGTCCTCGTGCGTCACCGGCTGACGATGCCTCCCGCGCCCAACAACACAAGCCAGCAGCCCGCCGACGAGTCGCATGACATTTACAGCCTCTACATGCATATGGCGGACTGGACCACGTATCTCGCCGCCCCCAAGGTGCCGCGCCCTTACTGGTGGGATGTTGACGCGTATAGCGTTCTCGGCAAGGACCGACAGCACCCCGCGGCTGACGGTGACGCTGGCGGCGCGGCCGGGGCATTCGTCTGGACGGAGCCGAAAGCGGGAAAGAAAAAAGGCCAATACAGCGCGGGTCAGCAGGTCGGATTTCTGCCCGAAGGTTGCGAGGTCATCATCGGCGAGAAGCGGGGCCCATGGGGGCACATCCAAACGATTGCCGCCGGCGGAATGACGAGCCCGACGAGCGGCGGTGAATTCGGCCTCGACGACAGCAGCTTACCGTGGGAGGCATCGGACGCCCGCACGGCGGGCGGTGCGGCGGTAACACCCAAAGGCGATTGGGGCTGGCTCTTCCTGCCCGGACTGCAATCCGTCAAAGAGCCTAAACAGGTTGGCCACGTTGTCGTCCCTCCCGCTCCTATTCCAGTGAAAGCGGGAACGCTATTGGGTCAGATCGGCGAGTATCAGGACTACGAGCGGGCTACGCCTTTGCCCCCTGCTTCGCGGCGCAAACTGCTTCATCTGGAAGTATTCGCGGATGACGGCTTCAGCGCGTTCCTGACGAAGAGTCGCACACGCGCCGCGCAATTGCCCGCGGACCAGAAGACACTCCTTGTCATTGATGCCGGCGCAAAGCTGGTTCAAAACGTCGCCGCTGCTGATCGAAAACTCGGTCGGGACCATCCGGTCTATTCGACCAAGCCTACCGACGACAGCCCTTCAAGCGGCCCTTGGGTAAAGGTGCAGCCTAGATATTCGCAAACCTCCAGCGGCCTGCTGGTTGCGGATGGTCCGCCCGTGTGGATTGAGCGTGACAAGGCGGCGGCACCCGTGAACGGCATGCCGGCATGGAGTGAGTTTCCACTTCGGCTGCAGGACGTCGCCGACCCGGCGAGCGGATTCCCACTGATTCACTCGCGCGCGCAACTCGACGCCCTGGATGCAAAAAAACAGGCGATCGACGAACACAACGTGCGCTGGTGGCGTGTGCCGTTTCGCACGGCTGACGGCAAAAGTGCGAGCGGCTGGGTGTGCAGCGCACGGCATCCGGGAACACGGTGGGAAAACCCGTGGGCGTGGCCTGGTTTCGAAATCGTCGATGCAACCGGGATCAATCTGACGGACGCCTTCAAACGCAATCTGCTCGTCACCGATACGGCAGACTGGCAGGAGAAGAAGGCGTTCGAGCCGTCCGCCGTGGCCGTGAACAATAGTCCGCTGCTCTTAAAGCTCGAACAGACGGTTGCCGGAGAGAAATCCGGTGGGAACAGCGGCAAGGTGACAGCGAAAGCGATGCAAGCGGCGATGCGCGTGCCATCGCTCGCCCAGGCAATGTCGCATGTGATTCTGCGCTATGAAAGCGAATGGGGCGGGGATATGTCTCGCTGGAACGCAATTACGCCGCTGATGCGTAATGCGAAGGGTAATTGGTTGAAGGAGCTGGAGCGGATTAAGAAGCTGCAGTGGTGGGACGAGGTGAAGGGTAAAGTCGCGGGGTTTCCGGGTGGTGCGACTGTTTTGCATATTCATCCGGTTGCGTTGGTTGCGAATTTTGCAACACGCCGACGCATAGACATCGCGAAGTTTTTAACCCTGTACAAAGACGCGCATTCGGCGAACTTCGGTTGGTATGAAAGTGCCTCAAGCCCGAAGCACAATCTGCCTCCGCTCTCTGGAAAGTCTGAGGAAAATCTAAAGACACTATTGGAGTGGATTGAATTCCTATACGCATCAAAAAGTGAAATTTTCAACATTCGGTACGTTGCGTATATGTTAGCAACTTCCCGCATTGAGTCATATGACTTCCATACGCAAACCTTCTTTGGCCCATTTTCCGAGCTAATTTCCTACGACAAGGCTGAACGCGATTACGGCTCAGGCCCCACGGCCCTTAACCCCACTCGCGCCATAGCACACCACAACAACACTCAAGGCGACGGATATAAATACCGCGGCCGCGGCTTGGTGCAAATTACGTGGAAAGCAAACTATGAAAACTTCACACCAATTGTCGGCGTTAATCTGGCTGATCAGCCAGATGAGGCCCTTAGCTGGAAAAACGCGGCCGTGATAATGGTAGAAGGCATGATTCGCGGAATTTTCACAGGCAAAAAACTCTCCGACTATATAAATGAATTTCACGCAGACTATGTCGGTGCGCGCCGCATAATAAATGGCACCGAAAGAAATATAGTATTTGCAGAGTACGCGAAAAAATTTGAAACCTTGCTGATGGAATGCATATGAAAAAAACAATATTTCTAGCCATCTCCGCGTGCTGCGCTTTCCATGCCACCGCAGCCACGATTTGCCACCAAGTCGATGCATCGTGCGCACTATACTTTGACGAGACTGGCTCACTGATAGATCGCGGCATGGGAAAAAATATCGCAACTGGTCTTAGCAAAATTGGTATTTTTTCCGATGTCTCCATTTACAAATATGGCACTCAGTACGCCCTCGTACAGGAAAATCATTCAAATGATCGGCTTGTTACGGCAATTCCAATTACGAAAAAGAAAAATAAATGGATTTCCTTCTCCGTGTACTACTTTTCCATTTCGCTTATGCAATCTACCGCAAAAACTGGCCCCCTCTGGGTGGGAAGAAAAATTACCGGACCAACCTTAGAGATCGACGAGCACACCCTTGATAATGCGGGAAATCTAGCTTCAGAACAAAAATTCTACTCCCTTATACCGTCCGGTTGGCCCAGCGCAAAGCTGTATGTGGCAACCGATGCGCGAAACCCTAAAGGAGAACAATGCTTTGTCCCGTTTGATTCGCAAGACAGCACAATACCGATTGACGTAGTGGCATGCCGTCCTTTGAGGCTCCCAGTGGAAGACGGAGATTATGATTTATCTGGAGTCCTCGACAAGAATCTTTTTATAGCCATCTCCATAACGAAACATGGAGACACCGTTACCGGCCAATATCGATACCTCCGTCATCCAGATAAATTTATAAAAATTGAAGGGACATTGGCGAAAAATGGCTCACTTTCACTGACAGAATTCGGCGGAAAGGGAGGGGCTGTGTCTGGCTATTTTCACGGATTGATTCAGGCTGGAAAAATTTCCGGAGAATGGGAAACGCCAGACAAATCAAAATGTCTTCCTTTTTCAATTTACCAACAAGGGTTTTCAGAATAGCCAGCGCATCAACACAAACCGACAGCTCTATATCATTTTCAAAGAAACTATATGCATAATCCTTGGGCCCTGAGCCTGCAGATTCTCCTGGCGTCCGTGCTCTCAGTGACAACAGCTCGCGTCCTTGCGGGGGCGTTGCCAACGGAGTTAATTGGGACGTGGCAAGTGCAGGAGGTTCACGTGAACACAGCGTCCGGAGGAAATCTCCAATATCGATGGGATGATCCTAGACTGAAGTGGCGCACATTCAAATTTGAAAATGACACCATAACGAACGACGCCGAAGAATTTAAAGATGAATGCAAGAATGTCTCATTTAAATCTATTCACACCACCTTTCAAGATGCGATGCTCCGCAGCATTGGCGGCTATGATTACCCGCCGCGCGCATACGCCGACCCGATTAGTGATTACAGATTAAATTCAGATTCAGAAAATCCAGTTAGATTATTTAGTGCGATCTGCGGAAATAACCTATGGCAAGCAGATCTGGGCATCTCCTATCCTAAGCTGGGAAATTCTGCGATACGAGGAGCCTGGATAATTCTGGCTTCCGAGGATAAATTATATCTACGATGGCGCAACGAATCAATTTTGACACTCGAAAAATTAAAAGATGGCACATTTATAAATGCCTCGTTCGATTGCTCAAAATCAACCAACGAAACAGAACGAACTATATGCAACTCCAATGAACTAATCAGTTTTGATAGGAGCGTAAACGAAGCATATGTCCGACTGCTCCAACAATCGAAAGACACTGACGAAAACGAAAAACACATTGTAGATAGTCAGAGGCTTTGGATAAAAAAACGAAATACTTGCCACTCATATGAAAAATGCATCCTCAGCCTCATGAAGGCTCGTCTTGAATTTCTTGTTGAACAGAACCGGACATAGTCGCACAAAACATTCCACTCAATCTCATGATCAAAATGCCGAAGTCAATATTCACCACAATAATTTTAACAATCCTTCCAGCATTCGCCCTTTCCAAGACGCTCAGCACGAACTATCAGCATGCCGAACACACGATAGAACTGAGCGCCAAAGAAGGGAATCAACAAGATATAGTTGAATTTTATGAATCCGGAAAATTAATTGGCAAATACAGCAATCTCATCATCAATGAAACATCACTTTCTTCGACCTTGGTGCGTCTCGCGGGCGGAGGACTTGCTCTGGAAATAGATTCAAATGGATCTAGAAATAAGTTTCACATCATTGTCCCGATAAAGGTAGTTGCCAATAAATTGTACGTCAATTGCATTTATAAGACCGCCTATGACTCTGTCGATGAAGTCAGGTCGGTCGGAACATCGTGCAAGAAAACAGACTTGGGGAAATTTGACGTGTCCGGAGCAATTAATGACGACGGCATGATTTCCTATAGCAACAAGCCCACATGGCTTAAGACAATTTCTCTACCCGCTTGCGTCAATCCAGTTGGATTGGATTACGGCACCTATCACGCTGCCAGATGCAGTGACAAAGGCATATCAGACTCAATGAATCAAATAATTACGATATTTGATAAAAATGGAAACGTTGTTTTTTCCATTTCTGGATATGAATTTATTCCACAGGCAAATGGGCTGAACTTTGCACTTATTGCTGATCTTCAAACCGAATCGATATTTTTTGGCGGAAACCTCCTCTGCCTATCCGGAAACGATTCGGCAGCTCATATACGGGATGGAACGGCAAAGATCGCGAGTCAATTCACCGTCGGCTACACAGTTGGCGCAATCAACGGATGTTTGAAAGGTCATTATGCTTATGCTGGGAAAAGTGAAAGTATTTCCCTGAACGGATATAAAGACGACGACCTAATTTATTTGCTGGAGATCGGCGAACGGAACGTGTCGACGGGGTTCTTCATACTTAATCACCTCGATCATACTGCCCGTGGCGTGTGGATCGGATCTCCTCCCAAAGAAGCACTAACGGTAAATTAGGCTTGACGAAGCCCATGAACACCGAGCGCCCACCAATACAGCATAGTAGCAGTTCGAGATTGTTTCCCAATCTCGTACCACCGTACGTTCTGCTTTCCTTTGGTGGAGGAGTGGAATCTCACGCCAGCACGACGGAACCCGAACACGCCCCCAGTTATTCCTGCCGGCAAAATACTCTGGAAAGAACTTCAATTAAAACAGATCACCTAACAAAATAGATATAAAAATTAAATTTATCATAAACCCCAAAAAGCCAACCAACCCAAGCAATCAATTCCGATGATTTTAAAAAATATCATCCCTCTGCTCTTAATATCAATTTTATCAAGCACAGCAATCGCCGATCCGATCTGCGACAGCATCATAACCCGCGAACTTGAGCAATGCGTGAGAGTTAATTTTGAATCCTCAGATAGAAATCTAAATTCAGCGTACAAGATTCTTGCGCAAAAACTTTCGCCCCAGCAAAGAAAAATACTCCTCACTTCTCAGCGCGAATGGGTAATTTACAAGGAAAAAATATGCCAAGCCGTCTATGACTTCATCACTCCCGGTCAAGAGGCGGGAATAGAGAAATGGAGCTGTCTTGACGAGATTACGAAGACTCGCTCAAGAGAGTTGCGGTACATAGATTCAGCCTCTGGCATGAATGAATTCTTTCGCGCCGCTGATATTGTGTCAAAACTCTATGAGGGAGGCGACAGAAGTCGGTTTATTGACAAGCTGACGAATATGGCTCTAGAAAACAGTGATTCCCACTGGAATTACTACATAACCGAAAACTGCAAATTGTTAGCCGCTCGATTTCACGAAGAAAAAAGAGAATGTATAGCAAGGCAAGTTTTTTATGAATACTGAATTTACATCTCGGGGCGTCAATCAAACGACGGAGGTCTATTTTTTATCTTAAAAATCCATAATTCTCCAATACTCGCCGAACCGGCGGCGCAAATACCATTTTCCTGACAATGACGATTACAGTGCGTGTCGGTGGCGAGCGCGCCACTTATAGCGCGCTTCATTTATTAACAGCAACCGTTTTGTCATCTCAGTTCCCAATCTGACAAAACCCGTTTTCAAGGAATAAACGAATGACCCAACGTTTTGATATCTGCGAAGGCGATACCACCACAGCCGGAGGAACGGTCTACGCGACCTCGCAAGCCAACCAGCTTCACGGACGCGCGGTCGTCTACGAGGGCGATCCCATTTGGTGCCCGACATGCAAAACAGAGGGCTCGGTTTTGTGCGTAGGCGAGCGTTTGCCAAACCAGGGCGTCGACGGTCGTCAACAAGCGTTGGGCTACGACTGGTGCATGTGCAAATGCGATCCCAAACCGTTCCTCATCGCCTCACAGAATCAATCGGGAATGTGCGCCTGAGAGTCAGACAAGCACGCACTCAGGCAGACTGCGGGAAATCAAAGAGGCGCGACTTGTCCGGCGTCTTTCCGTTGCGGCGATAGCGGCAAGGAACGCGTGCCCCAATTGCGCTTGCCGCTTCCGCTACCCCCTCGCCTCACGCATCCGCTCAGTCAGCAGCCGGTGCATCAGCGCGATTTCCCCCACCGCATCCGCCTCTAACGACGTCAACTGCTCTCGCGCAGGCAGATCGCGCCGCATCGGCCGCAAGCTTCGATTCAAGGCCGCCTCGATGTCGGCACTTGTCGCGACAATCCATGCGCCGAGTTCGTCGTGCATGCGGCGCCGGTTCGTACTCAAGCGCAGTTGAGTCGCGGTTCCTGCCATCTTTCGCAACACGCTCAGCACCGTCAGCGTCACCGTGTCCACCATCGAGTCCTCGAGCTTTTCGAGTCGAATGCGGCCGATTGCCTCCTCGGCGTTGTTGCTGCCCAATCCGGCGGCTCGGCGCAAGCGCTCCATGTCCTTCTCGCTCCGATCCGACGACTCCAGTGCCGCTCTCAGATATCCGAGATTGGCCCGCACCGCCTCGCTCAAATAGCCGCGATAGTCGACTTTCTCGCGCGTCGGCCACAGATAGAACGTTGCCAGCAGCGCCAATACGCAGCCGAGCACATTGTTGCCAAGCCGCGTCAGCGCGTAGGCGAATTCGTTCGCGCCGGGCGACGCAAAGTCGGCCACGAGTACGAAGGTCGGTGTCAGGAACAGAACGAACAGGCTGTAGCTAACGGGGCGCAGCGCCATCGTGGCCACCACCAGCGGAAAGACCGCCAATGAAATGCCGAGGGGCGAATGAATCGCATAGCCGATGCCGGCCGCCAGCACACCCCCAACGATGCTCCCGGCAGCGCGCTCGATACTCCGTGGCCAGGTCGCGGCAATGGAAGGTTGCAGGATCAGCAGCGTCGCCATGGTGGCCCAGTAGCCGAAGGGAAGCCCGAGCGCCCGTATGACCAGAAAGCCCGCCGTGGTCGTGACGCCCACGCGTGCGGCGTGGCGCAAGCCGACCGACTGAAATGAGAGGTTTGCCTTGAGGGTCGACCAGATTCGCGTCAGCAATCTCGCAGCACTGTCCGACCAGCCGAGCGGCGGCGCAAAAGCCGGCGCGAAATCGACCAGTTCGAAGTCAAACTTCAGCGCCACGGGTTCCATCAACGCGGATTCGAGCCGCGTTGCGAGGCGGCGCAAACGGCGTTGCAGATCGGCGAGACGATTCCACTGTGCTTCATTGGCGGCCGTGCCGATTCTTCGCAGAACTTCGCCGATCCCGGTCAGCAGACGAGCCGCGCGTCTGGCGCGACGTGCGTCTTCCGGGTTTTTTTCGCAAGCGCCGGTGACCGCGATCAGATACGCAAAAAGCGCTTCACTTTCTGTCAGCAGGGCAAGGAGATTGTCGTAGGTTTCCCGGCCGGCCGTTCTCGAGTCCGGCACGTTCGCCAGCGCCTTGCGCGAGCGCTCCAGCGTTGCCCGCGCATCGGCGCGAAACTTCGCCGCATGCGCGGCCCACTGTCCTGGGGCCGCGCGCTCTTCGAGCAGGCGCGCGCTGTCGAATGCGATGTCGGCCAGACGCACATACACCGCGCGCAGCGAAGCGCGGCTCGTGCCGAACGGATGAATACGCCAGACCGTCAAGCTCAGCACGACGGCGAACAGGCATCCGGCGAGGTAGATGCCGAGAAACGCGACGCCTTCACGAAGGTCGCGCATCGGCCGGTCGACCATCACGACGCAGGCGGTCGCGGCGAGAATCGTCACCTGCGAAGTCGCGGCGCCCCAGATTCTGCCGAAGCCGCCGAGCGTCGTGAATAGCAGAATGGCGAGCGCCGCGAGCACTGTCCCTTCGCCTGAAGCGAAAGCGGTCACGCCGCCGCACACGGTCGAGAGCAGCGCAAAGCCCATCATCGAGGCGAAGCGTGCGCGATTCGAGCCGGCAGCGTCCGCGAGACAGGTCCAGAAGGCGCCAATCGCGGCCCATGCGAAGGCCGGCTCGTGCAACAGGTTGCCAAGCACCAGCATGGCGGTCGACGCACAGGCCGCTCTCAGCCCTTCCGACAGATTGGCCTCGCTCGTCGAAAACGACACCATCCATACCGGCCGTCCGCGGTAGATCGCGGTGACGAGCGCGTACAGACCTGCGTAAAGGCGGCTCGACCAGCGTGGCGACGAAGGGTTGGACTTGCGATTCAACATCCGGACGGTGGGCTCCAAAAAACGCGCGTTGGCGCTGCGTCAGCGCATTAATACGCCGCCAACAGGAAACCTGCTACGGCCGCCGAATGATAAGGGTTAACACCGAGATATAAAAATGCCTTCGGTTCATCCAGTCGATGCGTTGTGGCTATGTGCGGGAACGGACGGGCGTTCTGGTGACTAGGTAAGCCAATGGACGGATGGGCGGCAAATACGCATTGAACGCGAAGGGGAATCTCCGAAAACGCCGCCCCTAAAAAAAACCGCGTGGCCCTTGCAGGTCCACGCGGTTTTTTATCGACTACCGGTGTAACGCAGCTTACTTCTTGTAGTTCGCCACGCCTTCGGTGATTTCCTTGTGCGCGGCTTCGATGCCGGCCCAGCCTTCGACCTTCACCCACTTGCCCTTTTCCAGCGCCTTGTATTGCTCGAAGAAGTGCTTGATCTGGTCTTTCAGGTACGCCGGGACGTCGTCGATCGACTTGAGATCGGCGGTCATCGGGCAGACCTTGTCGTGCGGAACGGCGACCAGCTTGGCGTCGACGCCCGATTCGTCGGTCATTTGCAGCATGCCGAGTGCGCGTGCGCGAACCACCGAGCCGGCCAGCAGCGGGAACGGCGTGATCACCAGCACGTCGACCGGATCGCCGTCGCCCGACAGCGTTTGCGGAATGTAGCCGTAATTCGCCGGATAGCGCATGCCCGTGCTGATGAAACGGTCGACGTGGAGCAGGCCCGTTTCCTTGTCGGCTTCGTACTTCACCGGATCGCTTTGCGCCGGGATTTCGATGATGACGTTGAAATCTTGCGGAAGGTCTTTGCCTGCGGGGACGTGATTGAAGCTCATGAGCGCTCTCTGATCAGATGGAATTTGGAACACGGCGTGCGGCGCGCGAACTCGGGCGGCGTGAATCGTGAAACCCGCCAGCACGAGGCGCTACAGCCGGACAGTGCGGAATACGCCATTATAGCCAATCGGCCGATGGCGCCTCTGGTTGGATCGGCGCGATAATCGTCTGGCGTCTCTCGATTGTGCCTCTCGTTTGTGAACACTGCGCATCTGAACCTCGGCTTGAACCTCGGCCTGCGTCACGGCTTGAACCTCGGTTGCGTGACACCTCAAGGAGCATGCATGGAAGAAGCCCGGCATTTCATCGGCGGCGAATGGTCCGCTGCCTCAGGCGGCGAGACGATCGCCGTGCTCGATCCGTCCGACGGCCAGCCGTTCACCCGGCTGGCTCGCGGCACCGCGGCGGATATCGACGCCGCTGTCCACGCCGCCCGCCGCGCCTTTGAAGGAGCATGGGGCGAGGCAAGCGCCGCCGAACGCGGCCGCGTGCTGTACCGGCTGTCTATGCTGGTCGCCGCCCGTCAGGAAGAACTCGCTCAACTCGAAGCCCGCGACACCGGCAAGCCGCTCAAACAGGCGCGCGCCGATTCCGCCGCACTGGCGCGCTACTTCGAGTTTTACGCCGGTGCGGCAGACAAACTGCACGGCGAAACGCTCCCATACCAGGCCGGCTACACGGTGCTGACAATCCGCGAGCCGCACGGCGTGACCGGCCACATCGTGCCGTGGAACTACCCGATGCAGATCTTCGGCCGCAGCGTCGGCGCGGCGCTCGCCACCGGCAATGCGTGCGTCGTCAAACCGGCGGAAGACGCGTGCCTGTCGGTATTGCGCGTCGCCGAACTGGCGGCGGAGGCGGGTTTGCCGGCGGGCGCGCTGAATATCGTCACCGGCTTTGGGCATGAAGCGGGCGCAGCCCTCGCGCGTCATCCCGGCATCGATCACATCTCCTTCACCGGCTCGCCCGAAACCGGCAAGCTCGTGACGCAAATGGCCGCCGAGAACCACGTGCCGGTCACGCTCGAACTGGGCGGCAAATCGCCGCAAATCGTTTTCGCCGACGCGGATCTCGACGCGGCCTTACCCGTGCTGGTGTCGGCGATCGTGCAGAACGCCGGGCAAACCTGTTCGGCGGGCAGCCGCGTGCTGATCGATCGGGCGATTTACGAGCCGTTGCTCGACCGGCTAAGCGGTGCGTTCCACGCGCTGCGGGTCGGACCGTCGCACGCCGATCTCGATTGCGGTCCGCTGATCAATGCGAAGCAGCAACAGCGCGTGTGGGACTTTCTCTCCGACGCGCAACACGACGGCATCCCCATGGCGGCGCACGGCGAGGTCATCCCCGAAGCGCCGGAAAGTGGTTTTTATCAGGCGCCCACCCTGCTGCGCGACGTGCCGGCGAGCCACCGTCTCGCGCGCGACGAAGTATTCGGCCCCGTCCTCGCGGCGATGTCGTTCACCGACGAAGACGAAGCGCTCTCGCTCGCGAACGGCACGCAATACGGTCTGGTCGCGGGTATCTGGACGCGCGACGGTGGCCGGCAGATGCGCCTCGCGCGGCGCCTGCGCTCCGGTCAGGTGTTCATCAACAACTATGGCGCGGGCGGCGGCGTCGAATTGCCGTTCGGCGGCGTGAAGCATTCAGGCCATGGGCGTGAAAAGGGTTTCGAAGCGCTGTATGGCTTCACGGTGTTGAAAACCATCGCGATCCGTCACGGCTAGGCAGGGTTGGTCAGGCACTCGCGGTAGACGGCAGCAGGCGGCAGCCTGCGGAAACACCCAGACACACAGATACACAGATACAAGCGCATCACCATCCACAACAAACAACGGAGACATCATGCGGTTGACAGGTAAAACGGCCATCGTCACGGGTGGCGGCTCGGGTTTCGGCGAAGGTATCGCGAAGACCTACGCGCGCGAAGGCGCGAACGTGGTGATCAACGATCTGAACGGTGCCGCGGCCGAACGTGTGGCGAGCGAGATCGCCCTCGCCGGCGGCAAGGCGATCGCGGTGGCCGGCAACGTCGCGCAACGCGAGGACTGGAAAACACTGCGCGAGGCCGCGCTCGAAGACTTCGGCAGCGTGCAGATCGTCGTCAACAACGCCGGCACCACGCATCGCAACAAGCCGGTGCTCGACGTGACCGAAGCCGAGTTCGACCGTGTCTATGCGGTGAACGTCAAAAGCCTCTACTGGAGCGTGCAGGAATTCGTGCCGTATTTCCGCCAGCAAGGCGGCGGCGTTTTCATCAATATCGCCTCGACGGCCGGCGTGCGGCCGCGGCCGGGCCTCGTCTGGTACAACGGCAGCAAGGGCGCGGTGATCATCGCCAGCAAGTCGCTCGCCGTCGAACTGGGCCCGGACCGCATTCGGGTGAACTGTGTGAATCCCGTGATCGGCGAGACGGCGCTACTGCCGGAATTCATGGGTGTCGAAGATACGCCGGAAAATCGCCAGCGCTTTCTCGCCGGCATTCCGCTCGGGCGCTTCTCGACGCCGCAGGATATCGCCAACGCGGCGCTCTATCTCGCCTCGGACGAGGCCGAGTTCATCACCGGCGTGTGCCTCGAAGTGGACGGCGGGCGCTGCGTGTAAACGCCATGCAAGCCAAACCGTCCAGCACGGCTAGAATCGCGATCGACAGCGGCACTTCATTTCCACAAGAAAAGAGGAGACACCATGGCTAGTCCTGCAAATCCGCTCCACCATCCCGGCGCGGGGGCGCCACCTTCCAGTTTTGAAGAGGCGACCTACCGCAAGGTCACCTGGCGGCTCGCGCCGTTCCTGATGCTCTGCTACGTGGTCGCGTATCTCGACCGCGTCAACGTCGGTTTCGCCAAGCTGCAGATGACCACCGATCTGGGCCTGAGCGACGCGGTCTACGGTTTCGGCGCGGGGATTTTCTTCCTCGGCTATTTCATCTTCGAGATTCCAAGCAACGTGATCCTGCACAAGGTGGGCGCACGCGTGTGGATCGCACGGATCATGGTGTCGTGGGGCGTGATCTCGATGCTGACCATGTTCGTCACCACGACGGCCATGTTCTACGCGATGCGTTTCCTGCTCGGTCTCGCCGAAGCGGGCTTCTTCCCCGGCATCATCCTGTACCTCACATACTGGTATCCGGCGCATCGCCGTGGCCGCATGACCACCTTGTTCATGACGGCAATCGCGTTGTCCGGCGTGATCGGCGGCCCGGTGTCGGGCTATATCCTGAAGAGCTTCAACGGCATGAACGGCTGGCATGGCTGGCAGTGGCTGTTTCTACTCGAAGGGATTCCGTCGGTGATCGTCGGGATCCTGGTGTTCGTGATGCTCGACGACCGCGTCTCGAAGGCGAAGTGGCTCACCGCGGAAGAGAAGGAACTGCTCGAGCGTCAGGTGTCGGCAGAAGAAGCCACCAAGCACGACATGCCGATTCGTCAGGTGCTCACGAGCGGCCGCGTGCTGATGCTGAGTCTCACGTATTTCTCGTTCGTGATGGGCCTGTATGGCGTGAGCTTCTGGCTGCCGACCATCATCAAGGCGACCGGTGTAACGGACGCGTTCATGATCGGCCTGCTGTCCGCGATTCCGTTTGCCGCGGCGGTGGTCGCGATGGTGTTCGTGTCGCGCAGCGCGGACCGCAAACGCGAGCGGCGCTGGCACATCGCGTTGCCGGCCTTCGCCGGGGCGATCGGCCTCGTGCTCTCCGTGGTATGGGCGCACAACACGGTGCTGGCGATGGCCTCGCTCACGCTCGCGACCATGGGCATCCTGACCACCCTGCCGCTGTTCTGGAGTTTGCCGACGGCGATCCTCGCCGGCACGGGCGCGGCCGCCGGCATCGCGATGATCAATTCGATCGGCAATCTCGCTGGCTTTCTCAGCCCCTATGCGGTCGGCTGGCTGAAGCAGGCAACGGCCGCGAACGACTCCGGCATGTATATGCTGGCGGCGTTCATGATCCTCGGCGGTCTGCTGGCGATCAGTGTGCCGGCGAAGATGGTCAATAAGTAGCGCGGCTCGCCGCGTGACGTGAGGCAGGAGGCAGGAGGCACCGTAAAACGCCGCTCGTCACGAGTCGTCAGTCGCGGGGCGCGGAGCGCGAGCCCCGGCTCACGTTTCACGCAATGCGCACCACGCATCACGTCGCCAACGAAAAAGCCCCCGGCATCCATTGAAGCCGGGGGCTTTTTTCCATCTACCGCGGCGCTCGATCAAACGAGCACCGCAGCGCTCAACGCATCACACGATATTCATCGCCAACGCACTCTCTCGATAGTGCTCGCTCGCCTTGCCGGAATCGCCAAGCTGTTCATGCAAACGCGCCAATGCGCGATGCGAACGAATCTTCAGCGTCTCGTTGTCGGCGAGTTTCAGCGCGCGCTCAAGGAACGATTGCGCCTTGCCCCACAACTGCTGATGCAAACACAAGCGGCCCAAGGCGAACATCAAGTCCGCGTCTTCCGGGCGATCCTTCTGCCAGCCTTCGGCTTTCTGGATCAACGGCAACGCGTCGCCGCCGGTCGTGTCCGGATAGCGGCGCAGCAGACGCGCATCCCAGTTCTGCGCCAACGCTTCTTCGACGATCTTGCGTGCTTCCTGCGGACGATTCAGCGCTACCAGCAGTTCGGCGGCGAGATCGGCGAGACGCGGCGAATGACGTTCCGTCGCCGACAGCGAATTCCACAACTCCAGCAGCGCATCGGCGTTATGGCGCCGGTCGCGCAGCAGGTTTTCCGCCGCGAGCTGACGCAAACGCACCGCCACTGCCGGATGGATCGCCTCGCGTTTTTCCAGCGTCTTGACGAGCTTGAGCACTTCACTCCAGTTCTTCAATTGCTGTTGCGCGCGCAACGTGATCTGCTGCGCGTGAATCCGCCTTGCGCCCTGCGACTGCATTTCCGTCAGCGCGGCGAGCGCGCCGTCCGCGTCGCGGCCGTCGGCACGCATGTCGGCGGTGGCCATCAGGCGGGCGTCCTGCCAGTCGGCTTCGTCGATCTGGGCAAGCCACTCGTCGCGCCGCGCATATTCATGCATGCGATGCGCCGCAGTGGCCGCGATCAAACCGGCCGCGCCCTTGTTGTCGCCATTCGTGAGCGAATCTTTGGCGGCTTTTTCAGCGCGTGAGAAACGCCCGGCGTACAGATTGCCGATCGCGTCGCGCAATGCGGCATGCGCCTTCGCGACGCGCGAGCGCGCACGGTAGGCCGCCACGCGCTGCGGCATGCGCCAGATATTGCGCACGATGCGCAGCAGCGCATACAGCAGGATGAACAGCACCACCAGTCCGACCACGAACAGATTCAGCGAAAGGTCGACGCGATACGGCGGATAAACCAGCAGCACCTGCCCCATGTCGAAGCGTCCGACCACCGCCAGCACCACCGCGATGGCGAACAGCAACGCGAGCCATAGAAGTCCCCGGATTGCCATGATTAACCTCGGCTCCGGTATTGATTGACGGCCTGCAGGCTGGTGTTCAGATTCGGCAGTTCAACCGCGGCCGAGCCCGCATCCACCTGCTTGACCAGATCGATCACGGTCAGTGTTTTCTTCGACGTGTTGTCGAAGTAGCGCGTAAGCGCGGCCTGCGCTGCCTGCAGGTCGGACTTCAGCGTGGTCTGGTTGCGCGAGAGCAGCGCAAGCCGCGCCGACAGCAAACGCAGCTTCAGATTCTCGCGCACGAAGTAGCCTTGATCGGGCGTGACGAGCATGGCGTCGGCGTTGTCGATGCGGCGCACCTGCACGAGGCTCGTCAACTGCTGGCCGATGCCGGTCGTGACTTCGCGCCACCACACTTTCCAGCGCGGCTCGCCGGTGGCCGCTGCCACCTTCGCCGTGTCGGCCCAGGTCGCGGCCTTCGGCGTGACGTGGGCAATCGGTGCTTCGCCGGAGAGCGGCAGGCTGTCGACCTGGTCGATTGCGTTGTCGAGCTTGATCGCCATGCCCGTCAGATCCGTGGACGGCGCGGCCTTCAGCTTGTCGATGTCTTGCGCGATCGCCTTGCGCACGGTCACGGCCTGCGGGCTATCCGAGGCGGCGAGACGCGTGTCCGCGCTTTGCAGCGCGAACAGCGCGAGCTGCGTATTGCCGGTGAGCTGCAATTGCTGGCTCGCGGCCGACAGCATCTGGCCGACTTCAGCCATCGTCCAGTCGTCGCGATTGCGGGCGAGATCGGCGTATTGCTGTTGCAGCGCCTGCTGCGCGGTTTGCGCATCGGCGAGCTTGCCTTCGAGTTGCGCGACCTGCGAGTCGGATTGATGCACCGTGGCGAGCGCCTGATCGGTCTTGACGCGCAAATCGTTGGTCTGCGCGTCGTTGGCCTGCTGGCGTTGCACGAGCTGCTGCTCGGTGCGCTCCACCTTGCGATTGAGCGCATACCCGCCCACACCCGCCGCACAAGCGATGATCACGACGACAAACCACAGCAGCGGTCCGCTCGCGCTGCGGCGCTTTTGCTGCGCTTCGTAGGGCGTGAAGGGTGGATTCGGCGGCAACGCGGTGGTTGCGGACGGCTGGGGTGAAGCGTTCGTGGATGCGTTCGTTTCAGTCATGCGTGATTTAGCCGGTGAATGAGCCGGGTTGGACGATACCGGTTGAACAACGGTCGGGACGGCGGCAAGCAAGGCGCGGGCAATACGCTCGTCGCCCGCACCGGACACCGTAATGCTATCAAAACCCAATGCCCGCGCGGTCTGCGCGATACGGGGATGCGGCGTGACCAGGGTGGCGTGCTTCAGTTGCGCGATTTCGTCGCCGGTCAGGTGGTCTTGTGCGAGTTCGTGCAGGTTGCGCACGCCCTCCGAACTGGTAAGCAGCCAGGCATGCGGCTCGCCGGCCAGCAACGCATGCACGCGGGCCCAGCCGCCGATCGACGGTTCCGGCACGAGGCGGCGATAGGCCGCGACCGTTTCGACTTCGGCGCCCGCCTCGCGCAAGCGGTCGGCAAGCCATTCGCGGCCGCCGTCGCCGCGCACGATCAGTACGCGCTTGCCTTCGAGGCTCGCCGCGCCGAGCGCCGTATCGATCGCCGCGAACAGGCCTTCGGAGTCGAAGCGCGCCGTATCGTCGTCGGGGACGGACGGCGGACTGACGATGTTGTACGCCGGCGCCACGACGCCGTGGCGCGCCAGCGCCTGCACGCTGCCGGGCCCGACTACGCCGATCGGCAACGCGTGCGGCCAGATCGTATCGCTGCGGGCAAACGCGTGATCGACCGCGT
Source organism: Paraburkholderia caffeinilytica (assembly GCF_003368325.1). Classification (NCBI taxonomy): domain Bacteria; kingdom Pseudomonadati; phylum Pseudomonadota; class Betaproteobacteria; order Burkholderiales; family Burkholderiaceae; genus Paraburkholderia; species Paraburkholderia caffeinilytica. The sequence continues at coordinate 3,046,353 of NZ_CP031467.1, read as the reverse complement.
TGGGCGAGACGAACACCACCAGTGCGTAGCGTTCCAAAGCGGCCAGCGCTGCGCGCAACGGCGCTTCATCGGTAACAGGCGCGATGTCGATCAGCGGAAAGTCGAGCACGGCAATGCCCGCTGCCGCGAGTTGCGCGATCAATTCGTTCGACTGACCGGCCGGTCGCGTAATCACGACCGTGAACGCCGCCTTGCCGACGGATGAGGATGTGTTGCCCGGGATGCCGGCCGCCATCACTCGGCGGTCGCCGCGCTGTCCGCAGCCCCTGCGCCGGGGCCGCTGGCCGTGCTCAACGCGCGGACGATGTCCATCGCGCCTTGCTGCTCGAGCGCGTTCGCCACTTCCTGGCCGAGCGCCACGGCACGCTCGAGGGTGGGCGCCGGCGCCGATGCCTGCGCACTCAACACCCGCTGACCGTCGGGCGTAGCGACGATGCCGCGCAGATGCAGCGCGCCGTCGTGCCAGGTCGCATAGGCCGCGAGCGGCACTTCGCAACTGCCGCCGAGGGCGCGCGACACCATCCGCTCCGCTTCGACGGCCGCGGCCGTATGTTCGTGATGCAGCGGCGCGAGCCATGCCGCGAGGTCCGCGCGATCGGCGCGAATCTCGATGCCGAGCGCGCCCTGACCCGCTGCGGGCAAGCTGTCTTCGGGATCGAGCAGCGCGCGGATGCGCTCGCCGAGACCCAAGCGCTTCAAACCGGCTGCCGCCAGAATGATCGCCGCATAGTCGCCGCGATCGAGTTTCGACAGACGGGTGTCCAGATTGCCGCGCAGCGGGCGCACCACGAGGTGCGGATACCGCATGCGCAGCATGGCCTCGCGGCGCAGGCTGGAGGTGCCGACCACGGCGCCGGCCGGCAGCGCGGCAAGCGAGTCGTACTCGTTGGACACCAGCGCGTCGCGCGGATCTTCGCGTTCCATGATGGTGGAGAGCGCGAAGCCCGCCGGCAACGTCATCGGCACGTCTTTGAGCGAGTGCACGGCCAGGTCGGCGCGGCCGTCGGCCAGCGCCGCTTCCAGTTCCTTGACGAAGAGGCCCTTACCACCAACCTTCGACAAAGTGCGATCGAGAATTTGATCCCCACGTGTCGTCATTCCGAGGATTTTTACGTCACAAGATGGATATAATTTGTGCAGCGCACATCGCACATGCTCCGCCTGCCACATGGCAAGGCGGCTTTCTCGCGACGCAATCACAAGCGTGTGGGGTGGCGCGGAAAACGTCTCGGTGTTCATTAGCTTGCTGATCGAATGACGGGATGTAATAACAATCAATGTTAGCACGCGCCCTTGTGTCTCAAGGCACAGCGGAGCGCCGTGCCGGCGCGGTATCGATGGAGGAGACGGGCCTCGCGTGGCGCGCGCCTGCCCCATCCCAGCCTGTTCACGCACGGTCGTTCGCGCACCGGGGCGCGGCATGCGGGATGATGCAATGCGGCGCAACGTGCCTGTCGTGCCTATCGTGCATGCCATGCACGCCACGCACCTCGTGCGCTTTGTGCCAATGCGCACGCGGCCACCCTCTCCGGCGCATTGTCTTCGGCGGCCATTGGCGCATACCGCTTCGTGCCAGCTGGGTCCCAGCCTGGCGCTGGTTTCATGCTGGTTTCGTGCAGTTCACGTTGCAACTCATAGTGCAGTTCCGCAGTAGCAGTTCATCACTCAACAGACCCTGGCTTCCCTGAGGAAACCCATCGTGACGTCTTCCGGATCGGCGCGCCCTGCCCGCCGCAACACTGCATCGCCCAACGCTCAAGCGGCCGACGCCGCCGCAGCGTCCGCCACTTCTGCCTCCGCCGCAACGGCTGCCCAGTCCACCCCTGCCAAACGCGCCGGCAAAGCGGCCAAGGCCAGCCAGGCCGCTAACGTCGCCAAAGCCGCCAAATCCGCCAAAGCCTCCACGCCCGCCAAGGCGGACAAGCCGGTGAAGGCCATCAGCGCAGGTAGTAAAGCGGCACAGGCCGCGAACGCCGCCCAGGCGCAGAAACCGGCCAAAGCAAAGTCTCCGAAGGTCAAGGTCGCCGCGAGCGAAGCCGCGCCGCAAGCCGCCAAGGCGCCCAAGCTGCAAGCCGTTTCGCAGGATACGATCGCGCCCGCGTCGAAAAGCAGTGGCCGCACGCGCGAGGACAAGGACCATCCGCTATTCCAGGACATCCGCTATCTGGGTCGCCTGCTCGGCGATGTGCTGCGTGAACAGGAAGGCGACGCGGTGTTCGACGTCGTGGAGACGATCCGCCAGACCGCCGTGCGTTTTCGCCGCGAGGACGACAGCGCCGCCGCGCAAACGCTCGATAAGAAACTGCGTTCGCTGAGCCCGGAGCAAACGGTCAGCGTGGTGCGCGCGTTCAGCTACTTTTCGCACCTTGCGAACATCGCTGAAGACCGCCACCGCAATCGCCGTCATCGGATTCACGCGCTGGCCGGCTCGACTTCGCAACCGGGCACCATGGCGCACGCGCTCGAACGGCTCGTCGAGGCGGGCGCCGCCGCGACGCCGGTGTTGCAGCAGTTCTTCAACGACGCGCTGATCGTGCCGGTCCTGACCGCGCATCCTACCGAGGTGCAACGCAAGAGCATTCTCGACGCGCAGCACGACGTCGCGCGCCTGCTGGCCGAACGCGATCAACAGTTGACCAACCGCGAACGCGCGCATAACGAAGCAATGCTGCGTGCGAGCGTCACGTCGCTCTGGCAAACGCGGATGCTGCGCGACTCGCGCCTGACGGTGGCCGATGAAATCGAAAACGCGCTGTCGTACTACCGCGCGACCTTCCTCGAAGAAATTCCGGCGCTCTACGCCGACATCGAAGAAGCGCTCGCCGAGCACGGCCTCGATGCGCGCCTGCCGCCGTTCTTCCAGATGGGCAGCTGGATCGGCGGCGACCGTGACGGCAATCCGAACGTCACGGCTGAAACGCTCGAGCACGCCATCACCCGCCAGGCGGCGGTGATTTTCGAACACTATATGGAGCAGGTCCACAAGCTGGGCGCCGAGTTGTCGGTGTCGAATCTGCTGGCCGGCGCAAGCGACGCGTTGAAGGAACTCGCGGCCATCTCGCCCGACCAGTCGCCGCACCGTACCGACGAACCGTATCGCCGGGCCTTGATCGGCATGTACACGCGGCTCGCGGCAAGCGCGCGCGTGCGTCTGGGCGAAGGCAGCGTGCCGGTGCGCAGCGCAGGCCGCGGCGCGGCGCCGATACGCGCCAAGCCGTACGACGACTCCGCCGAATTCGTGCGCGATCTGCACGTGCTGATCGATTCGCTCGCCGAGCATCATGGCGCACCGCTCGCGGCACCGCGTCTGTCGCCGCTCGCTCGCGCGGCCGAGGTGTTCGGCTTCCATCTGGCGAGCATCGACTTGCGGCAGAGTTCCGACATCCATGAAGCGGTGATCGCCGAGTTGCTGAAACGCGCGGGCGTGGAAGACGGCTACGCGTCGCTCTCCGAAGAAGACAAGCTCAAGGTGCTGCTCGCCGAACTTTCGCAGCCGCGCCCGTTGCGCCTGCCGTACGCCGAGTACTCCGCTCTCGTGAAGAGCGAACTCGGCGTGCTCGAAGAGGCCCGCGTCACGCGCGAGAAGTTCGGCGCGCGAGCGGTGCGCAACTACATCATTTCGCACACGGAGACCGTCAGCGATCTGGTCGAGGTGATGTTGCTGCAGAAGGAAACCGGCCTGCTGCACGGCCGCCTCGGCGACGCGCACGATCCGGCGCACGCGGGGCTGATGGTGATCCCGCTGTTCGAAACGATCCCCGACTTGCGCAACGCGCCGCACATCATGCGCGATCTGATCGCGCTGCCGGGCGTCGGCGCACTGATCGAACATCAGGGCAACGAGCAGGAAGTGATGCTCGGCTATTCGGACAGCAACAAGGACGGCGGCTTCCTGACGTCGAACTGGGAGCTGTACCGCGCCGAACTGGCGCTCGTGTCGCTGTTCAACGAACGCGGCGTAACTCTGCGCCTGTTCCACGGACGCGGAGGCACGGTAGGCCGTGGCGGCGGCCCGACTTATCAGGCGATTCTGTCGCAGCCGCCGGGTACCGTCGACGGCCAGATCCGCTTGACCGAGCAAGGCGAAGTGATCGCCAGCAAGTTCGGCAACCCGGAAATCGGCCGGCGCAACCTGGAGACGGTGGTGGCTGCCACGCTTGAAGCGTCGTTGCTGCCGCACGGCAATGCGCCCGCGCAACTGCCCGCCTTCGAAGAGACGATGCAGCAGTTGTCCGACGCGGCGATGGCGTCGTATCGCGCGCTGGTCTACGAAACGCCGGGCTTCAAGGAGTATTTCTTCGAGTCGACGCCGATCTCGGAAATCGCCGAGTTGAATATCGGCAGCCGTCCGGCTTCGCGCAAATTGCAGGACCCGAAGCAACGCAAGATCGAAGATCTGCGCGCGATTCCGTGGGGCTTCTCGTGGGGCCAATGCCGTTTGCTGCTGACCGGCTGGTATGGCTTCGGCAGCGCGGTGGCGGCGCATCTGGACAGCGCGCCGAGCGAAGCCGAGCGCACCCGCCGTCTCGCGCTGCTCAAGAAAATGCACAAGACCTGGCCGTTCTTCTCGAACCTGCTCTCCAATATGGACATGGTGCTGGCGAAGACCGACCTCGCGGTCGCGTCGCGCTACGCCGCGCTCGTCTCCGACAAGAAGCTGCGCAAGCATGTGTTCGAGCGGATCGTCGCGGAATGGGAGCGCACGTCGAAGGTGTTGTCGGAGATTACCGGCAAGAGCGAACGGCTCGCGGAGAATCCGTTGCTCGCGCGGTCGATCAAGAACCGCTTCCCGTATCTCGATCCGTTGAATCACTTGCAGGTCGAGTTGCTCAAGCGTCACCGCGCGGGCGATACCAACGCACGCGTGCGGCGCGGGATTCATTTGAGCATCAACGGGATTGCGGCGGGGCTGCGCAATACGGGCTAAGACGGGCTAAGCCAGCGCTTGCTGCTGGTTTCGGGTCTCGGCCGGACAGGGTCAACTGACCTGAGTCCGGCTGCAATCGACGAATGAAAGAAGCCGGGCATGGGTCAAGCTGACCGTGCCCGGCTTCGGTTTTTCTGGTGCCGAATACCGAACCCGGCACCGTTGCTCCGAACCGTCCTCGGGATCTTGTGCATTGTTCGCCGCCGAGTCGCACCTTGCTCACGCATTGCAACTCGCCGGGTCACCTCATTGCGCCTCGACCATCAGCGCATCGAGCTTGAACGAGCCGTCTTCCTGCACATCGAAATACTGGCGCACCTCATCGGGCGAATGACTCCACAGCGAGCGAATCGCCACCACGCGCGGCTCCGGCGTACGCATGCGCGCCACCCACGAACTGAACTCGATCTCGATGCGCCAGCGCTCCCGAATCGATGCCTTGAAGCCGGCCGCTTCGAACAACGCAATCCATTCGTCCGCACGGTAGTCGCGGATATGCGAACCGTCGCGCAACAGTTCGACCGCCTGAATATGCGTGTCGAGCAGCGGATGGTCCGCGCCGGCGATGTCGATGAACAGCACCTTGCCACCCGGCTTCAACACGCGCCGCACTTCGGACAGCGCCTGCGCCACGTCGTGCCAGTGGTGCGCACTCATCCGGCTGATAACCCAGTCGAACGAATGATCGTCGAACGGCAGCGTTTCAGCGGCGCCCTGTCGCGTGCGGATGTTGGTCAGGCCGCGGTCTTTCGCGGCGCCTTCGACCGTAGCCAGCATTGGCGGCGCGATGTCGTACGCGATCACTTCCTGTGCGTGCGGCGCCACCGCGAAACTCGCGTGCCCCGCACCGCAGCCCATGTCGAGCACCGTGGCATCCGGCGTCGCGGCGATCGATTCGGCCAGCGTCTGCAGATCGGCGCCGGTGGCATGCGTCTGACTCGTCAAATACGCGGCGGCGGTCGAGCCGAAGGCGTCGGCGACTTGATCGTGGTGCTTCATGGAAGGCTCCGGTTATTGATGTGGGATTGCGCCGTGCTTGAGCGCGGGTTGGTCCGGACGGCACTGCGTCGTTCCAGTCGTTACAATAGAACCCGCCGTGTACCAGTACAAGTTAAGCAATTATTCTGGTATCGATAACACCACCCCGGCACCACGTCGACACGACTCCGACACCCCTTCAAGCGCCGCCCAGGAAGAATGACCACGCCGTCCTCCGCCGAGAATCCCCCGCCGCTCGACGCCACACCCGCCCGCGCCCTCGGCGACTTCATCCGCGCTCACCGCGAACGGCTCTCGCCGCAAGCGCTTGGCCTGCCACCGGGTCCGCGCCGCCGGACGCCTGGTTTGCGGCGTGAGGAAGTCGCGCAGCTGTGCGGCGTGAGCCCGACCTGGTACACGTGGATTGAACAGGGCCGGCCCGTCTCCGCCTCCGCCGACGCGCTGGCGCGGATCGCCGTCGCGCTGCAATTGTCGCGCGCCGAGCGGGCGTATCTGTTCGAGCTGGCCGCGCAACGCGACCCGGCCGAGCCCGATCCGGCCGCCGCCGACGCGCCCGCCACCCTGCTCGAAACCGTGCAGCTCGTGAACGCGCCCGCTTACGTGCTCGACCGGCAGTGGAACGCGCTCGCCTGGAACGAGCGCGCCGCCGACCTGTTCGTCGGCTGGCTCGACGGCGGGCACGACCGCAATCTGCTCCGCTACACCTTCACCGAACCGGCCGCCCGTGAGTTGATCGTCGATTGGGAAACGCGCGCGCGGCGCCTCGCCGCGGAATTCCGCGCCGACTCGATTCGCCATCTGAACGACGCGCCGACACGTGCTTTGATCGACTCGCTGACCGCAGCCAGCGACGCGTTCGCCCGTTTCTGGGCCTCGCAGGACGTCGGCGGCCGCGAAGGCGGCCGGCGCGAGTTCAACCATCCGCGCGACGGCCGCATCGTCTACGACCAGATCACCTTCAAGCCCGCGCATCGCGAGGATCTGAAGCTGGTCGTGCTGGTGCGGGAATAGCGGTCGCTTTGCCTGGACAGTCAGCGGGCGCCGTGTCGAGGACGCCGCCCGCCGGTGTTAAAATCCCTGTCTTTCTTCGCTTCGGCGGCGCCTGCCCGTACGCAAACGCCGTCAGCCTCCTCACCTCGCTCAACTGCCCAACACCATGACGTCCCAACTGCACAAAAAAGGCGAAGCCTGGTCGGCTCGCTTCTCGGAGCCGATGTCGGAGCTCGTCAAACGTTACACGTCGTCGGTTTTCTTCGACAAGCGTCTGGCGCTCGTCGACATCGAAGGGTCGCTCGCGCACGCCGCGATGCTGGCCGCGCAGAAGATCATCGCCGCCGACGACCTCGCCGCGATCCAGCGCGGCATGGCGCAAATCAAGGGTGAAATCGAGCGAGGCGAGTTCGAGTGGCAACTCGATCTGGAAGACGTCCACCTGAACATCGAAGCGCGCCTGACCGCGCTGATCGGCGACGCCGGCAAGCGCCTGCATACCGGCCGTTCGCGTAACGACCAGGTGGCCACCGACATCCGTCTGTGGCTGCGCGGCGAAATCGACCGTATCGGCGGCCTGCTGACGGAACTGCGCACGGCCCTGCTCGACATGGCGGAAAAGAACGCGTCGACCATCATGCCGGGCTTCACGCACTTGCAGGTCGCGCAGCCGGTCACGTTCGGCCATCACCTGCTCGCCTACGTCGAAATGTTTTCGCGCGACGCCGAACGCATGATCGATTGCCGCAAGCGCGTGAACCGTCTGCCGCTCGGTGCTGCGGCTCTGGCCGGCACCAGCTATCCGATCGACCGTCATGCCGTGGCGAAGACGCTCGGCTTCGACGGCATCTGCGCGAACTCGCTGGACGCGGTGTCCGATCGCGACTTCGCGATCGAATTCACGGCCGCGTCGGCATTGATCATGACGCATGTGTCGCGCTTCTCGGAAGAACTCGTGCTGTGGATGAGCCCGCGCGTCGGCTTCATCGATCTGGCCGACCGTTTCTGCACCGGCTCGTCGATCATGCCGCAGAAGAAGAACCCCGACGTGCCCGAACTGGCGCGTGGCAAGACCGGCCGCGTGAACGGCCATCTGATCGCGCTGCTGACGTTGATGAAAGGTCAGCCGCTCGCGTACAACAAGGACAATCAGGAAGACAAGGAACCGTTGTTCGACACCGTCGATACGGTTGCGGACACGCTGCGCATCTTTGCTGAAATGGTCGCGGGTATTTCGGTGAAGCCGCAAGCCATGCGCGATGCCGCGTTGCAAGGCTTCTCCACGGCAACCGATCTGGCCGACTACCTCGTCAAGCGCGGCCTGCCGTTCCGCGACGCGCACGAAGCCGTAGCGCTGGCGGTTCGCGTGTGTGCCGATCGTGGTTGCGATCTGGCCGACCTGACGCTGGAAGAAATGCGTAAGGAACTGCCGAACGTCGCGCATCTGATTGGCGAGGACGTGTTCTCGTATCTGACGCTCGAAGGTTCGGTGGCAAGCCGCAATCATCCGGGCGGCACCGCGCCCGAGCAGGTGCTCGCAGCGGTCAAGGCTGCGCGGGAAGCGTTGAAGTAAAGGTAAAACCCGGCGCGCACTGCCGCGTCGAGCAAGGCGTGCAGACGGCCTGCATTGACATAGCCGCAAGCATCACTGCCCGCGCCAGACCGCGCATGAAAACAAAGGCGAACTCCTCGACGGGTTCGCCTTTTTTATTTTCGCCGCTGTTTCGCGGCAATTTCGCGGCTGGATTGATTGCGCAAAGCCTCGCGCAAAAAAAGAAAGCCCGCGCGAAGCGGGCCAAATGAAAGACTTCCACCGATGCCTCTAGAAAGAGGCCAACGAAGTGTAGGCGTGTTTTGGCCGAAGAGAAATCCGATCATATTTCAACCCGTTACATGCGTTGGTCCACGCACGGATCGGGTGAACGAGAATTGCATCCTGGCGTTTTTTGACTACCATCAAGTTAGATCCCGTCACAGTGCTTTCCTCGACGATGTCCATTCGCACACGTCACCTTCGCCGCCTGACTGGACGCTTCGCTTCACGCGTTAGCGCATCCCTGTCGCATGCGCATGGCGCAGCTTCCTCGTTGACGGCGGCTTCGGTTTTGGCGCTCGCAACGCTGGCAGGCTGCACGATCACACCGCCCGGTCGCCCACTCATCATCACGCCGGTCGCGGCCGTCAACAGCGCGACGCTCGACCAGTATCGCAGCGCGGTCGCTCAACGCATCATCGAACGCAGCCCTTCGTATGTGCTGCGCGGCACGCCGCAAGCGATGCTGCGCTCGCTGGTGGTGGTGTCGTTCACGGTGGATCGCGATGGACAGGTGGTGGCGTCGTCGGTATATCGCACCAATGGCGACGACGAAGCCGAAAGCACCGCGCTCGCCTCCTTGCGGCGCGCCGCGCCGCTGCCGCAACCGCCCGGTAAATTGCTGAACGGCCGTGGCCAGCTCGAACTGTTCGAAGACTGGCTGTTCAACGACAACGGCAAGTTCCAGCTGCGCGAGTTCGCCTCGCCGCAAGCGCAGACCATTGAGTAAACGCCCGCCTCACGGACCCCGCCTGGTTGTTCCTCCTGCATGACCGCTATCGCGCACGAGCGCTAACGGCTGACGACTGACGTCCGCCGTTGTAAGCTGTCGCTTCATCGCCCGCGCCGAAGAAAGCATCACCCGCCGGCGAGACGCGCCTAAGCACACGAACTTAAACAAAGATACCGCCTGACCACGCGGCGCCCCATATCGCAGTGTGGCGCCCGGCGGCATCGCGACATAAGGAGACCCTGCATGTCCACTTCGCCGATTTCCGCGGCCCAGCCCAATGCGCCCGGGCAGACCAGCAGCGCGCGGATCATCCTCGCGAGCTTCATCGGCACCGCGATCGAGTTCTACGATTTCTACGTCTATGCGACCGCTGCGGCGCTCGTCATCGGACCGGTATTTTTCCCGCACGGCTCGGCGACCGCTCAGGCTTTGTCGGCTTTCGTCACGTTCGGCATCGCGTTCGTCGCGCGGCCGATCGGCTCGTTCCTGTTCGGTCACTTCGGCGACAGGATCGGCCGCAAGTCGACGCTCGTCGCGTCGCTGCTGGTGATGGGGGTGTCAACCACGCTGATTGGCTTCGTGCCGGGCTACGACTCGATCGGCAGCCTCGCGCCGATCCTGCTGTGCGTGCTGCGCTTCGGTCAGGGAATCGGACTGGGCGGCGAATGGGGCGGCGCGGCGCTGCTCGCCACCGAGAACGCGCCGGCCGGCAAACGCGGCTGGTTCGGGATGTTCCCGCAACTGGGACCGTCGATCGGTTTTCTGGCGTCCAACGGTTTGTTCTTCGCGTTGGCGTTGTCGTTGAGCGACGAGCAATTCCGCAGCTGGGGCTGGCGCGTGCCGTTCCTCGTCAGCGCGGTGCTGGTCGTGCTCGGCTTGTACGTGCGCCTGAAAATCGCCGAGACGCCGGCCTTCCAGGCGGCCATTGAACGCAAGGAACGCGTGAAGGTGCCGATCGCCACGCTGTTCTCGCAACACGGGCTGCCGACCCTCCTCGGCGCGCTGGCGATGGTGGTCTGCTACACGCTGTTCTACAACGCCACGACGTTTTCGCTGTCGTACGGCGTATCGGTCCTGCATATTCCCCGGCCGACTTTCCTCGGCATGCTGTGCATCGCGGTCGTGTTCATGGCGCTCGCCACGCCGCTCTCCGCCTGGGCGAGCGATCGTTATGGCCGCAAGCCGGTGCTGATCGTCGGCATCGTCGCAGCGATCCTGTCGGGCTTCACCATGGCGCCGTTGCTCGGCAGCGGACAGACGCCGCTGGTGCTGCTGTTCCTCGTGATCGAACTGTTCCTGATGGGCGTGACCTTCGCGCCGATGGGCGCGCTGCTGCCGGAACTGTTTCCGACCAACGTGCGCTATACCGGTGCAGGCGTGTCCTATAACCTCGGCGGGATTCTCGGCGCGTCGGTTGCGCCGTATATCGCGCAGGTGCTGGCCGCGCACGGCGGGCTGCCGTGGGTGGGCGCCTATGTTTCGATTGCAGCGGCCGTCAGCATGATCGGTGTGCTGTGCATGCGCGAAACGCGCGATTCGCAACTGATGTGATCCGGGCAAAGGCGCGCTGGTAAATCCCCTGCCTTGCGCGTCTTTTTGACTTGCCTATACTCGATTCCAATAACCCTAAGGCAAGCAGGGAGGCCCTGATGAGTATTCACCTTCACAACGCGGACATCGTGATGATCATCGCGCTGGCGTTGCTATGTTCGCTGCTGCTGGCTTTGCGCTTTCGTCCCGCGACGTGGAAGGGTATTGTCGTGGAAGCGCTGGCCGCGAATGCGGCTGCGATCACTGCGGTGATCGCTTTCGAAATGCTGCTCGCCTGAGCGCTCGAACGCCGCGATACACCCGTGGTACAGGGTTGGGCGCGGTGGAAGCAGTCCGACATCATCCGAAGGAGCCGTTGAGCGGCTGCCCGTGCCTATGCAGGCAACCGGCAGCCGTCGGCGTTTGGCGCTACGCCCGGACCGTCCACGCGCCACTAGCCGTTACCGGTAGTAATACCCGCCGTGATGGTAATAACCGCCACCGTAGTAATAGCCAGGCGCCGGTGCAACGATACAGCCTCCGAGCGCCGTTGCGAGCAACGTGCCTGCGATCAGGGTCAGGATTAAGCGTTTCATATTGTTCTCCTTCGAGTCAGATTCATTCGAGCCGAAACCCCGAATGACTCGATTGAACACGACCCTGCCCCGCGCGAGGGTTGCCATTTGTAAGGGAAAATCTCAGGGGTGTTACACCTTCGGGCCCCAAGACTCGCGGCGCCTCAAGCACGACAACGACGGATTCACCTCAGACAAAAACACCGCCTATACTGCCTTGAACATGCGCGTTCCGTGCAAGCCGTGCCAGTGGCGGGTGCGCGGAACGAGGCACTGATCGTGGGTATGGCGTACGCGTTTCCATGAGTCATGGCTGAGCCAATAGCCATGCAAAGGCTTGTGCATGCAGCCAATTAGGCACTCAACGAATAGCGACAGATTTAACAGGCGTGTAATGCGCGGTGCTTGTCCGAACGCTGTGAACGGCCGCAAGTAATTGGCTGCCGGACGCCGACGAGCGGCACGGAAATCCGCCGGCACGCGTGCGGCATGCCTTGATGAATGCGGCATTGAACTCGACCGCCGGGCGGCGGTCTCTTGAGAACCGAGTCGGTCACTCGAGGTGACCGTTCAGTACGTGAGTCAGTATGTTCATTGCAGCGATTCCTCTCCGCCCGTAGTTCCCCGACGCGGGCGTTTTCGGAGGCGTTCCGTGGCAGCGCTCGTTTGATTGGGCGACTGCGCGTCGCGCCTCTTTTCTTTTGGCAAACGATTGCGCGAACGCGCTGCGAAGCTGCGCTCAGGCTGCGGCCGATCCGTGCTGCATGGCGACGGTACGCGGCTCGCTGTGCACGTAGTCGATCGCCTCGAGTGCCTCGGTGACCGGCGGCACCGAGTGACCGTCGCCGATCGAGATCGAGCGGAACGGCGCGTCAATACCGCAATGCGACGGCGAGGTCGCCACAAAAATCATGACCGTGCGCTTCTGCAACGCATGCGCCAGATGAACGAAACCTGTATCCGTGCCGACCACCAGGGCGCACGCGTCGATCATCTGCGCGATTTCGGTCACGCTCAGCTTCGGCAGGACGGTCGAACCCGGTACCTGTGACGCGATTTGCTCCGCCTCGGCGCGCTCGCCCTCCGAACCCCACGGCAGCACCACCTGAAAGCCGCGCTGCGCCAACTCGCGGCCGACCGCCACCCAATGGGTCAGCGGCCACTTTTTGTCGTCTTTGGAGGTGGCGTGAAACAGCGCCGCGACCGGCGCGCTATCAGCTGCAAACGGTGCGGTGGCCGGTTCGGGCAAGCGCAGACTGTAGACGGCCGGGCCTTCGACCTCGTAATCCAGCGCCTCGCCCGCGCTGATGCGCATGCCGTGCCATGCATTGCACCGCGGACGCGGGCCGAAACGCCCCGTGTAGGCAAAGGCGGCGCCCCGCTCGCCGAGATCCTGGGACTGGTAGCCAATACGCTGCGACGAACGCGCCAGAAACGCGATGATCGCGCTCTTGTACACGCCGTGAATGTCGATGATGAAGTCGTAGCGATACGCGCGCAATTCGGCGATCGACGCTGCAATCGCCTTGAAATCGCCCCAGCGGCGCGCCTTCTTGAAGCGGCGCAGCGGTGCGGAAAGCACGCGGTCCACGCTCGTGCTCCAATGCACCACTTCGGCGAATGCCTCGTCGGCCGCCCAGTCCACTTCAACGCCGGGAAACGCGCGCTTGATGTCGGCGACGACAGGCAATGCCTGCACGATATCGCCGAGTGAAGTGACCTTGACGATAAGGACTCGCTTCATTGAGGACCTATTAGTTGTTCGAGCATCAAACCATTTTAGCCGACGATTGGAATAATCTTCGCTGAACGCGGCGGCACGCCATCTGGTCATTAATACAACGCGTTACACTGAAAGTTTACAAATATCCTTTTTACTATATTTCAAAACACTTTCATACCGTTTTGTCGATACGGCGCGCTTTATAATTCACCCTTTGCGCCAGCACATTCCCCATGTACCGGGCATTCGCTCCCTTCTCTTCCGGCATCGCGCGTCGCGCCAGGCGCCTGTGGCGTCAATACGGCATCTTCTGGCTCGGCGCGATCGCCGTCGGCCTCGTGGCGGTGCTGTATGCAAGGTTGATCGATTGGGGCTACGGCGAATTCCGCACCATGCAGCAGCAGCACGAGTGGGCGCCGTTGATCGTCACGCCAGCGATCGCCGCACTCGCCGTCTGGCTCACGCGCAAGTTCTTCCGCGGCGCCGAAGGCAGCGGCATTCCACAAGTCATCGCCACCCTGCATGCCAGGCCGGGAGAATACGGCGCACGGCTGCTATCGCTCCGGATTCTGTTCGGCAAGATCGCCGTGTCGTTTCTGGCGATTCTCGGCGGCTTCACGATCGGACGCGAAGGGCCGACCGTGCAGGTCGGCGCCGCGCTGATGTTCAATCTGCGGCGGCTGTATCCGCGCTCGAACGCGCAGATCGAGCGGCAGCTGGTGCTCGCGGGCGCGGCAGCGGGTTTGTCCGCGGCGTTCAATACGCCACTGGCGGGCATCGTGTTCGCAATCGAGGAGCTCACGCGCAGCTTCGAGGCCCGTGCGAGCGGCGTGCTGATTACGGCGATCATCATCGCCGGTGTGATCGCGCTTGGGCTGAACGGTAACTACACCTATTTCGGCACCATCCAGATCGGCGCGCACTTTCCCGATCTGCTGGCGGTGGCCGTCGTGCTCACGGCAATCGTCACCGGTATTGCGGGCGGCGTGTTCGGCTGGCTGCTGCTGAACACCGCGCGCTGGATTCCGGCGCCGCTGCGCCAGTTGCACAGCGAGCGGCCAGTCGCGTTCGCCGCGCTGTGCGGTTTCGTGATCGCGCTGGCCGGCCTCGTCTCCGGCGGCACGACTTTCGGCAGCGGCTATGCGGAAGCGCGTGGCCTGCTCGAAGGGCATGAGCACCTGTCCGTGCTCTATCCGTTCCTGAAGATGATCTCGATGGTCGGCTCGTATCTGCCGGGCATCCCGGGCGGCATCTTCGCGCCGTCGCTGTCGATCGGTGCGGGCTTCGGCAATCTGCTGCACATGGTGTTCGACTCGATGCAATTGCCGATGCTGATCGCCCTCGCGATGGTGGGCTATCTGGCCGCCGTCACGCAGTCGCCGATTACGTCGTTCGTGATCGTGATGGAAATGATCGACGGTCATGCACTGGTGATTTCGCTGATGGCCACCGCGTTGATTGCGAGCCGCGTGGCGCGATTCTTCGCGCCGCCGTTGTATGAATCGCTGGCGGAGCGCTATATGGCGCCGCTGCCGCAGCCTGCACCTGCGCCGGTGCCTGAAGCACCTGAAATACCTGAAGTCGAGGCGCCCGAACCCGCGGCCGTCGATGAGATCACCGGCGAGGCACCCGCTGAAGACGGCGCCCCGCGTCAGTAAACGACAACCGCCGGCGCGCGCATATAAACCGGCCGCGCCGGCACGACCACGCAACCGGCGAGCATGACCGCCAGTACGGCGATCAGAAGCAGATTCTTTTTCATCACGTGTTCCTCTGAAACACCGGCGTGCAGCTACGCCGGGCGCATGCGCTACGCCTGTATCGTCAAACTGGAGGGAACGGCACGCGCGGTATGGATCGCGCCGTGCCGCACGCTGCTGGAGCCTGCGGACTTACGCCCAGTGGCCTTCGACCCAGCGATAGTTCGGGCCGTGTTCGACCCAGTGGCCCGGCACCCAGTGGTAGCCGACGCGCTCGGCCTGCCAGTGGCCCGCGACCCACACATAGCGGCCGTGATCCCAACGCCAATGACCGTGATCCCACACATAGCCGACGCGCGGCGCCGGCACGGCTTCGTAACGCACGGCCGGCGGTGCGGACGGCGCGATCACGACGATTTCCTCGGCCGAAGCAGAGGCGACAGCGGACGCACCAGCCGCGATCAGAACAGCGTTGGCGATCAGCAAGCGAAAGGTCTTGTTCATGTTTTCCCTCTTTGGATAGACACCGAGTGCGGCGTTATCCGTTTAATGCGCGAGGGAAGGAAGACGCTGACTGCGCGCGTGTAACGGCGCACGTTGAAGTGCAACGGATTATTTCGACGCGCTCCATCTCATCACGTCACATCGACGAAATGAAACAGAGCGCGCAGCAGGTTAAGCGGAACCCGCCTGCGGTATTTCGATCTTGACCTCGAGCACTTCGAGGTCGTCCTGGCGTTCCAGGCTCACGCGAATATCGTCGTTGGAAATTTTCACGTATTTTGAAATCACGGCCACCAGTTCGCGTTGCAACGCAGGCAGGTAATCGGCAGGCGCATGGCCGCCGGCGCGCTCGTGCGCGATGATCAACTGCAGGCGTTCCTTCGCTACCGACGCGGACTTCTTCTTCTCGCCCAGCAAAAACGAAAGAATCGACATTACGTGCGCTCCCCTTACTTGGTGCCGAAGAGGCGCTGCAGCAGCCCTGGCTTCTGGTAATCGGTAAAGCGAAGCGATTTCTGCTCGCCGAGGAAACGCGACACGACATCTTTATAGGCTTCGGCAACGTCCGTTCCGTCGAGGTGCACGGCCGGCAGCCCCTGGTTCGACGCATGCAGCACCGCTTCCGATTCCGGAATCACGCCGATCAGATCGATGCGCAGAATTTCCTGGATGTCGGTGAGCGACAGCATTTCGCCTTCGCTCACGCGCTTCGGGTTGTAGCGGGTGATCAGCAGGTGTTCCTTGATCGGCTCCTTGCCTTCGATCGCGCGCTTGGTCTTCGACGACAGGATGCCGAGGATACGGTCCGAGTCACGCACCGAGGAGACTTCCGGATTGGTCACGATCAGCGCTTCGTCGGCGAAGTGCATGGCGAGCAGCGCGCCCGATTCGATACCGGCCGGCGAATCGCAGACGATGAATTCGAAGTCCATCGCGATCAGGTCGTTGATGACCTTCTCGACGCCTTCCATGGTCAGCGCGTCTTTGTCGCGCGTTTGCGAGGCCGGCAGGATGAACAGGTTCTCGCACTTCTTGTCCTTGATCAGCGCCTGATTCAGATTGGCTTCGCCCTGGATCACGTTGATCAGGTCGTACACCACACGGCGCTCACAGCCCATGATGAGGTCGAGATTGCGCAGGCCGACGTCGAAGTCGATCACGGCGGTTTTGCTGCCACGCAGTGCGAGGGCCGATGCAAAACTCGCGCTCGTGGTCGTCTTGCCCACGCCGCCCTTGCCCGAAGTCACCACAATGATTTTTGCCATTACCCTTACCTTGTGTTCGTCAATTTCGTCAGTTATGTGCGGCCATATTTGCCGTGAAGCCCCGCGTGCCGTGTGCGTTCAGGGCAGCGCGCGCTTCACGTCGATCAGGTGAGCCGCAGCGGTTCAATCATCAACTTTTCTTCTTCGAGCCAGATCTGTACCGGCTTGCCGAGCACGTCGGCCGGCAGCGGGTTCTCGGTCGTACGATAGATGCCCGCGATCGAGATCAGTTCCGGTTCGAGACACGTGCAGAAAATGCGCGCGTCGTGATTGCCCTGC
The DNA here is from genome assembly GCF_003368325.1 of Paraburkholderia caffeinilytica. NCBI lineage: Bacteria > Pseudomonadati > Pseudomonadota > Betaproteobacteria > Burkholderiales > Burkholderiaceae > Paraburkholderia > Paraburkholderia caffeinilytica. Next base: position 3,029,315 of record NZ_CP031467.1, on the reverse strand, counting down.
ACGCCGGCCAACGCCCGGCCGCGCAGCGGCGCGTAAATATGGATGTTGCCTTCCGCGATCACTTCCGCGCCGTAGCTCACCAGACCGAGCACGACCAGATCGCCCTTCGCGTAGATGCGCTGGCCCGAGCGCAGCGGCTTGTCGACCACGGTGGTTTGCGACGACGTGGCGAGGCGCACGGGCTCGGCCGCGGGTGCGGGTTCGACCGCGGCGGCTGTGGCCGGTGTGGCCGCTACGGGTGCTGCCGAGAACAGATCGTCCGGCAGCGTCGCGTTCGTGGCGGGCGCTTCCGGTGCCGTCACGGCCGCATGGGCGGCTTCTTCGTCAGCGGACTTTGCGGAAGCGCCGCGACGGTCACGCGCTTCGAGCAAGGGCAGCGCGGATTCCACTGCCCATGTCTGGTGCGCGTTGGCCACCACGCCGACCGGACGCATGCGTACGCTGTCGAGCAGTTGCGCGATGTCGGCGAGCGGCACGCGTTCGTTCTCGGCGAGCCGGCGCACGTCGATCGCGACGACATCGTTAGCGAAAAATTCGGGGGTCGCCTCGAAGCGCCGGGTCAGTTCGGCACGCATTGCGTCGAGGTCGGTTGTCTTGACCACAAACAGGAGCGTGTCGACAGAGCCGCTGCGGAGTTCGAAAAAGGGCGATTTCTTGGGCGACATAGCGTTCGGCAAAAAATTTTGCGTATTTTACAGGCGTCCAGGCGACGAGCGAGTTTTTTTGCCGAGAGAACGCGGCACTGCGGCCTGAATACCCATGACGTGGCCACGCCTCGGCCATTCAGGCCGTGCTTAGGCCGCCTATCTGGCCATGAACTCGGCGATGAACGCTGTAGCGACGCGGATGGGGATGGGAAGTGAGCGGCAGGCAGACGCGCCGCTCGCGGGATCACTGCTGAAATACCTGCGAAGTGGTCGGCACGTGTCGCACCAGCAGGCTTTCGACCTGCTCGGGCGCGCGTGCGACGCGCCGGTGCTCGCCGGTCGGACCAAAGCCGAGCGCCTCATAAAAGCGCATCGCATTGCGGTTGGCGTCGGCGACCCAGGCGTAGATTTCCATCGCGCCTTCGCCGGCGAGCCAGGAACTGGCGGTGTCGACCAGCAGTTCACCGCCTCGCAGATGACGCACGGCCGGCGCCACCCACAACTCGCAGACGAACGCGCGACGCGCCGCGGAGTCGTCGAAATAGGCTTCGATCAGTCCTGCAGGATGCCCCTCGGTATAGAGGATGAAACTGGCGAAGACAAACGAAACAGCGTGGTCGGCAGCGGTGGCGTCGAACGTGGCGGCATCCGCCGACAGCGCGTCCTCTAGCGTTTCGCCGAAGGCATAGGGCGCCTCCCGCAGCGACGCAGTACGGAGTTCGCGGAAAACGGCGCCCTGATCAGCGGCGATACGGCGAACGGTCAATGACGGACTCATGCAGACGGAAACCCCTTGAAACCCTAAGGCGTAGCTTTAACCGAACCGGCGCGCGAGTCAAATCCTTATTTACCGGATTGAACCGCAGCGCCGCTTCAAGGTGCAGGCGCCGCGCGCCCACTGCGCAGCAATTCGCACGCCTGCCGCCTTGATAGCCGGTTCGTCAGGCGCGCGGGCGACTGCGTTCAAGGCGCTTCGTAAGCGCCGGTGCCGTCCGGCCACGGCGTCAGCAGCTCGTAGCCTTCTTCGGTCACGGCGATCATGTGCTCCCATTGCGCCGACAGCGAGCGGTCTTTGGTGACCACCGTCCAGCCGTCACGCTGCACCGCAGTGCCGGCGCGGCCCGCGTTGATCATGGGCTCGATCGTGAAGACCATGCCCGGCTTCAGACGCACGCCCTGGCCCGGCTGACCGTAGTGCAACACTTGCGGGTCTTCGTGATAGACACGGCCGATGCCGTGCCCGCAATAGTCACGCACGATAGAAAAGCCGTCGCGCTGCGCGACCTTCTGGATGGCGTAGCCGACGTCGCCAAGCGTAGCGCCTGGCTTGACCTCGCGAATGCCGGCCAGCATCGCTTCATAGGTCGTGTCGATCAACTGGCGCGCCACGGTGCTCGGCTGGCCGACGCAATACATGCGGCTGGTGTCGCCAAAATAACCGTCCTTGATGATCGCGACGTCGATATTGATGATGTCGCCGTCTTTCAGGATTTCGCTGCGGTTGGGAATGCCGTGGCACACCACCTGGTTGACGGACGTGCATACCGTCTTCGGAAAACCCAAATAGCCAACATTTGCCGGAATCGACTTTTGTGTATTGACAATGTAGTCGTTGCACAGTGCGTCAAGCTCGTCGGTGGAGACACCGGCCTTGACGTGCTCGCCGATCATCGCCAGTACGTCGGCCGCGAGGCGGCCGGAAATGCGCAGCTTGGCGATGTCGTCAGGAGTCTTGTAGGTAATGGCCATGAATTCGGTCGAGGTGGGTCGATGATGACGATCGTCCAATTGTACAGAGGATCGCCAGACAGCCTCCCCGAGCCGGGAAACGCGTATGCGTCGCGAGTCCGCAGCATTGGCAGCGAACCGTCTGAGGAGCGCTGTTATGTCTGAATCCGGCAATAAGTCAGCATAACTTATTGATGTTTTCGATTGTCGGGCTGAGCAGCGCATGTATGTACTGTAATGGCTGCGCTCGGCGTCGCCGGGCCGCGAAGGCCCGGCATGAAAACCTACCGCGTCAGCGCACCGGAATGATCAGGTGCTGCCCGATCAGGATGAGGTTCGGGTTCGGCAGGTTGTTGCGCTTCTGCACCTCCACAAACCGCGCGCCGCTTCCCAGTTGGCTCGCGGCAATGGCATTCAGCGTGTCGCCGGAGCGGACCACGTAGGTCTTCTCGCCGCCGGTCGCAGCGGTGGTGAGCACCTGGTCGCTGATGAAGTATTTACGCAGCAGGTCCAGATAGGCCGGCGATTGCTTCACCTTCGCAATCGCGGAGTTCAGGTAAATCAGCAGCGCGCTGTCCTCCTTGCGCACGCCGATCTTGTACGCGAGGTTGGAGCCGTCCAGCTTCGTGACCGCGAACGTCAGGTCGGTGCCCTTGATCTCCGATACGCCGAACGGATAGTCGTAGACGATGGCGTCGACTTGATGCTCGTCCAGGAAGTGCGACATCCAGGAACGCTGCCCCTCGATGCTCGCATCCGATAGCTCGACGATTTTGCTATTCGGAAACGCTTTCTGCACAAACGCCTTCACGTCCGGATCGCCCTGCAGCACTCCGAGCGTTTTGCCCGCCAGATCGGCTGCGGAGCGGACCGGCGAGCCCTTGGCGACAATCAACGAATAGCCGAAGTCCTCGACATAGGGAATCGAATAGACCACGCCGCTCGGGGTGTTGTCGGGGAACGTCAGGCCGTCCATGGCGACGTCGACGACGGTGTTGCCCTGCTTGTCGGTTTTCGTCAGTTGATCCGGGACCGCCGGATACGTGTCCACGCCGTGATGCGTGTCGACCGCGATGGTCGGATGGTCGCCCGAGGTGAACTCTTTCTGGGCGAACAGCAGGTTGGCGAAGTCGACGTTGAAGCCTTGCGGCTTGCCGTTGTCTTCCGAGTAAAACGGCCGCGAGGGATTTTCGACGCTGACGCGTACGACGCCGTTGCTCAGGATCGACTTCAGCGTGTCCTTGTTGGGCACGAAACCGTCCGGGTTGCTCGGGGCCGGTGTTTTGTCGGCGTTGCCGGGGTTGCCGGTGTCTATCCCGTTCACCCCGCCGTTCACCCCGCCGTTCCCTCCGCCGCTCACCGCGACGGTGTCTTTGTCGGCGCTCTGGCCGGTGTTAAGCGGATTTTTCAGGCCGCCCTCGTGGATATACCAACCGGCAGCGAGCAAGATCAGGAAAAGAACCGAAGCCAGAATTTTCTTCATTGTTTTTCGATCGAGTTGAGTGGTCGAGCGACGCGCGCCTGATTATTTGGGCGCTGCGGGCGAGCCCAGTTGCTGGGCGGGCGGATTGATCGCGCCCAGCTCGGTAGCGGCCTTGGCTTGCTGCACTTCCGCGCTTTCCATCAGCGACGTTTCCATTTCGGAAAATGCCTTGTTGACCGAGTTCATCACGGAATCGAGCGCGGCGTCCGTCTTGATTTGCGCGAACGTGTCGCTGGATTGCATGCCGGCAATCTTGTTCATGCGTTGCGCGGATTGCGACATATCCCACAGTGCTTTGGCCCGGTCGATCGCGTCGGAAAATCGCTTGAGTTCGTCCTGTACCTGCTTATAGCGCCCCTCGCGAAACGCCAGCAGTTTTTTCATCGTCGCGAGTTGGGTTTCGAAACGCGCGGCGTCTTCGGGATACTGCTTTTTGAACTGCGCGGTTTTATCTTCGAAGTTTTTTACTTCGGTGCGGAAGTCGGTGATGCTCTTCTTGAACCGCTCGGCGCCTTCCTGCTTTTCGGCCAGCTCGTTATAGAGCGTCTCGATCGGGTTCGACTTCGCTTCGTTCACGAACATCTTGACCTTCTGGTTCGCGAACTTCATGGCGAGCACGGGACCGAAGTTGATCGCCGCAAGCCCGATCACCGCCGCGAGGATCAGGCCGACCAGGCCCTTGACCAGCAAAATGGCGAGCGGTGCGCCGATAGCAATGCACAACCCGATAATCGACCACTTGATGACTTTGTATTTCGTGCTGCTTTTGGTCGTGTCAACGACCGAATTGCCGACTGACATGTGAATCCCCTTTTGAAGCCTGTTTTACAACACCGGTCTTGCAAACTATTCGGGACATCGTTGTGGCTATGCGTTTGGTGTCGGTATTTTTAGACCCGACGCGAAAACGCTGTATGACTTTACAGGCACTCAGACGACTCGGGAAGTGCCACTTATTTTTCACCGTCGTTCGGCGGATCGAGAACGCGAATCGATCTAATAGGCAGTGGCTGCGCACATCGAATTCAGTCGGGAATGTTTCTGACAAAAAAGCGTCATATTTATTTCTAATTGCTTTCAATTCGTGCGCCAGGCCGTACCGCGTCCCACCTCAATCTCCGGAGCACGGAGGGCGCTGCATACATTGCTAGCCAGAAGCGAAGGGCTGACTACAATGTATTGATTAAAGCAAAACTGCAGGGGCGGTCGGCGGTCCACTTAGGCGTAACGGTCAGTAACGTGACGTTTCAATTCCTTCATTGGAGGCATGGTCATGACCTGCCTGAGCGAAAGGATTGTCGGCGCAATATTTTTTATGCTGAGCCAATATGCGTTCGCGGGCGACCTTGTCATCGATTCGGCCGAAGAGATGACCGTTGCGAGTATCGCGTCGCTACCCGAGACGGTTGTTCCGCCCATTCCGGAACCGCAACGGTATTTGCACCGCTATGACATGGAATATCAGTCGGATCGGAGAAAGCCGTTTTACGCGCAGATCGAAAGTTTCTATAGCACGCAGGCGACCCGCGATTTTCGATTTGCCGCCGGGAATGCCAGGCCAACGCCAACGCCTGAGGCGGCGCCGCAGCAGGCATCGAGTTATCTCAATCTGGGGCCATCGACCGCGCCGCAGCTCTCAATAGTCCAGTTGCCAAACGCGACTCTAACGCTCGGCGCGCAACCGCAGCGAAGGTTGTCGTTGATCGTCGACGACTGGGTCTTTTCTGGAACGGCACGGGTTGCGGTTCTCCATTCGCACGATACGGGTGCGACGCTTTCTGTTTGGCACGGCTTTTGAGGCGGGGGTTATGGGTTGACTTGATGCGATTCGACGGACACCGTCGGGGCGGGTGAAACGCTGCCTCGTTCGGTTGTGAGACGCGCGATCCTACTTGCGTATCTATGAACCGCAAGGGGCGTGAAGAAGATTCCGATTTGCCTGGATGGTTGATCTCTAGCTGGGTGCGGTGATTTATACTTTTGGATGTCGCCTGGACAAAGGTGGCCGAGTTTGACAGCTCGAATCACCTACCCGCACATGGCCGCGCGATAGCGGCTCAATCATGTAACGGGAGTGTCTTGTGACTTCTTCAAATACCCCTTCGTCTCTTTCCAAACCCCGTACGCACGATGAGTTTATCGAAGGTCTGCTCGATGCAGCGGCAAGCGCGGGGGAATTTTATGTCCAGCAATTTGGACGGTTAGCGGCCATTGCGCAGTCGGTCCGGATTGGCGGCTGGTCAGCGGATGACAACGAGCAATTGATCCTTGCGCTGGAAGGAATAGCGTGTCAGTCGGAGCGACGGGCCAAGACTGATGTGGGTTTGTATCGCGGAATGCTCGCAGGATCGCTGATGGCACGGCGGTCAAGGAAACAAGTTACTGAAGTTGCCGAACGCCCTCGAGCCAACTGACGAAACACAACACTAAGCATGATCATGGCGGCTTTAGCCGCCATTTCGAACGCTCGACGTCCACGTACGAATCGCCCTCGACGAATGGCTTAATTCCGGATCAACTACAGGAAGCCGATGGAACCAACTTTCCCGACGCCAATGGGAATTACAAACGAGGCGCTCTGGCGAAAGCATTGCCGAAAGATTCACGCCCGAGCAAAGGATTTGCTTAGCGGTAGATTGGGCGTGATCGAAACGGCTCGTGCAATGTGTCCTCTCGCTTCCTGGACAAGGGCCGAAAACGAACCTGAGTTCCAGTTGTTCCGCGCCATTACGTCGGAGAGCAATCATTTGCCTGTGGGCGAAGTTCGAGCGCATTGGGCCCCTTATGCGTTGGCGCGCGAGGATATCCACATTCGAGCCGTCGAGGATCGTTGGCGGGAGCAAGCTCTGGCCGCTGCTGCCCGACTGGTTGAACGCTACAAATGGGCCGTCAAACGCAAAACCTCCCGCGCCGACAACACCTGACATTTGCACCGCCCCTCTTCTATGAGCCACGCGAAGAATGACGTTCACCGCGCCGCCGCCTGGATTGCATTTATCCTGGAGCGTTGCCAATTCCCAAATCGCGAAGCGCTCGCGGCCCGGTTCACGAACGCGGGCATCGTCAAAGTGTGCGAATGTGGTTGCAACAGTTTCACGCTATCAATGGCTGCGCCCGAACGCGCGCCAAGAATAGTCCCAAGTGGGTACGGCTATGGTCTGGTATTCGAAGCCGACTTTCGTGATCTGGCCAAGGACGGCAACACCGGCTCACTAGAAATACTTTTGTTCGCCAATGATTCGGGACATCTGAGCTATGTCGAAATCGACTATTGCGGAAACGCGTTCCCGGTCCCTGAACAAATGGATCTCGAGTCGATGCCCTATCATGTATTCGAAAGCAGCAGGTTGATCCGCACGTCGTACCGAATGCGCTTCATCGACCACCCCAAAAGCAAAAACCCCCGCAGAACTTTCGTTCAGCGGGGGTTTTTAAATTTGGCGGAAAGGGTGAGATTCGAACTCACGGTACCCCTAAAGGTACACTGGATTTCGAGTCCAGCGCATTCGACCACTCTGCCACCTTTCCGGGTCTTCCGACTCACAGCGACAGTGCCGCTTGGTTGCTACTGAGTCAGATCCAAGCGGGTCGTTGCTTGGGAGAGAAAGATTATAGAACAGCTGAATCCGATTTCCAAGCCCCTCGTCAAAAAAATTTCAAGGAGACTTGGCAATCGGTAGCGGCATTAACCGCGCATCAGCCTCGCGCCGTTCAAGCCGCCGGCACTTCCAGCCGCTCCACCCCACCGAGGTACGGACGCAGCGCCACCGGCACCGTCACCGAACCATCCGCGTTCTGGAAATTCTCCAGCACGGCCACGAGCGTACGGCCCACAGCCAAACCCGAACCGTTCAGCGTATGCACCAGCTCCGGCTTGCCTTGCGCATTGCGGAAGCGCGCCTGCATGCGGCGAGCCTGGAACGACTCAGTATTCGAACAGCTAGAAATCTCGCGATACGTATTCTGCGCAGGCACCCACACTTCCAGGTCATACGTCTTCGCAGCCGAGAAACCCATATCGCCGGTGCACAGCGTAATCACGCGGTACGGCAGTTCGAGCTTCTGCAGAATCGTCTCAGCGTGACCGACCATCTCCTCAAGCGCGTCATACGACGCTTCCGGCGCGACGATCTGCACCATCTCAACCTTATCGAACTGATGCTGGCGAATCAGCCCGCGCGTATCGCGGCCATATGAACCCGCTTCCGAGCGGAAGCACGGCGAATGCGCGGTCAGCTTGATCGGCAACGTGTCCGCTTCGAGAATGCTGTCGCGCACCGTGTTCGTCAGCGAAATTTCCGACGTCGAAATCAGATACTGCGTGACCGTGTTCTCGTCACCGCCCTTCTCGACGCGGAACATGTCGTCGGCGAATTTCGGCAGCTGGCCGGTGCCGTACAGAATCTCCGGATTCACGATATACGGCGTGTACACCTCGGTGTAGCCGTGGTGCTGCGTGTGCGTGTCGATCATGAACTGCGCCAGCGCGCGATGCAGCCGCGCAATCTGTCCGCGCAGCAACGTGAAACGCGCGCCCGACAGTTTCGCGCCGGTTTCGAAATCGAGGCCGAGCGGCGTGCCCACGTCGACGTGATCCTTCACCTCGAAGTCGAAATGGCGCGGCGTGCCCCAGCGGCGCACTTCGACGTTCTCGGTTTCGTCCTTGCCCGCGGGCACGCTTTCGTGCGGCAGGTTCGGCACGCCGAGCAGCAGGTCGGACAGGCGCTTCTGGATATCGTCGAGCTTGGCCGCGGACGCCTTCATCTCGTCGCCGATCCCGCCCACTTCGGC